>JANPCJ010000079.1:0-9874 GCA_031430895.1 Chloracidobacterium sp. | reverse complement strand
CTAGTGGCAACTTATAAGAAACGGAAACAGGCTTCGATCTTCATTTCTTCTTCCTAATCAAGAGCCGGGCATACGTTGCTTTATAAGTATCGTCAGTTTTGATCGCGGCACGACGGTTTAGATCGCCGGGGTTTGGAACGTTTTTAAGAGTATATGTTTTAGTCTTTAATCCTGAGTTATTGTCGCGATCGGTTATCCCAAGAATCTCAAACTGGTCAGGGTTGTATTTTTCAAGAAACGTGACTGGTACGCCCATTGCTCCATTGTAATCCATCGGAATATCCTTGATTTTCGAAACTTCGATTGCGTCATAATTGTCATATTTCGGATATTCAGTTTCGTTGTAGGGTTTGAAAAGAATTAACTCTTCATGTCGTTTCTCATGTTCCAGATTCGTGAACCAAGCCACGTTGCGAAATTTGACAAGTCCAGTATCTGGATTATAAACGCCGCTAGCGTAGTTTTCTCCGTATGGAGTCTTGAAGTAGGCATTGCCATGCTCGAAACCGTTACCAAGCCAGATTTTATTTTCTTTGACTAAATTGAAAATCTCTTTATAACTTATTCCGTTTGTAGTGCCAACGATAATAAACTTCTTCTCGTATTCCATTAACTGTGCTACATATTCCCTAAAAAGCGAGAAAGGTGGATTAGTTATGACGATGTCAGCCTGTTTCAGCAGTTCGATACATTCGTCGCTGCGGAAATCGCCGTCGCCGTTTAAGGGGATTATTCCGATCTCTTCGGGATTGGGGACTTTATCTTCGTTCTTGTCGCCGTTGTATTCCAGATAGATCGCCCGCGTCGATTCGTGTTCGCTGAATAGATCGCGGTTTTGGTTCTTGTAGCAGGTCGTGATGAGTTTCTTGAGTCCTAGCGTCTCGAAATTGTATGAGAAGTAATGAAAGAAATTGCTGACACGCGGATCGTCGCAATTACAGAGAACAACCTTGCCTTTGAAATGGTCTTTGTAGTGTTTGAGTTCTTTTTCAATGTCGGAAAGCTGAGTATAAAACTCATCCTTCTTAGAGTTCTTAGCGGCGTGTAAGTTTTTATTGAGAGATTTCTTCTCCATCTTCCAACGATCACCTATTCAAGATTCGTTCAATTATGCCACGCCTCATTCGACATGACTAAACGCTTTGCGTCGTCGAATCCATGAAAAATCAAAAGGAACATCAGCATCGCGGCGCTGTCCCGCTCGTTTCTGGCACACCAAACGTGCCGGAAATGTCGGGAAGCGGTCTTGGCGGGCCGGGAAGCACTTTTGATGAGGCAGGAAGTACTTTTGACAAAATGGGACGGAATTTTATAGAGTCGGGGAGTACTTTAGGCGAGTCCGGAAGTACTTTTGAGAAACCCGGAAATGGTTGTTGAGAACCAGGAAGTGATTTTGTAGAATCCGGAAGTTATTTTGGGAGAGGAGGAAGGACTTTTGGGAAAGTGGGAAGGACGTTCTGGCTCATAGAACGTGCCGGCGTTGTGGTAGGCCCGCAACCGTGTTCGGGACGGACGCATTTAGATAGGAAAATAAGGAGAAGAGTTATGGCGAGTGATCGGGCGAGGAATGTTTTGGATATGTATGAGGCTGTGCTTGCTTTTGATGGTGTGCATTCGGCGGAGTATTCGGTTGGGTTGCCGGGGGCGGCGGCGGAATTTGCGCGGATGGCGGCGGCTCATACGAATCTGGAAGGGCATGTTGCCGATCAGACATCGGGTGCGAGTACGACCGCCGTAGTGGCCAAGTCGCTGTTGAAGGCGGCCGCACTCAGGCGGGAAAAGGAGTTTCGCCAAACGGCCATTGCATTGAAATACACTATTCCGGGACTCGACAAGAGCTTTAAGATGTGGAGGCCGCTACGATACTCAATGCGATGATGAAGAACTTCTATCGCGACGACCCCGTCACGCTCGCCGAATGGCGCACCGCGAGACACGTGAAGACTGTCTCAAGCGGCGGAGGAACGCCCACGCCTCCGTAAGAAGTGGAGAGTGGAGAGTAGAGAGTTAAGGCCGCGCCCGAGCGGCCTTTTTATTTGGCTCCGTGATGTGACCGACTAAATAGGCCGAACTCGAAAAGTTCTTTTTGTCCCGCACATTGCTTTAAGATACGAGAGCTTAGTTTAATTGTTATATGACTCGAAAACGCCTTGCCGCAAAGCTGCTTTTAGCGGAAACGGGAAAAGAAAGAATGCTTTTGCTCGCTGGCCATCGGAGCATAGCCGACTCGCGCCTGGCGTGGATGATTAAAGAGCTATGCTACGCGGCATGGACTTCGGAGCCGACTAAGGCTCGTCGGGCCTCACTCGCGCTGGCGAGCCTCTACAAGCTTAGTTCCACGGACGAGATCAAGGCGCTGTCGTTGTGGGTCGGCGGTATTTCTGACATTACAAAGGGAAAACTTGAGTCCGCGGTCGCGAATTTGAATGGGGCGAGTCATGCCTTTCTCGTTCTTGGCCGCGAGCACGATTCGGCCCAGCCGCGTGTGGCGGAGTTAATGGGGCTCGCGATGTTGGGGCGATATGACGAAGCGTTGAGATCGGGCGCGGACGCGCTGAAGATTTTTGAAAAGTATGGCGACGAACTCGCAGCCGGGAAGATCGAGATGAATCTGAGCAATATCGTCGCTCGCCGCGAACTGCATCGTGAATCTATCAATTATTGCCTGTCCGCCCGCAAGCGATTTACAAAACTGGGCGAATTGAAATGGCTGGCGATGTCGGAAAACGATCTTGCCCGCAGCTATGCGCAAATAAATGATTTCAGAAAGGCCGAAAGATTTTATTCGCAGGCATTGACGACGGCCAGACAGGGAAACATGTTGCTGACCCAGGCTGAAATCGAAGCCAGCATGGGGAATATGGCATTGTTTCGAGGCAAATATGCCGACGCGCTGAAGTTTCTTGAGCTTTCGCGTCGAAAATATGATGACCTGAAAATGCCTCAAGAAACAGCGATCGCTGATTTGGAGATGGCCGATATTTACGGCGAGATAAATCTGGCGGAGGAAGCCTTCGCGATCTATGAAAGTGTCATCGGGTCGCTCCGTGGATTAAAAATGCGTCGCGAAGAGGCGCTGGCAAGGGCAAATTATGCGCGCACCGCCGCCGTTTTGGGAAAGACAACACTCGCCCGGCGAGAATTTCGCAAAGCCGACAAACTTTTTGCCGCCCAGAAGAACCCAACGGCACAAGCGCATATTCGACTGGAACTCGCCTTTTTGGAATTGGCACACCGGAATTATCAATTGGTACTCGATACGTCGAACATGGCTTTGAAAATGCTGGGCGATACCGAGAATTTGCGGGGGAAGTTGACGGCGACCTGGCTCAAAGCCGAAGCCCTGGCTCATCTCGGTTTCGCTGCCGACGCCGCGAGCATATTGCTTGCCCTCCACAAGATGGCGAAGCGGGCGGAACAGGTAAATATAGTCGAGGCCGCGTTAAATTCCCTCGGAAAGCTTGCTCTAAGAGCGGGCGATCTGAAAAATGCCGCGGCTTATTTTAGAAAAGCTATCAAAACGATCGAAAACTCCCGCTCGCCCTTTGCGGCGGAGCAGTTTCGACGCTCGTTCATGGCCAGGAGGCTTGAGCCGTTTGAAAATCTGGTCAGGGTTTACTTGTTGCGGGGACGTTTCAAAGACGCTTTCGCGGCGGTCGAGAAGTTTCGGTCGCGTACATTGCTGGAATCTTTGCTTGATGAGACATCTAAACCTGTCGCCTCGCAAACTTCAAAGCATCTTGCGGCGGAAGCTGCCCGCCTGCGTGAAGAATTGAACTGGTTATACCGGCGGCAATCGGATATCGCGGGCGGGACGATCGCTGAAGCGCAAGAGAAGATTATTCGCCTCGAAAAACAGTTGGCTGACCTGACGCGCCAGATTGAAAGTACGGAAACTGGCGACGGCAGATTCGGCAAAGACGGGCAAATACCATTAGCCGAACTCCAGGATCAGATCGGGCCGAAAAGGGCGATTGTCGAATACATTAAACTTGACGGCAAATTTTCGGCATTTGTGATTACGGATAAAGTTATCCATCTCGAACCCGATCTTTGCAGTGAGGACGAAATTGTGAAGCTTCTCGAGGCATTGCGGTTTCAATTCGAAGCAATGCGTTACGGAAATAAGATGGCGGCCAGATTTGCCGATCAAATTAAAGCTCGCGCCGATATTCATCTACACAAACTCTCCGAAAAGTTGTTAAAGCCTATCAAAGGTAAATTGGGAGAACGGCATCTAGTCATTGTCCCGGCGGCATCGCTTCACTATGTACCATTTCACGCGCTGCATGACGGCAGCAGCTATTTGATCGAATCTCGCGAAGTGCAGTATGCCCCGAGCGCGTCGGTCTGGCATGTCTTAGATAAAAAACCAAAGACCAGATTGAGAACGGCGCTTCTCATGGGTTTCGCCGACGAACATATTCCGCTCGTCAATGAGGAAATAAAGGCGCTCGCCGAAATCTTTAGGACGACGAGGAGTTTCACGGGCGCTCAATCAACTTTTTCCGCCTATCTAAAATATGCTCCAAAGTTTGATGTGTTGCACCTTGCCTGCCACGCGCAGTTTCGCCCCGAAAATCCGATGTTCTCCAGTCTTCATCTCTCGGATGGTTGGGTGACGGTGAGAGATATTTGCGGCCAGCATCTTCGTGCGGGTTTGGTCACGCTCAGCGCTTGCGAGACCGGCTTAAGCAATATTTACCTCGGCGAAGAGATATTGGGGCTGGCCCGCGGTTTTATGTCGGCGGGGGCTAATTCTCTTGTTGTCAGCCTTTGGAAAGTTAACGACGCGGCGACTGGGACGTTTATGCGGAAGTTTTACGAAAATCTGCAACGCGGCGACACCATCGGAGCATCTCTTAGGTCAGTCCAAAGAGATTTTATCAGCCGAGGAGAGCATCCCTATTTCTGGTCGCCGTTTGTTTTTATCGGGGCGTAAAATTTTTGCGGATGGTTTGTCTTTATTCCGAATCGAGGCGCACTGTATGAACGGGACAATAAATATTTGAGGTATTTACGAGAAAAATAATGAGGCTATTTGGTTCTAAAATGTGGGCATCGGCGGTTTTCTCGCTTTTATTGATATTCGTTTCGTCCATTACGATCCCCGCGCAGACGGGCGACGATTGTAGATGTGTGCCGGACGAGATATTGATCGACCTGAGCGCCGGCAATCTCGGCCAGCTCGGCGCGGTCGCGGCTCAGTACAAACTTGTTCCGACGCCAATATCGCAGGTTGGCAGCCCGCCAACATATCGAATGCGGATAGATCGTGCGCAAACCGCGCAGACGCCTTCGCAAATTATCGCGGCGATGCAGGGCGACAACCGGATTTTACAGAAGGAAGCCAATCGCAACGTGTACCCCGGTGAAAATACCGGATTGGATTGGACATTAGGGCAATCGTGGGCAATCGGACAGTCGTGGGCGATCGGCGGAAGTTCTAAAGGTTATCTGCGCCAGTGGTTCCCGATGCAGGTCAGGCTCAAAGAAGCACAGGCCATCTCGACCGGTCAGGGCGTGACAATCGCGGTTTTGGATACCGGCATTGACCTGAATCACCCGGCTTTTGCGGGACGACTCGTGCCCGGTTACGATTTTGTCGCGAATGACGCCGATCCGAGTGAAGAAGGCGTTTTAAGGCAAAATCCGATCTACGGTCATGGAACCCATGTTGCGGGCATCATTGCGCTCACCGCGCCGGGAGCGAGGATAATGCCGATTCGGGTTCTGGATCAGAATGGCGAAGGCAATCTCTGGAGAATTAAGGATGCGATGATCTGGGCCGCTCAACATGGGGCGACGGTCATAAACATGAGCTTTGGCTATCCCAGCGACATCGCGCCGCAAAGCAATACATTTCTGCAAGATCTATTTAACGGCTGCGACGACGCGGTCGTTCCCGGCGAACAGTTGTTCCCGGAATTTAGCGATAACAGGCTTTTGATCGTCGCCGGGGCGGGCAATGGCGGGCAAATCGGCAATGGCGCCCGCCGCGTATATCCTGCCGCCGAGCGTGGCGAGACGGACGACAATCTTCTAAGTGTCGGCTCAAATACCCGCTACGACAGGCTTGCCTCGTTTTCTACCATGGCAAACGTGATCGATCGACGCCTTGACCGTTGGGTCCGCGTCGTTGCGCCGGGTGAGGGAATCGTAAGCGCCCTTCCCGGCGGGCGTTATGGGTTGTGGTCGGGCACGTCGATGTCCGCGCCTGTCGTATCCGGAATCGCGGCCCTCGTGAAATCCGCCAATCCTAATCTGCCTCTCACCGGTCTCGTCGAACGCCTCGAAGAAACCGGCGTTGAATGGAAATGCCCGCTGCCCTCGAGAAACATATTTATGGAGACGGCGCGAATAGACGCTCTCTGCGCCATCACAAACAACACCGCCTGTTTAACCCCTCGAACAACCTGCCCCGAATAGTTAATCCCGCCAAAATATTGCGAACTGTCCCATGAGGCCGTCCTGAAAAGACGGCCTTTCATCTCTGTTCCTTGCTTTCGCTGTGTTCCAAGGCAATTTCAGAAAAATCAACCACGAAATACACGGAAAACTCGAAAAGAAACAACAGGATCGCCCCGAATTTTCCTTTTCAGACGGGTTCTCTTGATGGCCGCACCCGAAAAGTCTCACGGGAAGACCTGGAATTCTGTTTTAGCGGCCAGAAAAGTTGACGACTAGACTGGCCGCATCGCACCCGTCCGACACTCGTCTACCAACTTCATTTTTTAACCCAGATTACGCATTAGGGTCATTCTGGTAAGAAAATATCCTCAGCGAACTCTGCGTCTTCCTCTCCGGCCTCCGCGTTAAAACCGATCTTGACCGCTATGCAGCAAATTTCAACGCGGAGAACGCTGAGAAAGACGCAGAGTTCGAGGAGTCGGACGCGGAGATGGCGGAGCCGAAACCAACCGTGAAGTTTTTCCTCAACTCGAACGCCCACGGAATCTTTCGTTCCAGGTTTTGAAAGTCACCGAAAATTTATAATGCGTAATCCGGGTTTAATGTCTTTACTGCCGCATTTTTTGCACTGTGTATTTGAAGCCGCCCGCTCCGCGAATCTCGCGGCGGGAAGCGGATGGAAAAAAGTAAGAATAAAGGTAATAAAAATGAAAAACAAACAAAATACAACTCGACATGCGTTGAAAGTAACTTTTGTAATGCTCGCCGTGGCGGTTTGGGCGTCCGTGCCGCTTTTGATCAACCGAGCCCAGGCGGATGACTCGGTCCCGATACTTGTCAGGACCGCAAACTTAGTTTCACCCACGGGCAGCGTGAATCCTCACGGAGAAGCGGTTTACGAGCTATACGCCAACGGTGACCGCGAATTGGAAGTGGAAATCGAAGACGTAAATCTCGCGGCCGGGACATCCGTGACAGCCTTTGTCAATGGTAATTCCGTTGGCCAGATCATCATCGCCGCCGATCGGCGTGGCAAACTCAAACTGCGAACCGAGGACGGCCAAAGCGTTCCGGTTGTCAACGCCGGATCTATCGCTCAGGTCAGAAATGGCGGCACGGTTTTGGTTAGCGGCGCATTTGGCGGCGGCCCGACACCGAGTGTTTCGCCGACCGCGTCACCGACGGGAAGCCCTAGCCCGAGCGTTAGCCCGACGGCAAGCCCCAGTCCGAGCGTTAGCCCGACTGCGAGTCCCAGCCCGAGCCCGACGGGAACGCCAAACGACAACAATCTCTTCGCGGGACTGACGGGGCCGACGCTCAACGGTGTTCTGCCAGGCGGCTATGCGGAGTTAGAAATTCACAGCAGCCGGCTGGAGTTAGAAGTTCGGCTCCGGCAAATCAATTTGCCGTCGGGCACGACCTTAAATGTTGTGGTCAATAATACTCAAGCTGGAAATTTGATACTCGAAGGCGGCGGTGAAGGGCGTTTGAGACTTCGATCTGACGAAGGCGACATAATTCCGAATATAGTCGTTGGTTCTTCAATCTCTGTTCGCAACGGCGCATCGACGATCTTGTCAGGTGTATTCGCCAGATTAACCGGCCCGACCCCGAGCCCGTCACCTACCGGCACACCCGGAGTGACGCCAACCCCGACGCCCGCGATGGGACGCTCTTTCGAGGCAAATCTGACCGGAAACCAGGTCCAGCCACCCGTCCAAACCTCTGCGACGGGCGAATTTAAGGTAACTCTAAACGCCGCCGAAACTCAGGCAACGATCTTCGGGGAATTTCACGGTCTCGGAAGCAATCAGACCGGAGCGAGAATCGTAACGACCACGGGAACACCTATCGTTGTTCGCGATTTTGGCGTCGTCGGTGGTAGAGACGGCAATTTCGCTTCGGTAACGGTCGCGGTTTCCGCCGCTTTGGTGCAGCAGCTTCGCACCGGATTGTGGTCGGCTGTGATCACAAGCGTTAATAACCCGAACGGCGAGATTCGCGGCCGCTTTCACCAGCGTTCAAGCGGAAGCGATTTCGATGGTGATGGAAGGAATGACCTTGCGGTTTTTCGACCGTCGAACGGGGCCTGGTATTCGGAAAACGCTTCCGGTTTTGCCACGCAGATCCTGGGCGGCGTCAACGACAAGCTTGTGTCCGGAGACTATGACGGTGACGGACGCACCGATGTCGCGGTGTTCAGGAACGACGGCGGTCGCGGCGTCTGGGAAGTGAGGCGCAGTTCCGACGACGGAACGACGACGGAACAATTCGGCATGGCGTCCGACATTCCTGCCCGCGGAGACTTTGACGGCGACGGCCGAGCTGACCTCGCGGTCTATCGGCCATCGGCCGGCACATGGTATGTCAGAAACAGCGGCTCTTCCGCTTTGACCACAACCCGATTCGGCCTCGCCGAAGATCAGCCAGTTCCCGCCGACATGGACGGCGACGGCCGCGACGACATCGTGGTATTCCGGCCTTCGACGGGCATCTGGTACTGGCAGCGGAGTTCCGACGGACAAATGGGTGCCCGGCAGTTTGGGACCAGCGGCGACGTTCCCATCCGGGGCGATTTCGACGGCGACGGAAAGCAGGACCTCACGGTGTTCCGTCCGACAACCGGTATTTGGTACACCCTACGAAGTTCCGACGGCCAATTTCAGGCAGTGTATTTCGGTCTGAACGGCGATGTCCCTGTTGCCGGAAATTACGACAGCGACGGAAGAACAGACATAGCTGTCTTCCGCCCGTCCGATGGCAACTGGTACATACTCCGCAGCTCGGATGGCAGCTTTCAGGCGGCTCGATTCGGTCTAACCGGCGACATCCCGGCAATCGCCCGGTAAATCAATTAACAGGGCGAAGAGATTCGCTCAACTGTTTACCGACAATTAGAAAGGCAAGCCCTAAAGAGGCTTGCCTTTCTATCGTTTAAAGACTATGAATAGAACCGTAATCCTTAAAATTTATCTTCTGTTCATCTGAATTGTCGTAAACTCAACCCATGCGAATCCTTATCGCCGAAGATGACAATCGGATTGCGGCCTTTGTTGCGAAAGGTCTGCGAGAAAATTCGTATGCCGTTGATATTGCCGTGGACGGAGACGAAGCGACATACATGGCTTCGATCAATAGCTACGACCTGTTCATTCTCGACATCAATTTGCCAAAGAAAGACGGCTTCGAGGTTTGCCGTGAGCTTCGCGAGGCAGGAAACAGGAAACCTATCCTAATGCTCACCGCCCGCGATGCGATAGACGACCGTATCTCCGGCCTCGATACCGGAGCGGACGATTACCTGACAAAGCCGTTCGAATTTCGGGAATTACTTGCGCGTCTGCGTGCTTTGCTGCGGCGCCAGGGCGAGGTTCGTTCGCCAAAGATAATCATCGGCGACCTTGAAATTGATACCATTTCTCAGAATGTTTGGCGTGGCGGACAACAGATCGAATTGACGGCA
>JANPCJ010000078.1:0-2100 GCA_031430895.1 Chloracidobacterium sp. | reverse complement strand
ATTACCGAACCGAATGCCCGACAATCCGTTTTGCGAACCCTGAATATACCAATCGCCAATCGACGGCCGATAAATCGAGATGTCCGCCCTCCGGTCCCCGTCATAATCAAACGCGGTGCGCCCCGTTGCCGGCGGAGGCGTAGGCGTCGGCGTCGCAATCGGAGTCGGCGTTGGCGTTGGCGTTGCCGCCGGTGTCGGAGTTGGCGTTGGAGTTGGTGTAGCTGCGCCGGGCCTGGGTAATTCGTAAGCCCCGCGGCCGTAAGTGCCGATTTGGATCAACCCGTTTGCCTGTGCCGAGAATTCCATAATCGGTACCGGCGGCAACCCGTTATTAAATGCCGCCCAGGTGCCCCCGGTGTCAGTCGAGCGAAATACGCCAATATCCGTACCGGCGTAGAGCGTTGTCGGCGTCAGAGGATCGATCAGGAAGGCGCTCGTCGGAATGTCAGGCAGGTTGGCGTTGATGTCGGTCCACGCGCCGCCGGAATTCGTTGATCTGAAAACGTGACTGCTCCCGTAGCCGGATACGGTAAGGTAAACCAATGCGGGATCGGTCGGGCTGACCGTGATGTTTGCAATGGAACGAGTGGGCAATCCGGCCGTGATGTCGGTCCAAGCTACGCCGCCGTTTGTGCTGACCATCGCCCGGCCGCCGCGTGATCCTGAGTAGATAACCTGGTTATTACTTCTCGCAACCGCGATCGCGCTTAGGACGTCCGTACCTTCATTGGTCTGATCAAATGTTCCGCCGGGTGCCGTCCAGTTAGGTTCAACACCGCTGCCACCAATAAATACACCCGACTCGCCGCAATTGTCGCAACGAAGCAGCCGCCATGTTCCAACATAAAGCTTGGCATCTACACCATTACCAACGATCGGAGGGTAGAAGGCGATTCGTGGTCCGACGGCGGGCTCACCAAACAAGTCCGTTGACCCAATACGACCGTTGAATGTGGTGGCGTTATTTATCGATCGGGTCATGAGTCCCCTTTGGAAGCTATGAAACACAACCGACGGGTCAAGTGGGTTTATAACCAGCTTTCCGCCGTCGCCGCCGCTAAACTCGAGCCAGCCGGTTCCGCCCGTTCGCCGCTGGGTTCCGTTGTCCTGGGCACCGCCGTAGGAAAATGCAGGGTCGATTGGGTTTAATCCGATGCCGTTAAACTGGGTTAGCGACAGCGTTGCGTTCAGCGATGTGAAATTCGTGCCGCCGTCGGTCGTCTTCCATATCCCGCCATCGTTGCCGCAATAGAAGGTTGTGCCGCTGCCCGGCTGGAATGTGAATGACTGCTGATCGACGTGGAACTTCTGCGACCTCGGCGTGTAGGCGCCATTCGGGTAGGGAGACGCAAAACCATTATTCATATTCGTAAAGGCCACTCCGGAATCCGTACTTCGAAAGACGTCGCGTGATCCAACATAGACTGTATTCGCATTCGTTGGGCTGGCCGCAAGGTAAGTGTTATAGCCAAATTGGCCGGGATCGACCCCGCCGTCTTCATTTGAAATCACGCCGCGGTCCGTCCAGGTAGCGCCGGCGTTATCGCTGCGCTCGAGTCGGACCTCAGACGGCGTCGTCTGCCTTGTCCCGAAATATATGTAAACGCGATCCGGGCTCGCCGGCGTCACGGCGACGCGAAACTCTCCTGTCGAGGCTGAATTGGTCGTGTACGGCGAATCATAGACTCTCGTCCACGACGTCGCTCCATCCGTAGATTTATAAAGGCCCGGAAGTTCACCCGTCCGGAATCTCATCCCGGCGTAGAGAATCTGCGAGTTGGTCGGATGAATCACGAGGTCGCTTGCCTGACCGCTGAGCCTGTTCGACCAGTTGACGCCGCCATTGGTTGAGAGGTAAACCCCGCTGGTAAAGGTTCCGTTTGCGGCGGGGTTACTGGAGTTGAACTGGGCGACGTAAACCCTGTTCGCGTCGGCCGGATCGACCGCGATCGTCGTGCAATTTCCTCGGTTCGGGAACCCGGCGGCATTGACCCTCGTCCAGGTGGCACCTGCGTCGGTCGATTTCAAAATTCCGGTACCGAAATAGCCCTGATCCACATCGCCCATCCCGGCATAGAAATTGTTCGCATCGCTCGGCGC
>JANPCJ010000077.1:0-7592 GCA_031430895.1 Chloracidobacterium sp. | reverse complement strand
TGGGTTGAAACCCACGGCTAAATTCACGTCACCGCTACGCGGTGAAGGCCGAACACCTTCGCAAAGAACATATGATAACTCCATTGGTGTCAGGGGCTTACAGCCTTAACTTGGCGCGAATGGGGCTTGCCCCCGCTCCGCTTTCGGACAATCCACGACGCGAGGCGCTTCAGGAAAGTGAATTTTATGAAACTAAAAGACCTCAACACACTGCCAAAGGTGCGGGATAGTTTCAGCTATCTTTACGTCGAGCATTGCAAGATCGAGCAGGACGCAAAGGCGATAGCTCTGTTTGACGCGGAGGGCAAGACGAGCGTGCCGTGTGCAAATCTGACGACGCTGCTGATCGGGCCGGGGACGACCATTACACATGCGGCAGTTAAAACTCTCGCCGATAACGGGTGTCTGGCGATGTGGTCGGGCGAGGGCGCGGTGCGGTTTTATGCTCAGGGCATGGGCGAAACTCGGGCGGCCCGGCATCTGCTGCGCCAGGCATATCTTAGCTCGATTCCGGAATTGCGGCTGCGCGTCGTGCGGCGGATGTATGAGATGCGTTTTGGCGAGGAACTGCCTGAGGAACTGAGTCTGCAGCAGATTCGCGGCAAAGAGGGTGTGCGGGTGCGGACGGCTTATTCACAGGCAGGCGCGGCGACCGGCGTCGAATGGGCGGGGCGGCAATATAATCGGGTTGACTGGAAGGATTCGTCGCCCATAAACCGCGCGCTGTCGTCCGCCAACAGCTGTCTATACGGTGTCTGCCATGCCGCGATCGTCTCCGCCGGCTATTCCACCGCGCTTGGGTTTATTCATACCGGCAAGATGCTTTCGTTTGTCTATGACATCGCCGATCTTTACAAGGCTGACATCACGATTCCGCTCGCCTTTCAGGTCGTGGGCGAATCGGAATTGGAGATCGAACGCCGCATTCGCCACGCCCTTCGAGATAAATTTCACGAAGAGAGATTTCTCGCCCGCGTCATACCCGATATTGAAACCGCTCTGGCCGTCAAGACCGACGACGCCGAGATTCCCTTCGATCTCGACGACGCCGCGCCCGGCGGTCTCTGGGATGGCGGCGACACTTCGGTGCCGGGCGGCGTAAATTGGGCCGATCAGCCCGCACCGACCGACGACGCTCAGACGGGGGATAAGGACAATCTGGGATGGGAAGACAGGGATGTCGAGTAAGGGAAGCCTTTTTTCACTTGTACAATTGAAAAGAACTCGGAAGCCCACCGGAAACGGCGAATCTTGAGGCAAGATTTCCATAACTGACGAGATGTTGGATCATGACACCCGGGGCGGATGCGGCGGCACGGATTCAAGAGCTAGCGGCGGAGGCAAATACCTCTCAAGAACGCGGCCGGTATAGCGATGCCGAGCCGCTCTTCCTGCTAGCTCTCGCCACGTCGGAACGAGCATTCGGACCGGACTCATTGCAAACCTCGGTAAGCCTCAATAATCTCGCCGTGCTCTACAAATACATGGGTCGTTTCGATGCGGCCGAACCGCTCTATCGCCGGGCACTGCTAATCATTGAAAGCGAACTCGGTTCGGAGCATCTGGAGGCCGCCAGCATCTATCACAACCTGGGCGGACTGGAGCATGCGCGTGGGCGCTACGCCGAGGGTGAAGTGTTCGCTCGACATTCGGTCGAGATTCGCGAGAAAGCACTGGGCCCGAATCACGCCGACGTTGCCGCTGATATAGCCGCGTTGGCAGCCCTGCTTGACGGTCAAGGTAAATATGATGAGTCAAATCGCTTTATCGCCGAGCACTCTTCATTTTCGAGCACCTATATGGGCCGGAGCATTATGAGATCGCTGTCAACCTGAACAATTTGGCGGCTCTGTATTATGCAAAGGGCAATCATGCCGAAGCCGAACCGCTTTATCTGCGGGCATTGACCATAAAAGAGAATTTACTTGGGCAAGAGCACCCGGATGTAGCGATGACGCTAAATAATCTGGCGGTGTTTTATAAGTCTCAAGGGAGATATGACGAGGCGGAGCCGCTTTACGGGCGGTCGCTTTCCTGCTTTGAGAAGGCACTCGGTCCGACACATCCCAAGGTCGCCACATGCTTGCTGAATTACGCGCGTTTATTGCGAAAGTTGAACCGTGATGAGACTGCGATCATCATGGAAACCTGTGCCAAAAGCATCAGTCATACGTAACCGTTCCTGTTTCCGCACGCCATGGTGCATCAGCTCCCACGGTCACGCGGGCGGTTAAGACCAAATCTCCACTGCGCCGGTATCTTTGCGGTGCAAGCCGGCCTTTCAGACTGTTGGTGGGTTTTGCCTTTAGGCGGTCTCTTTCCTCGCGAAGAGGCCGCCTGAAGGCGGGACTCAGAACTCTTATTATTTCGGATCGGGAAGAGGTGAGGCGAACTGGACGTTGTTGGCCCGGAATGCCGTCGAGGTGGAACGTTGGAGATCGGCGATTGCTTTGTTGTGATCGGTTTCGGCGCGGATTTCGGCGTTTCGGGCGTTTGTCAGGGCGTTCTCGCGTTGGAAGAGCAGGAATGTTGTCGAGCGACCGGCCTCGTATAGCTTTCGCTCGCCTTCGAGCTGAATCTCGGCATTTTCTCGTGCCCGGCGAGCGGTAGAGACACGCTGGCGGGTAGTTTCCACCGCCTGAACGGCATTTCGGACTTCGACGATTACCGTCTGTTCCTGTCCGCGTGTCTGAGCCAGAAGCTGCTGTTCCTGAACGCGGGCACCGTCGAGATTTGCTTTGGCCGTACGGTTTCTCAGCGGGAACGAGATCGTCACGCCAAAGGTAAAGTTCGGGGCGTCGCTGCGAAAAATATTGGCCAGCGAGCGGTTGAATCCGCCCGCCAGGAACGATGGCGTTCCGGCGACCAGTGTCTGAGTCTGCGGAATCTGGCTGCCCGGCGGCAAGAGCAGATTCAGTCTTTGTCGCAATATCTCTTCGTTTCCAAAAAATTGCGGCACCAGGACGGATGCCGTCGAGGCCCCGCCACGGGACAGGCCGTCGAGTGAAAACGTCGTGTTGAGATCGATCTGTGGTTTGATCTGATTCTTGAAGAACCTGATGTCTTCGGAGTTAATGTCTTTTTGCAGCTTCAGACGGCGTAGCTCGAAACGATTATCAAACGCATCCTTGAGAGCGTTGTCCAAATTTACAGGATCGGGGCTCACCGTGGGCGGGTCGGTCGGCACAAACGACTGCGACCATTCAGCAGACAATGGGTCGCGAAGGACCAACTGTTTTAGAGCGTTTTCAAAAATAGACACCTGCTGGGTCGCATTTAGCAATTCGCCTTCGCGGTTTGCAAGCTCGGTCGCGACTTCGGCACGTTCGAGCGGAGCGGCGGCCCCGGCTTCGATTCTAACCTCGACCTGGCGCAGATTCTCTCGTGCCAGATTGACGTTGGCAACCTGATTCTGCTGATTTCGCAGGGCGAAGACGAAATCCCAGTAACCACGTTGGACGAGCGTGATCGTCGATGTGGCTTGAAGGCGAAAGTCGGAATCGGTCTGTTCCAGGCGCCGTCTCGCGATCGTAATTTGCCGCCGATTGTTGTCGATCCGGAAGTTTCGGGCGAGCGGCTGCGTGTACGCAAAACCGAGGGAAGACGAAAAGATCGCACTTGTGTTATTGCTAACCACGCCGGAACTGACCTGCGCCTGGGCAAAAGCGTTCTCGGTGCGCGAATTGTTTAAGAAGACCTGATAATTACCGCCGCCCCGCCGTATTAACTGGCTGAAATCGCTGCTCACGCGGAAATCCTTTGTCGCGGCGCTGCCCGTCCTCGAGTTGCGTGTAAAATTTGGCGCTACCGTAAAAACGGGATCGTAGAGACCGAGCAGCGAACGCACCTGCGCCTCTTGAAACCGGACGTCGCCGCGCGAAACCTCGACATCATTGTTGCTCTCGAGCGCCCGTCTTATTGCGTCGCTGAGCGATAGCGGCAATGGCTGGCCGGTTTGAACGCCGACGCGATTCAAATTCAAAGGCGAATATCCGGCGGACGGCTTGTTCTCGGTC
The DNA here is from genome assembly GCA_031430895.1 of Chloracidobacterium sp. Lineage (GTDB taxonomy): Bacteria > Acidobacteriota > Blastocatellia > Pyrinomonadales > Pyrinomonadaceae > OLB17. The sequence continues at coordinate 3,576 of JANPCJ010000077.1, read as the reverse complement.
GCCGGCTCGCCGTTAGAAACTGTCGCGATGGTGGGATCGGGTGTATTTTTTGTAATCCGCGGTTCATACTGACCCGCGACCATCACAGTCATGCCTAAGGTGCAGACTACTAAGTTCAATACGAAGAAATTGCGAAATCGCGAAAGTTTCATCTGTGAAGGGCTCCGACTGTAAACACCTGATTTTATTGTTTATTGTGAAAAACTCAAACCTTTACTACGACTTTCAAAATTTGTTTGTTTCAAGAAACTTGAGGCCGCAAAACGGGACGCAGCAAAGAGCGGGGCAAGCCCGCCTTCCTGACCGTTCGTTGTAGTCTATTTCAGACTCCCTGCTGACTCCCAAACGCAATCATTGAAACTTAACCAAAATTGCGTTATCTTCTTGGTTTAATCAACGAATTTTATCTGGAGGAATTTATACTAGATGGCTATTAAAGTAGGTATTAACGGCTTTGGACGTATCGGCCGGGCGGTTGTCAGGACATGGCTGGGCGACAACGACATCGATCTGGTCGCGGTGAACGACCTGACCGACACGAAAACGCTCGCCCATTTGCTCAAATACGATTCGATAATGGGCAATCTGACAAACGACATCTCGGCTGACGGCGATTCGATCACGGTCGATGGCGATAAGTTTCGCGTCTTTAGCGAGAGCGACCCGGGCATGATCCCGTGGGAGGATGTCGGTGCCGATATAGTTATTGAATCGACGGGCCGGTTTACAAAGGCTGAAGACGCCGGCAAGCATATTCGCGGCGGCGTTAGAAAGGTAATCATTTCCGCACCGGCAAAGGGCGAGGACGTGACGATCGTGCTCGGCGTGAACGAGGAAATGTATAATGCCGACAAACATCACATTATCTCCAACGCGTCTTGTACCACGAACTGCCTGGCTCCGGTCGCTAAGGTCATCCATGACCATTTCGGCATTAAGAATGCGTTGATGAACACCATTCACAGCTACACAAACGATCAGCAGCTTCTCGATCTGCCGCACAAGGATCTTCGCCGTGCCCGCGCCGCCGCGTTGTCGATGATTCCAACTTCGACCGGAGCCGCGAAGGCCGTCGCTCTCGTCATTCCGGACCTGAAAGGCAAATTCGACGGCATATCGGTACGTGTTCCGACACCAAATGTGTCGCTTGTCGATGTTGTAATGAACGTCGAAAAATCGACGTCCGTCGAGGAAGTCAATCAGGCGCTGAAAGAGGCAGCCACGGGCGCGATGAAGGGAATCTTGGCCGTCAGCGAAGAGCCGTTGGTTTCGATCGACTTCAAGGGAAACTCTAACTCATCTATCGTAGATGCTGAGAACACAAAGGTTATCGATGGTACATGTATCAAGATACTCTCATGGTACGACAACGAGTGGGCGTATTCATGCCGCGTCCGCGATCTTGTAAAATTTGTCGCGGCCAAGGGTATTTGGAACTTTGACGTTTGATCGGAAACCTCGGTCGCGGTCTTATGAGCAGATACGTTTCTTTTTTTTATGTTCACTCGCTAGTCTTTTGCTGCATTTCAATTTTTGCGTTTGCGGTGGGAGTTCTGGGTCAAGGGGATGCTCCGGTACAGCTTTATCAGGGGCCGAACGCAACCGGTGCCGTTCAGGATGTACCAGTGGGCACCTATCGCGTCGATGGAAAACAGTTAGGCTCGGATATCAAGGACCCAGTTTTCTCAGTGCGTGCCGCTAAGGGTTTCCGTGTGCGCTTCTGTTCCGCAAATATTGAACAGTGCGAAGAATACGGCGAAGGGACCAACAACCTGAAGTCTATTAACTTTGCTCTAATAAGAGTCTGGAAGGAAGGTGCGGCCGGTGGACCACCTCCCGTTATTGTTTACGAGGCCAGAAACTGGGCAGGACGAAGTCAAAGCTATCTTCCCGGCATGTACCGTTCGGATCGGAACGAGTTTGGCAAGATCGGTGACAATTTAGCAATGTCCGTGATTATCGGCAAGGGGTTTCGTGGGCGATTCTGCGTTGACGAGGGCATTAGCGCTCGCGGGGCTGGCGATTGCGAAGAACATGATGAAGGTCGGCATAACCTTCGTTTTGCCGACAGTATTTCCTTTATCGAGGTGATAAATCTCAACGACAAGGGCCCGGCTGACGATTCTATGCCGGTGGTTCTTTATGAGGATACTTCGCAGGGTGGACGGAGACAGGGCTTCGATGTCGGCACATTTGTTGCGAGCCTCAATCAGTTGAATAAGGTCGGCAATGACAGAGCTTCCTCCATCACCATAAAAAGCGGCTACCGCGTTTTGATTTGCTCCGACGAATTTGCGGGCGATGTCCCAAAGGAGAAATGCGAGGAACTCAGCGCCGGAAAGCACCACCTACGGCAGAAAGACTCGGCCTCATACTTAAAGGTTTGGAGAGCGGATAAATGACATATTCTGATCGATAAGTCGATAAGAACTCAGGAAACTTGCGCTCCGCAATATTGTTGTTGCATTTCTTGGTGCTCCTGAATGAATGTGAGGATAAATCAATGAAGATCTGCCCGCATTGCAGCCAGACATATGGAGACGACACGTTAAACTTCTGCCTAAGGGACGGCTCTGTGCTTGACCAAATGTCGGCTGCGGAAACCGTCGTATTGCACCCCGCGATTCCGACTCGCCCAGCGCGTTCAGAGTCCTATGAATCTCGTTTGACGCGTTCCAAATCCACTCATTGGTTGAAAATCTTGATCGTCTCCGGCGCTTTATTTTCCGGCGCTGTGTTTATGGTGTTGATTGTCGGTTTCCTGGGCTGGATATCGTTTCCAAAATTCAGCGAGTTTGGAAAGGAAAGCGGTTCGGACTCTCCGCCCCATAACACGACTCCTATTGCACTCTCGACGCCGCCGACCACCGCGAAGGGCGAGTACGATGTCACAATCGCGAAATTTGAACGGTTAAAGGTCGGTATGACGCGGACTGACGTCGAGTATATTTTTAGTGGCCGGGGCACTGAGTATTACAGCGGCAAAGGCGGCGGCAGCACATTTATCTCGGTAAAATATGTCGGCGATAATTATAAGACGATCTTCGTTAGCTATCGTAACGACCAAGTGACATCAAAAGCGCAGGCCGGGCTGGAATAACCGTTCTAAGTTCCGCTTAGACGGACTCTACATATGAACAAGAAAACCATAATAGACATCGATATCTCGGACAAACGCGTATTCATTCGAGTCGATTTTAATGTACCGATCAAAGCCGGCAAAATAGAAGACGACACGCGCATTAGCGGCGCCCAGCCGACCATCAAGTACGCGATTGAGAAGGGTGCCAAGGTAATTCTCGCATCGCATCTGGGGCGACCGCTCAAAGACAGGAAAAAAGCGGAAGAAAAAGGAATGCCGTATGACGCAGCAAAATACAGCCTTCGTCCGGTGTACGAATACCTGCGGGCGATGCCGGAATTGCAGGAGATGTCGTCTCGCGCCGATGACCCTGTTTACGCTGGTGAGGTTGGGTCGGATTTGGGCCGGGCCGAAGTTAAAAACGACCGCGTCTTCTTCGTGTCAGATTGTGTCGGCGAAGAAGTAAAAGAACGGGTTGAAGCATTACATTCGGG
>JANPCJ010000076.1:0-9278 GCA_031430895.1 Chloracidobacterium sp. | reverse complement strand
ATCAAAAACCAGAAAAGTCATCACGCCAAACAATCTTTTGAAGATGAGTATTTGGCATTGCTCGTGAAGCACGAAGTCGAGTTCGACCGTCAATATTTGTGGGATTGATGCCGCGTGTTACACATCTACAGGTTACGCTTTGCTTCACCTGTAGCTAAAGTTATTACGCATGCTCCGCACGCTAGGAGCCAAACGCGAATTCGTATTCTACAGGTTACGCTTTGCCCCGCATACGGACTCGGAAGCGATTATCTAAACGGCAGTCCGATCCGTCAGGATTACTTAGAAACAACGATCGAATGGATCTCAGATGGAACTATCGAAAGAGATGGAGGCCGATCATGCAACTCCGTGGCACGAAGGCGGCAAAACATCCGCAGAAAACTGCCAATTGCTTTGCAAAGACGACAACTGACGGAAATCGGGCAATTAACGTATCGTTATGAAACATTCAGATTTTTCGATTGGATTAGAATTCTACACCGGCGCGGCAAAGTGGCGATGTACTGATGTTGGAACGCGGACGATTGTCGCGATTCGGATCGATCAGGTCACCGTGACTCATAGCGATGGAAAAGGGAACGCAACCTCTGAAATGATTTCCAACGACGAGTCGTGGTTTAATGGCCCGCCTTTTGCCGTCGCTGAAGATGTTTTTGATGAACATTCGATTGTGGGATGTCATCTGGAGTCCGATTCATTCTCGGGGGAATATTGATGAGCACGGCGAATTCGACTTTCATTGATTCCCACTGTCACATAGATGGCGAGCAGTTTGATGGTGACCGGGACGAGGTTGTTCGGCGGGCTAATGAGGCTGGTGTCAAAGCCATGCTGAATATTGGAACCGGCGATCCGCACTCCGACGATTTTCGGCGGGCGGTGGCGGTGGCTGAGGCGTATGAGAATGTTTATGCGGCGGTCGGGGTTCATCCGCATGATGCGAAGCTTTATACGCACGCGGCGGAGGAGCATTTAGTTGAGCTGGCGAAGAGCGAGAAGGTGATCGCGTGGGGCGAGATCGGGTTGGATTATTATTACGATCACTCGCCCCGAGATGTGCAGCGGGACGTTTTTCGGCGGCAGATACGGACAGCGAGATCGTTGGGGTTGCCGATTATTATACATAGCCGAGATGCGGATGATGAGACGGTCGAGATATTGACGGAAGAATGTTCCGGAATACCTGAAAGCGGAAAGCTGATAGCTGAAAATGGTTTTCCCGGCGGGATCATGCACTGTTTTGGCGGTACTGCTGCGATGGCCGAAGCGTTGATGAAGATCGGGTTTCTGATCTCGTTTGCGGGGAATGTGACCTTTAAAAAGGCCGACAATCTGCGTGATGCGGCCCGTGTTGTCCCGCTGGACAGGCTTTTGATCGAGACAGATTGCCCGTTTCTGACGCCGGTTCCTTTTCGCGGGAAACGGAATGAGCCGAGTTTTGTCGTCCATACGGCGAAGTTTCTTGCCGATTTTTATGCCGTCGATGTTGAATCCCTCGCCGACAAAACTACACAGAACTTTCTTGATTTGTTTCGAATCAAAATAGCCACGAATGCACGAATGGACGACTAATTCGTCATATTCGTGCATTCGTGGCAAAATCAGGGATATGGCAAAAGAAAATTCATTCGATATTGTTTCAAAGACGGATTACGCGGAACTGACCAACGCGTTGAATCAGACCGAAAAAGAGGTTTCTCAACGGTTCGACTTCAAGGGCAGCAAAGCGGCCGTTGTGTTACAGGGTAAGGATCTGCAATTGACGGCGGAAGATGAGACGCGTCTTCGGAATATGAACGACATCCTTCAAAGCAAACTCCTGAAACGCGGCGTCTCGCTCAAGGCCCTCGATTACGAAAAAGTCGAGCCAGCCGCCGGCGGCACGGTTCGCCAAATGGTCAAGGTGCAACAGGGAATTCCGATCGAAAAAGCAAAGGAAGTCGTGCGTTTCATCAAAGACGCCAAATTCAAGGTCCAGGCCTCGATCCAGGGCGAAACCGTCCGGGTTTCAGGCAAGGACCGCGACACGCTACAGGATGTGATGTCAAAGTTGAAGGAACACGATTTTGGAATCGATATGAAGTTTGACAACTACCGGAGTAATTAGCGATGGAGTCAGATTTCTTCGACCCATCAAAAGAAGCCGAACTAGTCGCGTTAAGAGGTTTTCAGGCGCGAGTACTCAGCATTCTCAATAGTCAGTATCCGGGGAGGGAGTTTGCCGCCTCATTGGATGGAAAATGTATTGAGCTTGGATTAATGAAACTGAATCTGGCCGGCGTTCGGTCCCGTTTCGAATCGCGAACTCAGACGGACAGCGAACTGGCCGAGGTCGTTCGGGTATTTCTCGACGATCTCATCGCTCGTGCGGATTTGCCCTTATCATCTGAAAAAACCCTGGGAAACGTCGCAGCACTTCTTATGCCGCAATTGATCACTAAGCGAAGTGCGGCGACACATCGCGAGACTTTGGATTTGATCAGTTTCCCTTTTGCGGGTGAGATCGAGGTGGCTTTGGTGGTCGAAGCAGAAAAATTTTGTGGCTTTGTGACCACGGACTACTTCAATAACTGGATCATCTCCCCGGAAAAGCTACTGACCATTGCCCTGGACAATCTCGATGAACGCTCGCGAGGAAACGTCGCAATGTTTCATGCCGCGCCCAAGGGAAACATTATTATGGTCGAAGCGGGTGATGGTTTTGACGCTGCCCGGATTCTCTTGCCTACCTTGCGCGATAGATGTCGTGAGCTACTCGGAGAATCCTTCTATTTTGCGATTCCGAGCACCAGGTTCCTAGTATGTTGGGTGAAAAACGAGCATGAAGCTTATCAAGGGCGTAACAGGATACAGTCCGCATTCAACTTTCGCACCTTACCGAAACCCCTCAGCCCGCTGGTTTATGAGCATACGGAGACGGCTGAAATCAAAATAGTGCCTGGCCCCGTCCTTGACCCGCGTGCGGCGTCCGCACCCTACAATTAACTGTATGCAAACATTTGGTTTGATTAAGGAAAAAAGGGCGGCTGCCGTCACTCAGGACATTTTTCATGAAATAATCTCGGAGCTCGCATTGGTTGAAGTTGAATTCGAACGCCAAGCGAGTTCCAACATCCAGGTTATCGATTATCTGGGCGATTATTTGCGCGAATCGGGAGGCAAGCGTGTCCGTCCGGCCCTGCTGATTCTTTCGAACTACGCGGTTGGTGGAAATGCGGCGAATGATGATGTAATAAGGCTCGCGACGGTGATGGAGATGCTGCATACGGCGACGCTGGTGCATGACGATATTATTGATAATGCGGATTTGCGACGGAGCCGGGCGTCGGTAAATGCGCGTTTTGGCAATCAGACGTCGGTCTTGATGGGCGACTGGCTATATATGTCGGCGTTTGAAACGACGGTCAGGGAGCGGTCGCTAGAGATAATCGATATTTTGACCCACCTGACGCGGAAGATGACCGAGGGCGAGCTGATACAATTGACCCGCATTGGGCGGCTCGATATATCGGAGTCGGAATATTTCGACATCTTGAAACGAAAGACGGCATTTCTTTTTTCGGCTTGCTGCGAGGTCGGAGCGATACTCGGCGGAGCGAATAGCCCTGAACAATCTGCGTTGCGTGAATACGGGCTGGCGCTCGGCGTGGCATTCCAGCTTTCTGACGACATTTTGGATCTTACGGCGGCGACTGAGAGCCTGGGAAAGGCCGCCGGGTCTGATTTGCTCGAAGGAAAACTGACCTTGCCGTTGATTTATTTGCTTGAAAAACAACCGACGCTCAAGCCGAAGATAGAGAAGATCATGTTTGATGGCGAATACTCGGCGCTTTCGCGGGATGAGCTCAGGCAAAATCTGATCGAGTACGGAATAATCGATCGCATAAAACATGGGGCCGATGAGTATGCGGAGCGCGCGAGAAAAAGTCTTGATGTTTTGCCGGAATCGGAGTATCGTTCTAGTTTAGACAGCGTCCTGTCGTTCGTAGTCGAAAGAAATGCTTAAAATATGGCGACGGCGCTTAAGCTGTTCGCGGTTCTCATCTGACGCATTATATGTTTGACGAAACTCTGATCCCGACACTAGAAGAAGGATTGCAAAAGACACGCGATGTTCAGCGGCGGCTGATAGCGAAACTCCAGGAAGCGGAAGCCGAAGTCGAGTTCCTTAGGCTCGAGATCGGAGCGCTTGAAGATAGTGCAGAGCAAACTGAGAGGTCCATCAACAGCCTCCTCGTCGCTTCGCGATCGGGCAGCCGCTCACGAAATTTTGGCAAGTCGATGCGGATCGAGGAAGAAGACGAGGATTCGGAGCTATTTGAAACTGGTAATGGGCGAGTCAAAAGGCTTGTAGAACTAAAGGACGTTTCGTCTCCTGAGTTCAAGCGTGACAACTCCGTTGCTTATTTGCATCAAAATCGAGCTATACCAATGATCAACAATCATTTTGAGCCCGTCAGCAAACGCTTTAGCGACCGGACGATCACGCAGTCCTGCGCGATGCTCCTGCGTGAATCCGCCAGGCCGCTGCATGTAAACCAGCTTTATAATTTGCTCGTCGCCGGCGGAATGAAATTTAAAGGCAACAATCCGACAATATCCGTCGCGGTCTCACTGACCCGTAACAGCAGATTCAAAAAAGTCGATCGCGGCACGTTCGATCTCGCCGAAGGCCGCGATGCATACCGGGCGGCTTCGTAACGTCGTACAACCACCCACATCGAAAATCCATCAATAGATGCGTATCGGACATTTCCGGGTCAACGATCTCTGCGTCTGCCTCAGCGAGCTCCGCGTTGAAATCAGGTTGAATAGTCGTCAAGACTGTTTTAACACTGAGACCGGAGAGCAAGACGCAGAGTTCGCTGAGGAGGATCACGCATAAGTGATTCTTCTCATAAAATGACTCTAATGCCCAATCTGGTATTATTGAGCGAGCCGTATGGAGTTTTAATGCGAATTGCCGATTTTGTTAATACACATTTCAGGTATTTTTTGATCGCCGGGCTTATTGCGTTCGCGGGTTCTGACGCGATTGGGCAAAAGGTTAAGCTTCGTTCGCAGATCAATCCTGAATGCACGTCCGCCTCGACCGCAAGATTCGCCGACATTTACGCTGAAGGCAATATTGCCGTCCAGGGCAGTTTTAGTTGTCGGGGCGCGTTTATTTACGATATTTCAAATCCGGAGGCGCCGGTTCTGGCATCGCACTACAATCCGGTTCCTAACCAGCAATTTCTCGAGGCGGTGGTCGTTGGAAACCGAGGTTATTTCGGCAGCGGCTTTGGGGAAGGCGGTGTTCATATTGTCGATCTTTCCAATCCGTACAGCCCGGTGCTGCTTGGCGTAGTAAACTCGGCGAATGGCGGCGGTTTTAACCGGATCCATGAAATGAACGTCTTTGGCAGCTACCTCATCGAAAACTTCAACGGCACATCGAACGGCATCATAAAGATCATCGACGTCACGAATCCCGCGGCGGCCGTGCTGAAATGGGATTTCAATCCTCAGCCCGAAACGGTTTGGGTACACGCCATGCATATTCGCGGCAATCGGCTGTTCACATCGGGCTGGGGAAACTCAGGTGTCAGGGCGAAGACCGGCATCTACGACATTAGTTCTCTGGCGACCCGGCCGCCGACGCTCCTCGGTTTTATCGAGGATACAACGAGCAGCGCCTTCAGCAACGACAACAACATACACAGCAGTTGGACGAGCGAGGACGGCAATTATCTTTACAGTTGCCGCGAGGTCGGAAATCCCGATCTGAGGGTTTACGACATCCGCGATCCGGCCGTTCCCTTGCTCGTCAGGCGTATCAACATGGGCGATCTCGGCCTCAACGCCGTCGCGCCGCACAATCCGGTCGTGATGGGCAATTACCTGTATATCTCGTGGTATCAGGCGGGTTTGCAGGTATTTGATATTTCTAATCCCGCAAATCCGGTGCGTGTCGGCCAATACGATACTTTCGAGCGGGCTTTTGCTCCACCGGCGGAGGAGCGACGTTCGCTGCTCGAAAGCGAGCCGTGGGACATTGTCTGCGGCAGCGAGAACCGGCAGAATCTTCTGCCGACAACCTACGACGGCCTGTGGGCCGTATTCCCGTTCCTGGGCCAGGACAAGGTGCTTGTGGGCGATTTACAAAACGGGTTGTTTATTTTGGACGCTCGATCTGTTTCGGTCCCGCTAAAAAACCGTGTTTCAGATTTTGACGGCGACGGACGCACCGATCTCTCGGTTTTTCGTGCTGGGAGCGGCGATTGGCAGATCGAAACAAGCTCGAACAGCGCTCCGGGAACAACTCATTTCGGCCTTGCCGGTGACGTCATAGTTCCGGGCGACTATGATGGCGACAATAGATCGGACCTCGCCGTATTCCGCCCGTCGACCGGTATTTGGTATTTGCAGAGAAGCACTGCCGGATTTGCGGCCGCACAGTTTGGGGTGAGCGGCGATGTCCCGGTCGCGGCCGATTACGATGCGGATGGCAAGACGGATATGGCGGTTTGGCGGCCTTCGAGCGGCATTTGGTATATCCAGCAGAGCACACTTGGCTTTAAGGCCCAGCAGTGGGGAATAAACGGCGACAAGGCGATTACCGGCGATTTCGAAGGCGACGGCAAAGCCGATATTGCCATCTGGCGGCCTTCGAACGGATTCTGGTATGTTCTGCAAAGTTCGTCTTCGATTGGAATGTACGAGAACTTCGGTCTTGCCAGCGACCGTCCATTGAGCGGTGATTTTGACGGCAACGGCGTGACCGATTTTGCCGTTTACCGGCCATCGACGGGTATTTGGTACAGCCTTGATCCGATTACGAGAGCGTTTCGCAGTATAAACTTCGGTTTGTCCGAGGACATTCCAATCCCAGCCGACTACGACGGCGATTCGAAAACGGATATCGCCGTCTTTCGTCCAAGCGTGAATCAGTGGTATCGGCTCAATAGTTCAGACAACGCCTTTTTCTCTCGCGAGTTCGGCCAATCCGGCGACCGGCCTTCGCCTTCCTCGATTCAGCCGCAGTAAGGGAATGCACAAGCCCGCGCGTAGTAGCCTGTGTCAAAACTCATTAGATTCTTGTCGCCAACGGCGACTGACATTAAAGCCCAGGGTGCAATGAGCGAGCGAATGGAACCCTGGGAAAATGCGAATAGAGATTCCGGTCGCTGAAAGCGACCAACAAAACACGAGCTTGTTGCTCCCCTTCAGGGAGCGATTTCATTGACCGTCGGTCCTGGGGTTTCGCCGAAACGGCTTCACCCCAGGCTTTAATGTTGGTCGCCGTTGGCGACTCAGAGTCCCAAAACACCGACGCAATGAGAGTTTTGACACAGGCTCTTACGCGCGGGCTTGTGCATCTTGCTTGACCGCAAAACACTTTTGCGGGCAAGCAAAACACTTTTGCGGGGAAGCAAAATACTTTTGCTGGCAGGAAAAACACTTTTTCCGGCAGGAAGAATACTTTTTCCGACAAGCAAAACAGTTTTGAGGGTGAGCAAAACACTTCTGCACTCCAGCAAAACAATTCTGCGGTCAACGAAAATAGCTGAAATTTCGCTGAAACGGGCGAAGTTGGAGCAAACGTTTGACTTTGGGCGTTTTGTTTCTATGATTGCAGTATGAAATTACAACTGACGATCAACGGCGGGAAGCTCGCGGGCCAGACGTTTGACTTGCAGACAGGTTTTCTCACCATCGGCCGCGGCGAGACTTGCAGCGTTCGATTCGACCCTCAGACGGAGCGAATTGCCTCGAAACAGCATGCTTTTATCGAGGCCAAAGCCGACGGATTCTGGATTTCGGACAATAAAAGTACGAATGGCACGTTTGTAAACGGCCAGCGAATCGATTCGGCCAGGCTGAATTCCGGTGATCAGATCCAGTTTGGAACGAACGGCGTGATGAGCGCGATAAATATTGACGGCTCGCAGCCGCAGGCGATTCCGGCCCAAAGCTTCCGCGAGTTGGAAATGAAGCAATTCCAACAGACCGCCGCACAGGAACCCGTCAATCTACAGGCGTCACTGCAGAATTTCGCGCTCGGCGCGCCGATCAAGACCGAGGCTCCGAAAACCGGCCGGTATATCGGCATTGCGGTCACGATATTTGCGATCATTTTTATGTCGATGATCGTGGCCCTCTTGATGTTTGCGAGCGTCGGCATCGTACCGGCGGTCATTGCCTCGGTCGTTGCCTTTGCCCCTGCGATGTTTTACCTTTTGCCGCTCATCTGGCTTGACCGTTACGATCCGGAACCGATGTGGCTACTGGCCCTCGCGTTCGCCTGGGGAGCGTTGGTCGCGGTCATTGTCTCATTTATTGTAAACACCTTTATCGGCGTCGCCGTCAGCATCGGCGTTTCGCCGGCGGCCGGTGAGATAGCCGGTGCCGTTATTTCGGCGCCCGTTTTTGAGGAAGGCTCTAAGGGTCTGGGCCTTCTCATTCTACTCATATTCTTCCGCCGCCAGTTTGACGATATTCTCGACGGGATTGTATTCGCGGGTGTCATCGCCCTCGGTTTTGCGACGGTTGAAAATGTTTTGTACTACGGACGTGCGATCGGCGAAGCGGGGATGGGCGGGCTGATTGTCTTGTTTGTTATCCGAGGCATCATGTCCCCGTTTGCCCATGTCACATTCACATGCATGACGGGCATCGGGTGCGGCATCTCGCGCGAATCGCATAACATGTTTGTGAAAATCGCCATGCCGGTAATTGGCTATATCGGGGCCGTCACGCTGCACGCGATCTGGAACGGCATGGCCGTCGTCGGCGGGCTGCAAGGTTTTGCCCTCGGCTATCTCATCCTCGAAATACCGTTCTTCCTCATTTTCGTCGGCTTCTCGCTATACATTATGCGGCGGCAGAACAAGATCCTAAACGAAATGCTCGCCATCGACGTCGCCCGCGGCCTCATCCCTGAGGAACATTTCAAGACCGCGACCTCAGCCTTCAAGAGCTCCGGCTGGCTCATAAGTGGAGTCTTCAACGGCAAATTCAGACCCCGCAGCCGATACATGCGGGCAATCGGCAAATTGGGCCTAAGCTATTGGCACATCCAACGGGCGACCGCCGCACAGGGACAGACAGGCAGTTTCCAGCAAAATCCGATCCTTCGTGAGGAAGTTCTTAAATGGCGGGATAAGGTCTAGTTTGGCTGGATGCGGGCGGCGCGTCCCAGCCCAGTTTAAGAGAATACGCAACATTATTTGTCGGACAGTAAGGAAGGCGGGCTTGCCCCCGCACTTACTGGTTATTGGTAATGTTCGAAG
>JANPCJ010000075.1:0-11300 GCA_031430895.1 Chloracidobacterium sp. | reverse complement strand
TCCAGCTAATCGAGGCCGGCGACGAATGGCGTGTGTCGGGTGCCGATGTGAGCTTGCAGGGGTTTGTCAGACGTTTAATGCCAAAAGGTTTTTACGGCAGCGATCGCGCTGTCGAGGTGATCGATTGGGCCGATGTCGGCTATCTCGCGACCGACACCGCGACCGTCACGGTACAGTTAAAATCCTCGAAAGACAAACTTTCCCGTCTACACCCGGTCGAGATCGCCCAGCTTGCCGAATCTCTCTCCCCCGTCCACCGCACCGAGATCGTCGAGAGCCTCGACGACGATGTCGCCGCCGACACGTTAGAAGAAATGTCCACCGAGGCGCAGGCCCGCATCCTCGAAGACATGGACGAGGAACGCGCCGCCGATATTCTCGAAGAAATGTCGCCCGACGACGCCGTCGACGTGCTTGACGAGATGGACGACGAAAAGGCCCAGGAACTTTTCGATCTGATGGAGGATGACGAAAAAGCGGATGTCGCCGAGCTGATGCATTTCGACCACGACACGGCGGGCGGTTTGATGACCACCGAATTTGTCGTCTTTCCAAAAGATTTGACGGTCGGTGAAACGATCCGAAGCCTTCGCGAAATGGCCGAGACGCCGAACATGATCTACTACATGTACGTCGTCGAGGAAGCAGGATCGTGGAAGATCTGCGGTGTTATATCCCTCCGTTCGCTAATCCTGGCCGACCCGACCTTCAAACTCGCCGATGTGATGCGAAGCAAATTTCGCTTTGCCCACCCGTCCGAACCGGCCGAACAGGTTGCACAAACGATCTCCGAATACAACCTGCTCGCCCTCCCGGTAATTGACGATGAAGGCGACATCGCAGGCATCGTCACCGTCGATGACGCAATGGAAATACTCTTGCCAAAGAATCTTCAGCGACGGCTGCCCAGGCTCTTCGGGTAGGTACGAATCCGCTCGTCATTCCTCGTTGCCGCTTTTGCCGGTGATGCTGCAAATCTCGTTATCGGGGATGCAGATATCACCACATGCTTTGGTTCCGGGTCCGCAGCCGCCCGCTTGCGGCCGCAGCGGGCTGTTCGCCGGCGGCGGCGTCTTCTCGAAAAGATTTACGTTGATCAGCTTTACACACTTGGTGTTAGATACGATCGAATAGACCTTGTCGTAATCATCCCTGGTATCGGTCCAACCATAAAGCTTGACCGCGCGGTAAACCGATGAAACATTGATGTGCGACATCTGCGGGGCCAGTTTCGAGTCGGCCTTAATCGCCGCGGTAATTTCCATGACGAGATATGCGTCCGTCGTTGAGTCGCACGGGGTTTGAGCAAGAACGGGCCGCGAAACAGACGCTATAGTCGCTATTAAACCGAAAAAGCAAAGCGTTAACATTACTCGAAAGATCGATTTTCTAGTCATTTTTCTCCTTTTCTATTGAATGTCGTTGATTATCGAAAGCAAACTGAAACGCGTTTGCTTACCAAATACGATGGCGCTGCCATCGGGCAGCCAGGCAAGCCTGGAAAAGTAAACGTCGGAATCGTTATTCCCGGTCAATTTTCGCCCCTCACCGCCCGTCGACGGGATGATCCAGATGTCGTCCTTGTCCTGATTCCGCGCGGCGTAGGCAATATTTTTGCGGTCTTCAGAAAGAAAAATATTGTAATAGTACACATTTTTCAAGCGCGCGATGACGGTTTCGGCTCCACCGGCGACTGCGACCCGATTCAAAACGGTTTCGGACGGCAGAGCGCCGGACCGATCGGCCTCGGCAAATATTAAGCCGCTCCCGTCCGCTGTCCATCCTATCAAGCGAATCAAACTGGTTTTTTCCAATACCTCGGCCGTCTTTAGCGATTGGACGTCATGTATCTTCAAACCTTTTAACTGTTTTCCATCATCGCCGGTTCTCTGTGTAGAGAAGGCGACCATACGTCCATCCGGTGACCAGATCGGGCACGAGAATCTGAGTTCGGGGTTGGTATTGTTCGTTAGAGAAGCGTCGGCTGCGTCACGTGTGCTGACCGCCCAAATATTGGACGCCCCACCGCGCTCTGAGATATATGCGATCTTCGAGCTGTCGGGTGACCACGCGAATGCCTTTGTCTGAACATGGTTGTAAGGCGACACCGAATAGCCAATCACCGGTATTCCTCCTGAGGTCAAAAGCCTTTCGCCGCCGCCGTTGGGATTTGCCGCAAGCAGTGCAACCACGCCTTCGAGGCTTCGCCGCATAAACGCCAGCATGGTCCCGTCGGGCGACCATGTCGGCAGATATCCGTTCTCGGCCAACAGCGTCGGGCGTTCACCCTCGTCACGTGTCTTTACCGGCTTGACCACTATCGAGCTTTCCATCAGATGGTTCCCGGCGCTCAGGTTTTTTATCGATTGAAACGCCATCTTTGCATTGTCCGGCGATACGGCCGGCCAGAGCTTGGAATTGAGATCGCGGGCAAGCGGCGTCTCCTGACTATTGGCTGTGTTGATACGCCACAAATTGGACTCTTCCCTGGCCGAGCTAAAAATGACCGAGCGGCCATCGGGAGCAGCGTCTATCACAACACTATCGGTTTCCGACGAGGTGATTCGAACGCTGCGTCCTGAGCCGATATCAGTAACAAACACCTGAAAAACTCC
Organism: Chloracidobacterium sp.; assembly: GCA_031430895.1. Lineage (GTDB taxonomy): Bacteria > Acidobacteriota > Blastocatellia > Pyrinomonadales > Pyrinomonadaceae > OLB17. The sequence goes on along the minus strand of JANPCJ010000075.1, from coordinate 8,685 downwards.
GTTGACGATAGCGCTGTAAAATATGCGTTTTTTTTCGGGCACCCAAGCAACATCCTCGACCTCACCGGGGCCCTCGGCCACTTTTGTCGGATTTACACCCGAAGCGTCACCCACAAACAGCGTCCAGGCAGCTTCGTTTTGGGTTGTGTAAGCGATCGATTTTTCATCCGCCGAAATACTCGCCCATTTCACTTTGAGTCCCTTCTCGCCAAAAGATGTCGCCGGACGCGATGTCCCGCTTGCCATATCCAGAACATGCAGATCGTTGCCTGACTGGAAATATATCTTTCCGCTCGCCGTCCAGCGCCGTAGCTGACTGCTGCCGTCGCTAATCGCGCCGACCGATTTCGGTGTGCCACCGAGGGCCGGGACGCGCCAAACGCCGGTCGAATTCGACTGCCGATCAGCCAAATTAGCCTTTTGCGAAAAATAGGCGATCTCGTCACCCTTCGGGGACCAGATCGGATTGGTGTTTGAGTAATTGTCATTGGTCACCTGAATTGCTTCGGTCGAAGCCGTTTGCGTGACCCAAATATTTTTTGTGCCGGACTTGGTCGAGGCAAAAGCTATCATTTTGCCGTCCGGCGAAAAGCTCGCCTTGGCAACGAGCTCGCCTGGCGCGCTCGACCAACTGGCAACATCGGTGACCTTGAGTGAATCGGCGATTGCCGGTGAACGGTTATAGAACGAAAAGTAAAATAGAACGGAGCCAAGCAGGGCCGCCGTTATTATCGTAAACAGAAATGCATGCAGCAGTGTGAACCGTCGCGTCGCGGCAACGCTCGTCGTGAATGCCGATCTAAAATCGTCCGCATTTGTAACGTGAGCCGCGAGCGCGACGGTCGGTTCAACCGTTTGATTGAGTTTTGCCTCGAATTTGAGCTCGTCTCCAAGATCTTCGAGGTCAATATGGAGATCCTTGACATGCTGATACCTGTGATCGCGGTCTTTTCGCAGGGTCTTATCGACGATGCGCTCCAACTGCCTCGGCAGCCCAGGCGCTATGTGTCTTAACAGCGGCGTCTCGTCTTTTAGTATCGAGCTTATCAAATCCAGATGGGTTTCGCCCTCAAACGGCCGTTTGCCGGTAAACAATTCGAACATGACGATGCCCAAACTAAAAATGTCGCTTCTGGCGTCAATTCTCTGACCTCTCGCCTGCTCAGGCGACATGTAGGCGACGGTACCCATTATTATCCCCGGCTGAGTGCTGAATTGCACCTTAGTGGCATCTTCGCTCAAGTCCGGGCCGCCCGCCGGAGTAGGCGGTTCTGACAATTTAGCCAGGCCAAAATCGAGGACCTTCACCAAGCCGTCATCTCTGATCATTATGTTTTCCGGTTTAATGTCACGGTGAATGATACTGGCGTCGTGCGCGGCACCGAGCGCGGCGGCGATCTGCAAGACTATTTCCAAAGTTTCCCGCAATGTGAAGGGCTCGCCGCGCATTCGTTCACGCAGCGTTTCACCTTTTATGAACTCTGTTGCGATATACCGCGAGCCCTCAAAGCTGCCGATTTCAAAAACCGTCAAAATATTTGGATGATTCAGGGCAGACGCGGCTTTTGCTTCGAGCACGAAGCGCCGCAAGCGATCTTCATCACCGGCGATTTCGGCACGCAATATTTTTAGCCCGACCCGACGCTCAAGCTCTGTGTCCTCAGCCAGATACACTTCGCCCATCCCCCCTGCTCCGATCTTGGAGACTATCCGGTAGTGCAAAATCAATGAGCCGGTTTGCAACGAGTCGTCCATGTTTAATATTTAACGAAAGTGCTTAATACGGCGTCTATCCATTATGCTGCTGCGAAGCATTTCTTGAAGTGAAAAAATTTATCGCCCGTTGGTAACATTTTGTTCGGTTTTCGGCATTATAACATTGACACAAAAGATTTTAGCCATATTTGCCATCGGCAGCATCAAAAAAAGTGAGTTGGGCGATAGATGAAACCGTTTTAGGTAACGACGCGTAATATTCAAAAAAACTTGTGCCAGCGAGCCGAGGTTGCTAGAATTACGAAATAAAGAAAATGGTTTGATCCGGAGGAAAATTACATATGAAAAGAGCTGCTATTTTATTCAGTCTATTGTTCGCTTTTGTGATGGCGGCAAACGCCCAGGGCATCGAGGTCGGTGCGAAGATGGACAGTTTCTCGCTGCCTGATATGAGCGGAAAAATCCGGAGCCTTGATGATTTGAAGGGCAAGAACGGGGCGGTTGTTATGTTTGTTTCGTCCCAGTGCCCGGTTGTAAAGGCATACAATGAAAGGATGAATCAAATCGTCGCCGATTACGCGGCCAAGGGAATAACCTTTATCGGCATCAATTCCAACGTTGGCGAGATCGACAAGATGGCGGCGAAACCGGTCGATTGGGTGAAAACTCACATTACCGAGACCTATAAGTTCCCTGTATTGTTCGACAAGAGCAACGTATTGGCCGATAAGCTGGGTGCCAACATCACGCCCGAGGCTTATTTTATTGACGCGAACAATGTGCTTTTGTATCACGGGGCGATCGATAACGACCGTTCGGGCAGCAACATCACCGAAGCGTATCTACGCACTGCGTTTGATTCGTCCCTCGCCGGAAAAAAGATCGAACGAACGAAGGCAAATGCATTCGGCTGCACAATAAAGCGCGCGGGCCAGTAGTTAACCTATATATGGCGACACTTTTGAAGTTTTTGGCGGAAGCGGCGATGTGCGCCGTTTTCGCCCTTTTATTTTCAACAAGCGGATTTACCCAGGCTGTTAGGAAGGGCAAGACTCCCGTCAACAAAGGCTCGGCAGTCGGGCCAAAGGTCACAAAGATCAACAGCGACGGCCTCAAGGCTTTGCTAAAGCCGAACGGCAAACCACTTCTGATAAACTTCTGGGCGACGTGGTGCGACCCTTGCCGCCAGGAATTTCCAGAACTCGTAAGACTGGATGCCGCCTATCGTGGAAAAATCGATTTCATAACCATCTCGCTCGATGATCTTGCCGAGATCAATACGTCGGTGCCGAAATTTCTTGGTGAAATGAAGGCCGAGATGCCCGCATATTTATTGAAAACTGCGGACGAAAGCGCCGCAATCACGATGGTTTCAAAGGATTGGGCAGGCAATCTGCCGCTCACCATTCTTTTTAACTCGGCGGGCGAACCCGCTTATTCCAGAAACGGATTGATCAAATACGCGGCCATCACAGCCGAGATCGATAAGCTGCTCACTGCACCAACGGCGAACATATTACCTTCGAATTAGTAATTACGCTCCCGGACATTTGCGCGTTTCGTTGAAGCGCGCATATTATCATAGAGATATACTTTCACAGATAAAACATTTTCTCGGAGGATTAATATGATAAGAACGATCGAAGATTTTCAAAAAGCCTGGGCCTACGAGGCTGAAATGACCGGCAAGGCATTGTCGAACCTGACTGACGCGTCGCTCGCGACACAGGTCACGGCCGACGGGCGCAGCCTCGGCTTTCTCGGCTGGCACCTCGCGGTTACGCTTGGCGAGATGCTCGCCCTGGTTGGGCTAAATATTGACGCTCCGGCGGTCGATGCCGACTGCCCTGCGAGCGCCGCCGAGATAGCGTCGGCCTACGAACGTGGCGGCAAATCTGTGGCCGATGAAATTGGCAAGAACTGGACCGAAGAGACCTTGCTGATCGAAGACGATATGTATGGCGAAACATGGTCGCGCGGAATGACGCTCTTCTATTTGATACTCCACCAGGCCCATCACCGCGGCCAAATGACGGTACTGATGCGTCAGGCGAGCGTGGCCGTCCCAGGCATTTACGGCCCCGCCAAAGAGGAATGGGCCGCAATGGGCGCTCCGGCAATGCCGTAGGAGCAGCTGCCGTGTTCTACGAGATGGGGATTTCTATATATGCCCCCGGGAACGCGTCCTCAACCGCGCTGAGAATAGTTTTCGTGTTTTGCTTGATACGGGGCCATGATGTTGACAGCAGAACGACGATTGCAATTTTGCGGCCTTCCAGATTCTGTTCAGATGCCAAGAGAGAATTGTCCACCATTGTGCCTCCAATTAAACTTTGATTATTGCACATGTCACCGGATTGCCGTGAGTTGTGCCAATCGACAACACCGCTCAGACACGATAGAATAATTGTTTTGTTTTCCCGACGGGAAGTTAACAGGACATGAACACACCTATCACTGCGGAGATCGTCGAGCAGCACGGCCTCAAACCTGACGAGTACGAAAAGATCAAGGAACTAATGGGCCGCGAGCCGAACTTCACGGAACTCGGCGTTTTCAGCGTGATGTGGTCGGAGCATTGTTCCTACAAATCCTCGCGCGTACATCTCAAGCGGTTGCCGGTCACGGGCCCGCGAGTGATTGTCCCGCCTGGTGAGAACGCCGGTGTTGTCGATATCGGCGACGACTGGTGCGTGGCGTTTAAGGTCGAATCTCACAATCATCCGAGTTTTATCGAGCCGTTTCAAGGCGCTGCAACCGGCGTCGGCGGCATTCTTCGCGATGTCTTTACAATGGGCGCTCGGCCAATCGCTGCGATGAACAGCTTGCGGTTCGGGCCGCTCTCGGCGAGAGAGCGGGATGGGGAGACGCAGGGACGCGGCGACGAGATCCCGGCGTCTCGGCGTCCCTCCATCGCCGCGTCTGCCGTTCACAATAGAAACAGGGCCATAATGAAAGGGTGCGTCGAAGGCATTGGCCATTATGGCAACTGCTTTGGCGTACCGACGGTCGGCGGAGAGGTTGTATTTGACGAATCTTACAGCTTAAATCCGCTTGTCAACGCATTCGCCCTCGGCATAGTAAAAAAAGATCAGATATTTTTTGGCAAAGCATCGGGTATCGGCAATCCCGTGCTTTACGCGGGTGCAAAGACGGGCCGCGATGGGATTCACGGCGCGACGATGGCGTCGGCGGAGTTTGACGACGAGGCGCTCGAAAAACGCCCGACCGTTCAGGTTGGCGACCCTTTTCTTGAAAAACTTCTCCTCGAAGCCTGTCTCGAGGCAATGCGAAGCGGCGCCATCGAGGGTATCCAGGACATGGGGGCCGCGGGTCTTACGTCCTCGTCCGTTGAGATGGCCGCCCGTGCCGGAACGGGTCTGGAGATCGATCTGACGCTCGTACCGCAGCGTGAAACCGGCATGACAGCGTACGAGATGCTTCTCTCGGAATCGCAGGAACGCATGCTGATAGTCGCCCGCAAAGGCCAGGAAAAACAGGTCGTCGATATTTTTAACAAATGGGACCTCGACGCGGTGGTTATCGGAAAGGTCGTCGAAGGCGACCGGCTGAAAATAATACACAATGGCGTCCTCGAAGCCGATCTTCCGGTGATGGCCCTGACCGATGAGGCACCGAAATATAATCGCCCGATGGCAATAAATAGTTTACTTACCTTCGCCGGTTCCGCACCTCCTTTAGCTAACGTCCAAGACGCTTCCGGGAACCGAGGCTCTCAGCGCTCGAATGCCGGTGCAGAATTCCATAATACCACAGATATCAAGGGCCGGGGTGGCGTGAAACACGTTGGACAAGCCTTGAAAAATCTTCTCTCTTCGCCAAACATTTGCTCCAAACGCTGGGTTTACGAGCAGTACGACACGATGGTGCGGACAAACACGGTCATCACACCCGGCGCGGATGCTGCCGTTGTCCGTGTCAAAGAAACCCGCCGGGCAATCGCCATGTGTCTCGACGGAAATGGCAAATTTACCGCGATCAACCCTCGAGAAGGCGCAAAACTTGCCGTCGCCGAGGCCGCTCGTAACGTCGTTTGCGTCGGCGCCAAACCGATCGCCGTGACCAACTGCCTTAACTTCGCCTCGCCGGAACGCGCCGAGGTGATGTGGAGTTTCTCGGAGGTCATCGACGGTATGGCCGAGGCTTGTAATGTCTTTGAAACGCCGGTCGTTTCCGGCAACGTCTCGTTCTACAACGAAACTGACGGTAAAGGAATTCTGCCAACACCCGTGATCGGCATGGTCGGACTGGTCGAAGACACGCGAAGGATCATCACGCACGGCTTCAAACGCGAGGGCGATCTGATAGCCATTCTTGGCGAAACCCGCGACGACTTGGCGGCTAGCGAATACGCCCAGACCGTCCTGGGCCGCACGACAGACGATCTGATCGCCGCCGGCAGTCTGCCGCATGTCGATCTGAAGCAGGAGAAACTCGTGCAAGACACGCTGCTCCGTCTCGCCGATGAAATGCTCATCAGTTCCGCCCACGACTGCTCGGACGGCGGCTTGGCGGTTACTGTCGCGGAATGCTGCTTCTCGTCGCTCGGCCGCAAAGCGGTAGGCGCCAAAATCGCTCTGAACAACCCAGATCTTTCGCCCGAATCTCTGCTCTTTGGCGAAACACCGTCGCGCATCGTCATTAGTTTCAAACCGGAAAGCCTGGACTTGGTCAAAACGGCGGTCGGCTATTGCCCGTTCGAACTGATTGGAAAGGTGGGAACGGCGGCCCTCGAAATTGAAGTAAACAGAAGACAAGCGGTTTCAGCCGATATTTTCGAGCTGGAATCCGAGTGGAAACATGCCCTTGAAAAACAGCTTTCTAATCTCCGGAATAGCTGATAACTGATAGCTGATAATTACTCTGGTTCGCGATTATCAGCTATCAGTTATCAGCCATTTCCGTTCGACTGCTCAGTATGACCGCCGGAATCTATCTACATATTCCCTTCTGCAAATCGCGTTGTTCGTACTGTGATTTTGCGACCGATGTTTATCGCGATAACGACGCGGTTGATCGGTATGTCGCCGCGCTGTGCTCGGAGATCGCTATGTACGTTGGGAGCGCCCCAACCGCAGACATCGACACAATCTATCTGGGCGGCGGCACACCATCGCTTCTGAAACCTGAGCAAGTCGGCAGGATATTGACCGCGGTCACTGACAAATTTCAAATCAAGTCAGATGCCGAGATCACGATGGAGATGAATCCGGCGACTGTAACCCTGGAGAGTCTGAAAGCGTTTCGGGAGTTAGGTGTAAACCGGGCAAGTTTTGGCGTACAGACATTCGACAACCGATCATTGAAGTTGCTGGCACGGGGGCACGATGCGAATGATGCGAGATTGACGTTTGACCTGCTCCGCGAGGCTGGCTTTTATAATGTCAGCTTTGACCTGATCGCCGGTTTGCCGGGACAGACGCTCAAAGCTTGGGAACACAACCTTGATGAGGCGGTGTGTATGCAGCCGGAGCATCTGTCATTGTATCTGCTGGAGATTCACGAGGGTACGCCGCTCGCTGAGCAGATACGCGGTGGCCGCCAGCCGCTTCCCGACCCGGAACTGGCAGCCGAAATGTATGAGCTGATGCTCGACAAATTATCAGCCGCCGGCTACGAGCAATACGAAATCTCAAATTTCTCGCGACCCGGTTACGAGTCGCGGCACAATACAAAATACTGGATGCTCGATCCGGTCATTGGCTTTGGCGTTTCAGCACATTCGTTTAACGGACGCCAGCGATTTGCTAATGAGCGCGATACAGCGAGGTACGTCAATGCCATCGCGTCGCGCAATACCGCCGAAGTCATGCGTGAGGACATCAATATTGCGTCCGAGTTTGTTTTTCTCGGTCTTCGCTTGGAAAACGGTGTCGACCGCGCCTGCTTCGAAAGCCGTTTTGGATTCGATCTTATGCAGAAATACCGCCAGGAAATTCAGGATTTGATCGGTGACGGTCTTGTGGATGCCGCCCGCGACAGACTGCGGCTGACGCTAAAGGGGAAGCTGTATTCGAACGAGGTATTTGCTGTGTTTGTTTGAGAGGGCCGCCGGAAGAAAACGAACGCAGAAGGGGTAACAGGACTCCGTACAAGATCAATTTACCCTAACAATTCGTCCTTCGATGACCGGCGAGATCGTCGATTTTGGTGCCGCCCGGATGGCTGCTTCGAAGACTTCGGAATCCTTTGGTGCGGTCGCGGCTCCCGTGACGACCTTTCCGTCTTTGAACATCGTATAGCCGTCCCCGGAACGCGAGACGAGAAAGTCGGAAGTCGCGACGGAATAGGTCTTTGTTTCGTCTAGCGGTTGTCCGCCCACGGTCAGCGAGACGACGCGGCTGCCGACCGGTTTTCGCGGATCGTATTCGAATTTAAGGCCCGACACTTGCGGGAATCTGCCGGGCTCGTTGTCTTCGCCGCTGCCGCTGCGTGCGACACCGTGTTCCAGAATTTGTTTCAAGACTTTACCCGAAACCTCGACCTTCACGATCGGGTTGTTGAATGGCAGTATCGACAGAATGTCGCGTTTCGACAGTACGCCGGGCTCATATATCAAATCGGCGCGGATCGAGCCGCCGTTGACAAAGCCGATCTCCGCCTTGCCGGCGTTACGGTACGAGTCGGCGATGAAGTTTCCGATATTCGTCTCCTTCGTGCGCGAAGATAAAGAAAAAGCGTCGAGTCTTACCGAGGTTGAACCGACCGGGACGGCAAGCTGGTCGAGCAAACCTCGATACTTTTCAAAAACCGGTGCAAACTCAGGCGCGTCGGCGATCTTGTCCGTGACCGGAATGATCTCCCAATCAAAACTCTCCAGCCGCTTAGTTTTCGCGTCAAAATTCAGGTTAAATTTGCCAAGCTCACGCGCGTCCGCCGTCATCTTGAATATCGGCGTACCGTTTGACGAGGATTGCAATAAAGTGTGTTCATGGCCGCCGAGAATCA
>JANPCJ010000074.1:0-2159 GCA_031430895.1 Chloracidobacterium sp. | reverse complement strand
ATATTCCCGATCCGTCCGCCGCCCCAACGAGGGTTGGCTTTATCTAGCAGACGATCTGCCCCCTTCGCAAGTTTATTCAGCATCGGCGCCGACGCGAGTTGGTACGTGCGGTTGGTTACCGTTTGGGTTTCGACCATTCCGGCAAGCTTGTTCGCAATCTTGTTGCCCGTCTCTTTCTCCGCAAAATGCTGACGTTTATACAGCCCGACGAGCCCGACGATGCGTTTCATATCGTTCGGATTCGAATCGCCGGAGGACGCCTGGAAAACGAGCGGCGGCTTTGGATCGACCAGCGCATTCATCGCCGCCGCAAGTATCACTCCCGAAACCATATCGACCGGAATAATATCGAGAACAAGCTTTTCATTGACCGGAATGATCGGCTGTCCGCGCAACGCGATCAGAATGAGTGGAGCGGTCGTCGTAAAGCCTTCGTTCCACCCGGGAAAAGGATATTGATTAGAAGACTCCACTATCGATGGCCTCACGAGAATTTTTACAATGTCATCCTGCGAAGCGATGATCTGCTCGGCAAGCGATTTGGAATAGGTGTAGATATTCGTCCAGCCCCAATATTCCGCACGCTCGGCACCAAGCTCCGTCGTTCGCTCACGTACCCACATCTTGCGTTCACGAAATATGGCGGATTTCAGGTCAGCCTCATCATCCGGATCGCGGCCTTCCTCGATAAAACGACAGCGGGCGAGTTCACGAAACTTCGCCGCCTGCACCGCATCATCCGCCTCCTGCCGCGCCTGTTCGCTCAACCGAGCACAGTCCTCGACTTCACGCTTTACGTCAAATACCGTTCCCGGCAACTCGTCCTTTCTCGGAAAATACCCAACAACCGGCTCATTCTCCCAAATCGGCCCCGACCGCTTTCCCGCGACAAAACAAGTCGAAACATGCACCAGCCGCGGCTTTTTCATCATCCGCGCCATCTTAATGATGTTGTTCGAACCGACGACATTCGTCCTGAGTGCGCTTTCCAATGGCGGATTAAACGTTACATTTCCGGCACCATTAATAATGACGTCCGTATCACGCATTATCTTCTTCGCCTCTTTCTCCTCCAGCCCAAGAAACTCATTCCCGACATCGCCATTCACCGGCACGACCTTAGACTTAATAAAATCCGTAAAAGAGTCGCCATACTTCTCACGCAGCGGATCAAACGTCGGCGAGGTCACGATAGACGTCCAAAACCGTATCTTCGACTCATTCGCATCCCGCGCCCGCACCGTCGCATAGACCTTCCCGATATCCGGAAAATTATGCAGCAGCATCGACAACGTGACCTTCCCCACAAAGCCCGTCCCGCCGATAAAGAAGATCTTCTTGCCCTTAAATATTTCGGTTGGTGATAGTTTCATAATGAAGCGCGAACGCTCTTATCCACGCGCTTTCTTGCTCGTTGCTGCCAGACCTTTCGTTGCCTTGTCAAAATCACTTTCGATCTCTTTGTTTCTCGAACTATTGTACTTTTCGTACTGGGATTCTGCTTTGTCAGCAGCCAATTGATGCGATATTTTGCCGGCGTGATCGAGGATGTTTCGGTCGTTTAGATCGAGAAACCCGTTTAGCTTTTCGATCCAATTATTCATGTACATCGGAATTCGCCGCATCGCCTGACCTTCGGCAAATACGAGGTATTGTTCGGTTAGATTATTGAGAGCAGCCAATTCGTCCTCATTCAGATAATTTTTGGCAATACTAACGTCGTGCTTTCTCGGTTTTATTCCCCGCCAATTGGTCAGGCCCATGTTTGGCTTCTTGCTGTCCGCCCTTTCGACAATGATCTCCGCCGCCGTCTTTCCGGTGATCGCCCAGTGCATTTTATTTTGAACTGTTTTAAAGAACATGATGCTGCTCTCATCGGTCGGATCATAATCTGTGCTGGTCGCGTAGATGTCGGTGATCTTCTGGTAAAAACGGCGTTCAGACGTACGAATGTCCTGAATGCGTTTTAGTAATTCGTCAAAATAATCAAAAGGAGCATCAGGGTTCTTCAACCGCTCGTCATCGAGCACAAAGCATTTGACGTTGTATTCCCTGATATGCCGGGTCGCCCATTGGCGAAAGCGAGTAGCCACCGATGATTTAATGCGATAACCGACTGAAATAATTGCATCCAGATTGTAGAATTTCTGCAAACGTTC
>JANPCJ010000073.1:0-10042 GCA_031430895.1 Chloracidobacterium sp. | reverse complement strand
TGAGGGAATCGGGGGACCGGGCGGCACATCGGGTCAGACCGATAATTACGGCGTACAGGTAACCTCGAATGGCTCGACGATCACAACAACCGGAGCAAACCTATCCGTTATGGGTACCGGTGGTGGAACCGGAGCCGTCAACAATAATCATGGAGTTCTGGTAAACAATCGCGGCAACATACTTGCCGGTGTGAACGGCACCGTCAGCGTAACGGGTTTTGGAGCTACCGGTGCGACCGGCGGGTCTAATAATGGCGTCTTTATTGGCGGAGCCGGCGGTACAATAGGCTCGGCCGGCGGCAAAGTCACCGTAACCGGTACGGGCGGCGGCTCAGGTACGAGCTCGAACAATTATGGCGTGTTTGTGACGACTACCACGAACAATCCAGCCACGATTTCAGCCGGCGGAAGCGGCGCGGTGGAGGTAGTCGGTACCGGCGGCAACGCATCGGGCACTAGTCCGGCGCAGGACAATGTCGGCGTTAGAGTCGATGATTTTTTCGCAAAAATAACGTCAACCGCTGGAAACGTGTCTGTCACAGGTAACGGAGGAGGCGGGCAATCGGGTCAGAATGCCGGCGTTACCGTGAGCGGAGCGGGTCAGATCACGGCCGGAGCTTCGGGCACCGTAACCGTGATGGGAACTGGGGGCACGGCCACAACCGGCGGAGGCAACGTCGGTGTGCAGGTCAGGGATACAAACTCTGCGATCACGTCAGCGGGCGGTGCGGTCATGGTAACCGGGGCCGGTGGAGCCGCCGGGTCGAGCGGCGGTTCTAACATAGGCGTGTATGTTGTCGCGGCGGGACGGATTGCCGCCGGCGGAAGCGGCACCGTTGCGATCGTCGGCACGGGCGGCGGCGGCACAAACGGGTTCAATCATGGCGTCGAGGTCGCGCTGGCTAATTCCACGGTCACGTCGGGAGGCGGAAATGTGTCAATCACCGGTACCGAGGGAACAAACGGGCCAAACGCGACGGTTGCGATCAAACTTGCGGCCAGTGGTCCATCGGTCACGACCGCCGTCAACGGCGGTACCTTAACGCTGATTGGCAATAGCATGTTGTTCGACGCTACCGCTGTGATTAGCACTCTTCCGGCAGACAGCGTCACGCTCAAACAGCGTACGGGAGTTGCGATCAATCTTGGAACAGTGGGCGATCCGGTCGGCGGGCCATTGAACTTGACCGATGCGGAACTCGACCGCATAACAACGGGAACTCTGAATATCGGCGATGCGACCAGCGGAGCGATAACGGTCAGCGGAGGCATTGTCTTAACCAATAACGCGCCGGCGATCGGAACATTGAATCTGACGACCGCAGCAAACCTCATCGACGCGTTTGGCGGCATCGATCTGACGGTCAGTAATTTGAATATCACAGCTCAAACCGGAATTCCGACAGCGGGCGGCGGCGGGATAGATATTCAGGCCGATACGCTGACAACCAACAGCAGCGGTTCGAACGGCGATCAGTTTATCAACGAGCAAGGCGTGGTTGCAATCGGCTCAAACGACCTGAATGCGGGCAGCGGGACGATCAATCTTACCGGCGGCAGGTTCAATACGGCTTCCGGCGGCGATATTCTTAGCAACGTGGTCGTGGCGACTGGAGCCACCCTCGGCGGCACGGGAGCGGTTTCATCGACCAAAACGACCAGCATCAACAGCGGCGGCACCGTTTCGCCGGGAATCAGCCCCGGCGTACTAAATAACGGGACTGTAAATTTCGCCAGCGGCTCGGCGTTTGATGTCGAGATCAATGGCACGGCTCTTGGAACGGGGTACGACCAGCTAAACGTCACAGGTGCGGTAAATCTTAATGGAGCGACCCTCAGCGTAACCGGTTCCCATACACCTTTGGCGGGCCAGGCGTTTGTCATTATCAACAACGACGATAATGCGGACACGATCACAACATTTTTCGCCGGTCTGCCCGAGGGCGGCACGATTCCGAACTTCCTCGGCTCAGGCCTTAACGCCACGATAACGTACGCCGGAGGAACGGGATTAAACGATGTAGTGTTGACGGCGGCGGTTCCGAGTGTGAGCGTAGCTACGTCTCCTCTCGCGACGGTTGAGGACGGCGCGACGACCATCGCTTACACCTTTACTCGAACGAATACCGTTGGCACGTTAACGGTTGATTTTTCGGTCGGCGGAACGGCGGCGTTTTCGACCGACTACACCCAGACGGGAGCGGCTTCGTTTACAGCGACGACCGGCTCGGTCAGCTTTACGGGTGGCAGCGGAACGGCGGTTGTTACCGTTTCCCCATCGGACGACACCGATTACGAAGCCAACGAAACCGTTATTCTGACGGTAGTTGCGGGTACCGGTTACACGGTCGGCAGCCCCGCCTCGGCAACCGGCACGATTACCAACGACGACGCCCCGCCTGCCTCGCTGGTTGTCACCAAGACACCGGATACGAATGACGGTTTCTGTTCTGTGACGGATTGCAGTTTACGCGAAGCGGTCGAGGCCGCAAATTTCAATGCCGACATAAATACGATTACATTCAATATTCCGGGTGCCGATGGCGGATGCACCGGGGCTGCGTGCACGATAACGCTTGGCGGAACACAACTTGTTATCACGAACAGCGTAAACATCAACGGCGCGGGTCCAAATTCAATCAAGGTCAGCGGCGCCAACGCGAGCCGTATATTTACCGTGAGTGACGGAACGGCTACTGTAATGACTGTGGGGTTGAACAGCTTTACGATTACTGGCGGTAATGGCTCTGGCGGCAGCGGCGGCGGCATCCAGAATTTCGAAGCGCTCACGCTTACGGGCATAACCCTAAACGGTAACGCATCCCCAGGCAGCGGCGGCGCCATTCGGAACGATGGGACACTGAGTCTAATAAACAGCACTCTGTCTGGGAATGACGCGATCGCAGGCGGTGCCATACTGAACGGTTCGCCCCGGATACTCACGATTGTGAATAGCACGATCGCTGGTAACAGTGCGATGAGCGGCGGCGGTATTAACTCGGGCGGAACGTTGAACGTGAGAAACTCGATTGTCGCAATCAACGTGCCGGACAACGTGGTAAATGGTGGCTCCGGAATACTAAACGATCAGGGCAACAACATCCTGACCGGCGACCCGATTATCGCAGCGCTCGCAGATAATGGCGGCCCGACACCTACGCGGGCATTGCTGCCGGGAAGTCCGGCCATCGACACGGGCAATGACTGCGTAGTTACAAACACATGTTCGCCCGTATACGGTTTTTCGTTGACCAGCGATCAGCGCGGCGTTTCGCGTCCGAGAGGGCTGCATGTCGATATAGGCGCCTTTGAGGCGAACGATTGCGTGCCTCAGCCCGCTAACATGGTCGCGTGGTACTCGGGCGAGAACCATTTCAATGACATTCAGGGGCCGATCTTTGAAAGCGGAACGCCGGTGAACACGCCCGGCTTTGCGGCGGGCAAGGTTGGTCAGGCTATGAGCTTTAACGGCGGCAACTCGGTTGCGGTCGGAAGCCCGGCGGGTCTCAAACTCACAAACAGTGTAACGATCGATGCGTGGGTCAGGCCGACGGCTCTCCCGGCATCAGGCGGTTTGATGGGCGTTGTCACAAAATGGGCACAGATCGCCAGCCCCGTGGCGAATGGAGATTCGTTTGCGTTGTGGCTGCAAAATAATGGCGGTACTCTGCAGGTATTCAGCGGTGTTCACCTTGCCAACAATGCAGAGCCCATACTCGTCGGAGGCACCGTTCCCCTCAACACGTTTACGCATATTGCGATGACGTATGACCATACGACCGGCCTGTTCGTCATCTATGTCAACGGCGTCGCGGTTAACTCGGTGTCAAATGCCCCGCAAGGCATTTTAGGCCCGGATTCGCTTGTCGCCATCGGCCGCGAACAGTCCGGCCAGACGCGTTTCTTTACCGGTCAAATCGACGAAGCCGAGATTTACAGCCGCGCGCTTTCGGCGACTGAGATTGCGAGCCTCTTCAATTCGGACACGTTTGGCAAGTGCAAATACGGCCTGATCCAGTTCAGCGCGGCGACGCTCACGGTCGGCGAAGCCAACCCGATGGCTAATTTCACCGTCCGCCGGGCGGATGGAAGCAAAGGCGCGGTGTCCGCGACGTTTGACACCAGCAATGGTACGGCGGTTTCGCCCGGCGATTACACACCGGTCAACGGTTTCTCGGTCGCGTTCGCGGACGGCGATACGGTAG
This sequence comes from Chloracidobacterium sp., assembly GCA_031430895.1. GTDB lineage: Bacteria > Acidobacteriota > Blastocatellia > Pyrinomonadales > Pyrinomonadaceae > OLB17. The sequence continues at coordinate 5,837 of JANPCJ010000073.1, read as the reverse complement.
ACAAGATCGTCCCGGTGCCGGTGCTCGATGACATGATCGACGAAGCGGATGAGACGGTAAATGCCGCGCTGACAAGCTCTACCGGTGGAGCCTTTATCGGCCCGCAAGCCACAAGTGTGCTTACAATTACGGATAACGATACTGCGACCGCCTCCATCGGCAATGTCACGCAGGCCGAACTGAACAGCAGCACGAGCACGTTTGCGTTCGCGGTAACGCTGTCGCTACAGCGTTCGAGCGCGACAACCATCAACTATTCAACCGCCAATGGCTCGGCCACATCTGGCAGCGATTATGTAGGCGTAACAAACTCAATCTCGATTCCCGCCGGTATGACGACCGGGACGATCAATATTACGGTCAACGGCGACACCACGTACGAGGCGAACGAGACGTTCACTGTCACAATCACGTCACCAGACGTCGGCACCGTAACCGGCACGGGAACTGGTACGATCACAAACGACGACGCGCCGCCCGCCACGCTTGAGGTCAATACGACCGCGGATACGGACGATGGATTCTGTCTGCCGCTGGGCATGGGGAATGGCTGTACTCTTCGCGAGGCTATCCTGGCGTCGAATGTGAATGCAACGCCAAACACCATAGAGTTTGAAATCCCCGGCACCGATTCTAACTGCATCACCGTGGCGGGCGTCGGTGTCGTCTGCACGATCACTCCGGGCGCCGGCGGTTTGCCGAGTATCACCCAGGCGGTGACAATTGATGGCTACACGCAGACAGGGGCAACGCCGAACACGTTGGCGACCGGCGATAACGCGGTGCTTTTGATCGAGTTGAACGGGCAGAGTGCGGGTAATGTGGATGGGCTGACTGTTACCGGCGGCTCGACCACGGTTCGCGGGCTTGTCATCAATCGATTCCAAAGAACGGGAATCGAAGCGATAGCCGGTGTGGGCGGACATCTGATCGAGGGCAACTTTATCGGCACGAACGCCGCGGGTACGGCTGATCTCGGCAATAGCCTCGACGCTGTTTTCTTAAACAATCCGAGCACTAATCCGAGCACGGTCGGCGGCACAACGCCCGCCTCGCGCAACATCCTCTCGGGCAATGAACGCGCCGGAGTTTTAATCGCAAATAGTTCCAGCGGGCACACCATTCGGAACAACTACATCGGTACTGACAAAACCGGAACGATAGATTTAGGACAGACGCAGGACGGCGTTCTGGTCGATAACCGCGGAGGCAACACGTTCCGCGATAATCTGGTTTCCGGCAACAACGGCAACGGAATACATATCAGGAACAGTAATGTAATTGGCTTGAATAATGTATTTGAGAATAACCGGATTGGCACTCAGGTTGACGGCACTTCATCGCTTCCAAACACCTCCCACGGCATATTCGTCGATCAGGCGGGTGACGGTAATACGATCGGCGGTATTGGTGTCGGAGCCGCGAACGTCATAGCTTTCAACGGCGGTGACGGCGTGTTCGTCCTGACAGGCAATACCAACATCAATATCAGGGGCAATTCGATCCATTCGAACTCGGGCCTCGGTATCGATCTCGACCCCAACGGCGCTACCGGAAATGACTCCGGCGACGGCGATACTGGCGCGAATAATTTGCAAAACTTCCCGCTTATCACTTCGGCGACGGTTACGGGCAGCACACGGCGCGTCATCGGAACGTTTAATTCGACTGCGAGCCAGCCGTTCAATCTCGATTTCTATACGTCGGCGGCCTGCGACCCATCGGGCAATGGCGAGGGCCAGACCTATCGCGCAACCCAAAGCGTTACAACCGATGCCGGCGGCAACACCGCGTTCGACTTCATGATTCCGACCCTCATGGCCACTGAAATCCTGACCGCGACGGCGACCAGTTCAACCGGCAGCACAAGCGAATTCTCGCCCTGCTTCACAGCGGCGGCCGGAACGCCGGGAACCATCGAATTCAGCGGCGACCCGTATTCGGTAAGCGAGGGCAGCGGGCCGGCGACGATAACGGTAACACGCGTCGGCGGCAGCAACGGTTCGATCTCGGCGACATTTGACACAAGCAACGGCACCGCAATCGCGGGCACCGACTACACGGCTGTCAACGGATTTGTATTCACGTACGCCGACGGCGAAACGGGGCCGAAGACGATCCCCGTTCCGATCACGAGCGACACCGACTACGAAGCGAATGAAACGGTGAACCTTGCTTTGGGCAATACGACCGTGAACCGTCCGGCTGAGCTTGGCGGACCGCTTGTGCTCGCCCCCGAAGCCGATTCGGCGATACTCACCATCTTAAACGACGACGGCCCGCCAACGGCAACCTCGATCGTCAACACGACCGCCGACACCGACGACGGCGCCTGTTTGCCGCTCGGAACCGGCAACGGCTGCACGCTCCGCGAGGCTATCAATGCGGCGAATTTTAGCAGCGATGTGAGCACCATCAACTTCGGGATTCCGGTGGCGACCGATCCGGGGTGTATCATCGGGACAGGCATCTGTAAAATCTCGCCGACATCGCCATTGCCGCTTGTGACGCAGACCGCGAACATTAACGGCTATTCACAGCCTGGAGCCGTGCCAAATTCGCTTGCCGTTGGTGATAACGCGGCACTCAAGATCTGGCTTGACGGGGTCTCCGCCGGTGCTTCCCCGGCTATCTTCAACAGTGCACCGTCAACGACGATTCGCGGGTTGTCGGTCACGCGTTTTGGTGGTCATGCGATCTTCCTAGGGAATAACCAGAACGGAATATCGGTCGCGGGTAACTTCATCGGCCTTGAACCGAATGGAACTACTGTTGGTGCGAATAGCGGCAGCGGCATCTACATGGATACTGGTGGTCATCAGATCGGCGGTACGAATCCGGCGGACAGGAACATCATATCGGGCAACGTCGGAAACGGCCTTCAGTTTGGCGACCTCCGAGGGAATAACATTTTTGTGCGAGGAAACTATATCGGCACAGACGCGACCGGCTTGCTCGATCGCGGCAACGGAGCGAACGGTATCTCACTAGAAATTGGTGCCCATACGAATACAATCGGCGGCACGACTACGAGCTCGCGAAACGTCGTTTCAGGCAACGGGTTTACCGGCATCGTTGTTGCTGGCGAAGGGGCACATTCCAACATTATCCAGGGCAACTACGTTGGCACGGGTGCCGACGGAACCACCGTGATCGGAAATTCCACTAATGGAATATTGATCGATGGTGTGGCTCCGGGCGGAGCAACAGACAATGTTGTCGGTGGTGTGGGAACCGGCGAAGCGAATCTCATTGCGAACAATGGCGCTTCGGGTGTCAGCGTACAAATGGCAGGAGCGGTCGATAACCCGATTCGCGGAAATGCCATTTATGCTAATACCAATCTAGGAATCGACCTTGCGCCGAATGGCGTAACCGCCAACGACTCAAACGACACGGATAACGGCCCGAACAACCTGCAAAACTTCCCGGTCATTACCTCTGCTATTGTAACCGGCTCAACCCGCGTCATTTCAGCGACGCTGAACACGACGCCGAACAGTGCGGCGGGGTATGCGGTTGATTTTTACTCGAATCCGAGTTGCGACGGTTCGGGCAATGGCGAGGGTCGTACTTATTTAGGTTCGACCACGACAAGCACGACCAACGGAACCGGAAATGTGACGCCGTTTGCGTTTAGTCCGGCTTCGTTGACGGTCGGGCAGTTTATTACCGCGACAGCGACCGACTCGCTTGGCAACACGAGTGAATTTTCAGCGTGTACGCAGGTCATCGCCGGGGTGGCCGGGGCGATCATGTTTAGTACGCAGACATACTCGGTAGGCGAAAACGCGGGGCCGGCACAAATCACGGTTTCACGTGTCGGCGGCAGCAATGGCTCGATCAGCGCTACGTTTAGCACCAGCGACGGTACGGCAACGGCGGTGGGGAACTCGGACTACATGGCGGTAAGTACTACCGTTACGTTTGCGGATGGCATCACCACTCCGCAGATCGTGAACATTCCGATTACAAACGACTCCATATTCGAGTCAAATGAGACGGTCAATCTGTCGTTGAGCAATACGACCGTCAATCGGCCGAGCGAAGTTAAGGAAGAGGAAACCGCGGCACCAGAGGCTGATTCCGCCGTGTTGACGATCATCAACGACGAAGCATGTGTCAACAACCCGATCGTCACGATCAATGCCGACAGCGGCGTAACCAGCCTTCGTCAGGCCGTTCTCGAGGCTTGTCCGGGCAGCACGATCACGTTTGCGTCTCCGTTTTTCGACACAACGAGAACGATCTTACTTACAACGGGGCAAATCTCCGTTGATAAGAGTCTGCAAATAATCAAATCCGCTCCGGGTGATCTGACTGTTTCCACCGGCGGGACTGGCAGGGTCTTCGATGTGTCGGCGGGCACGACGGTAGGCATGACCGGTTTCGCAATTTCTGGCGGAACCGCCACGACCGGCGGTGGCATCTCCAATGCCGGAATCTTAACCCTTACGAACATGTCCGTGACCGGCGGGAACATAACCAGCGGCGGCGGCGGAATTTTTGTCAACACCAACGCCACGCTCAACCTTACAAGGAGTTCGGTGAGCGGTAACAATGCGGTCCTCGGCGGAGGAATTTTCGTCAACGCCGGTGCGACTCTCAACATGACGGAAAGCACAGTCAACAGCAATACCTCTTCCCAGAGTGCCGCTGGAATTCTCGCTGCTTCCACGAGTACTTTAAATATTCGCCGTAGCACCATTTCGGGGAATACTGTGACCGCTGTTAGTGGCGTTTCGACTGCGGCTGGAATACAAAATAATTCGTCATCCGCACTCATCGAAAACTCGACGATTAGTGGAAACTCGTGCGCCGTTTGTAGCGCAACCAGCGCCGGCGGGCTGTCGAATATCGGAAACATTACTATTTCCAATAGCACGATCACGAATAACTTGGCGTCGGGAGCGGCAGGCGGAGCGGGTGGAGTCAGGGCAGGTAGCGGGACAAGTACGTTCCGTAGCTCGATCATTGCGGCAAATCAAAACAATACGGTCGCACCGGATGTATTCAAGGTCGGGAGCGCAACCGTCGTTTCGCAGGGGTATAACCTGATCGGAAGCTGCGTTGTGGCCGGATGCGCCTCGGTTGGATTCACCGGAACGGCAGACCAGTTTGGAACAATTGGAACCCCGCTCAATCCGATGCTTGGCTTGCTCATAAACAACGGCGGGCCGACGCAGACGCATGCTCTTGATCCGGCGAGCCCGGCGGCGGACAAGGGGATCGATGCTCTGGTACCGTTGGTTAACGACCAGCGCGGAACGGGCTTTGGACGCACAGTCAATAATATGGCTATACCACCGGCAACTGGCGGCGACAACACCGATATCGGGGCGTTTGAAATCCAGAACACACCGCCGACGATCATGGCTGTGGCGAACACGCGGCAGCAGGGGTCGCCAGTTTCGAATTCGACTATTGCTAACGTGACCGATGCCGAGAGTGGCAATGGCGGTGTGACGGTAACGGTGACGAGCACCAATCCTTCAAACGGAGTGACGGTGTCGAATATCTTGAACACAAACGGCACGGTAACGGCGAACATCATCGCAGCCTGTACGGCGACGAACGCGAGCTTTACGCTGCTCGCCACCGATGGCGGCGGATTGACGGCGATGGCGACGTTGAATGTTACGGTAAACCCAAACACGCCGCCGACGCTCGCTTACAATAATCCACCGGCGATCGTGTTTGGCAGCGGAACGACGGTCAATCCGGCGGCGGTGCCGGCGGACAACGGCAGCATCGTTTCGTACGCGCTCAATGTGGGATCGTATACTGGCGGCTCGTCGGTGAATCAGACGACGGGGGCGGTGACGTTTACGGGAGCA
>JANPCJ010000072.1:0-7336 GCA_031430895.1 Chloracidobacterium sp. | reverse complement strand
CACCGCCAACCTTTGCTCATCTGCCGCTGATCATGGCGCCAAATAAGGGCAAGCTGTCGAAACGCAAACACGGCGAAGTTGTTTCGATGACGACCTATCGCGACGCGGGTTTTCTGGCCGCCGCATTTCGTAATTTTCTAGCTCTGCTTGGCTGGTCTGCCGGTGAGGAGCGAGAGATCTACACGCTCGACGAACTGATCGAAAAATTCTCGCTCGACGGCATTCACCGCTCAAACGCTGTCTTTAACTTCACCGAAAACGACCCGCGCCGCTGGACCGACGACAAGGCCCAATGGATGAACGCCGAATATATCCGCACGATGCCGGTCGATGAGTTGATGCCGTTCGTCAAACCCGAGCTAAAAGCCGCCAAACTGTGGCGTGACGAGTATGAGGACGACGACAAGGCTTGGTTCGAAAACACGATAAACCTTATCCGCCAGCGGTTCTTTACGCTAAAAGATTTTTCGTCGCAAGGCCGTGCGTATTTTAGCGAAGATTACGATTTCGACCCTGCGGCTATCGAGAAAAATCTGTCGAAATTCCCCGACATTAAAACGTGGCTACCTGAACTCGCCGACCGATTCGAAACCGAGTTCGGCGAAGCCGAAAGTGTCAGTAGCTCGCACGTAAGTAAGGGCTCCACGGCATTCACAGAAGCCAACATTGAAACCGTCGTCAAAGCCTTCACCGAAGAAAAAGGCACAAAGCTCGGCGTCATCATGAACGGCGCCCGCACCCTACTAACCGGCGTCGCCGTCGGCCCGTCAATGCTGTCGGTTTTTGAGACTTTGGGGAAGGATAGATCGATTATGCGTTTGCGAAGCCAAGTTGCTTGGAATCAGTAAGCAAAAGTCTATGAGTAAGCCATTGCTTTGTATTTGTTTTACTCAAAACTTCCATGATGCAACACATTATTGGCCTTTATGCAGAAATTTTGTAAATTTGGGCTTAATAGACATTTGTGATGCTGAAATGTCTGTAATTGATTGATAACATTAACTTTGAGGTAGGTCAAAGGTAATGAATAAAAAAAGTGCTATTACTGTGAGTCGAAAATCGTTAAGAAAAGCGGAAGATTTCGAGGAAAGCAGAGGTATAAATGCGGGGTTTGTTGGCGACAATTTATTGCACCGACACCGTAAAGAATTGAACTCGGCGTGAAGATTCGACCTTAGCCTAACAGGTTCGGCGCGTCGAAGCCGAATCGCTCGAAAACATTACGCCGCTTCGAAATCCGGGTATAGAATAAAGCATTTTTGAGGTTCTAAGATTATGATAACAACACCAAGCGAACAACGATTGACCGTTTCCGAGGCGGTGCGCAAGCACAAAGAGTTTCTTTTTCCGGCCGTCGCGACTTATTACCAGGAGCCGCTGGCACTCGTTAAAGGTGAGGGCGAGTTTGTTTGGGACGATCAGGGCAACCGGTATCTCGATTGCTTTGGCGGGGTGCTGACGGTGAGCGTCGGTCATGCGGAGCCGCGTGTCAACAAAGCGTGGATTGATCAACTTAACACGATTGCCCATACATCGACACTCTACGCCAATGGGCCGCAGGGCGATCTGGCTGAAAAGCTCGCCGAGATCTCGCCCGGCAAGCTGAAAAAATCGTTTTTTACCAACAGCGGAACCGAGGCCGACGACACGGCGATCCTCGCAGCAAAACTGGCTACAGGGAATAGCGAGATCGTTGTTCTCCGGCATAGTTACGCGGGCAGATCGGCAACAGCTCTCTCGACTATCGGACACTCTACTTGGAAACCGATCGGTTCACAGGTCGCCGGTTTCGTCCATGCTCACGCACCATATTGTTATCGGTGCCCGTTCAATGCGACGCCGGACAATTGCGGCCTTGCATGTGCAAATGATGTCGAGGAGTTGATCCAGACAACGACGACGGGCGAGATCGCAGCATTTATGTCCGAGACGATCCTCGGCGTTGGCGGATTTATAGTGCCGCCAAAAGATTACTTCAAACGCGTTCACGAGATCACGAAGAATCACGGCGGCCTGTTTATCTCCGACGAAGTGCAGACGGCGTGGGGACGCACGGGCGACAAATGGTTTGGCATCGAGCATTACGGCGTCGAGCCGGACATTATCACCTCCGCCAAAGGCATGGGCAACGGCGTGCCGATTGGCTGGACAATCGCCACACCCGAGGTCGCCGATGCCTTCCCTGGATTGACATTCTCAACCTTTGGCGGGAACCCCGTCTCAATGGCCGTCGGCCTAGCCGTCATAAAAGTAATCGAGGAGGACGATCTCCGAACGAATTGCCGCGTCGTCGGTGATTATTTTCACGAAAAGCTGCTTGAGCTACAGGAAAAATACCCTGTAATCGGCGACGTTCGCGGCATGGGCATCATGCAGGGCATCGAGCTCGTCAAGGACCGCGAGACAAAAGAGCCCGATCCGCAATCGGTGCTAAAGATCTTTGAGGAAACCCGCCGTCAGGGCGTCCTCATCGGCAAAGGCGGCCTCTACGGCAACGTCATCCGCACCGGCCTGATGCTAAATTCGACGACCGATACGGTCGACCAGCTCATCGAGGCTCTGGATAAGGGTATGCAACTGTATGATCTATGAACAGATTTTTTGAATTACTTGATCTTGAGCGGGCCTATTATCCTCATGCGATTTCGTGGAACTTTTTTCACGCTTCGCAGGAACTCCGTGACTGGAGGGTGAGCATTGAGCATCCTGCTCGCCCGTACTTCCGACTGGCGAGCAGGATGCTCACCCTCCAGTCGTCGTGACGGCGCGACTCAGAACGCATCTATTTCTCAGAATAATCCAGCTTGATCGAATTCATCCCGCGCAGGATGGCCCGTTGGCGGCGGACTACGCGTTTGCGGTTTTTTGAGGGGTTGAAGATGTTCAGTGGGCTGGGGATCATGGCCGAGAGAAAGGCGGCCTCGTCTTTTGTCAGGTCGGAGGCGCTTTTTTTGAAGTAGCTTCGCGAGGCGGCCTCGGCGCCGTAAATGCCGTCGCCCCATTCGATGATGTTCAGGTAAATCTCGAGAATGCGTTTTTTTGAGAGCTGGCGTTCGAGGAAATAAGTGTAAACAGCCTCGCGGCCTTTGCGCAGGAAGTTGCGGTCTTCGGACAGGAAGAGGTTTTTTGAAAGCTGCTGAGAGACGGTCGAGGCTCCGCGTTTGAAACTCGGCATCGGCGGTATCCAGTCGTTCGGGTCGTAGTCGCCCTCGGCCCTCGCTTCCTTTTCGCCTTCCTTGACGGCCTCATCCCAAGCCTTTTCGATCGCGTCCCAGTCAAAACCGTCGTGCTGGAAGAACCGCGAATCTTCGCCGGCCAGCACCGCCCGCTGAAGATGCGGCGAAATCTGCTCAATCGGCGTCCAGATCATAAACTTTCTAGGCTCACGGCCCTCGGCCCGGGCTTCGGAGAGGCGGTATTCGATCATTGACGAGGTCGTCGGGTTATCATTCCGCAGCCGCGAGATCGACGGAAACGTAACCAACTCGTAAATCAACCAAACGCCGACCGCTCCGGCGAGGACGAGGACTAAGATTTTGATCCAATACCACATTTTCTCGACTATCGAATTATCAAATAGGATTTACGAATTGTAAATCGCGCATGTTCGGGATTTAGTAGAGCCTCTCTTATCTTCTTTGCGATTCTTCTTTGCGATCTTTGCGGCTTCGCGTGAAACTCCTTTCTATGGCCCGGAAGGCGTTTCACGCAAAGCCGCGAAGAACGCAGGGAAATCATAAAGGACATCGCCGAAATTTGTCTTGAAGTTTATGGGCATTTGCGGCTATTCTGGAAGTGCTACTTATCGACCGATCAAAAAACGTTATGAGCCGAAACGACAATGTGGTTGCGGTAATACTGGGCGGCGGTGCCGGGTCGCGGTTATTTCCGTTGACGCATGAGCGTTCGAAACCGGCGGTGCCGCTGGGTGGAACTTACCGGCTGATCGACGTTCCGGTTTCCAACTGCATCAATTCAGAGGTCACGCAGATATTTGTGTTGACGCAGTATAATTCGGCGTCCCTCAACCGGCATATTTCGCGAACATATCGTTTTTCCACCTTTTCGAGCGGCTTTGTCGAGGTGCTCGCGGCTGAGCAGACAAAGGAGAATCCCGAATGGTTTCAGGGCACAGCCGACGCCGTTCGCCAGATGCTGCCGCATCTGCGCGACTGGAAGGTCGATACGCTGCTGATACTTTCGGGCGACCATCTGTATCGGATGGATTACCGGGATTTCCTAAAACGGCATTATGACTCCGGTGCCGATCTGACCGTCTCGGTCGTGCCATGCCGGCCCGACGAAGCACCGGAATTCGGATTGTTAAAAACATGCCCGGAAGGCTCGATCGTCGAATTTAAGGAAAAGCCGACCGGCGACGATCTCGAATCGATGCGCGTCGACACCACAAATTTTGGCCTCACTGCGGACGAGGCCGCAAAACGCCCGTATCTGGCGTCGATGGGTATTTATGTTTTCAATTACGAAAAACTCGTCGAACTGCTAAACGAAGATACGTCATGGGTGGATTTCGGGCGTGAGATCATTCCGTCGGCGATTGACAAATATTCGGTGCAGGCCCATGTTTTCAATGGCTATTGGGAAGACATCGGTACGATCCGCGCATTCTACGACGCAAATCTCGATTTGGCGTCGCCGCTGCCAAAATTCAACTTTTTCGACACGACGGCCCCGATCTACACTCGTGCCCGCTACCTGCCGCCATCGAAGATGCACGCTTGCGACATCGATAATTCAATGGTTTCGGACGGCTGTATTTTAAATGGCGTCCGTGTGCGGCGCTCGATACTGGGCCTGCGAAGCCGGATCGATAGCGGAGCCGACATCGAGGATTCAATACTGATGGGTTCGGATTTTTTTGAGTCTTTGGCCGAGATCGAGAACAACCTGATTACCGGCCGGCCCCAAGTCGGGATTGGCGGCGGCTCGGTCATTCGCCGCTCGATAATCGACAAAAATGTGCGAATAGGCAAAAACGTCAAGCTGCTTAATCGCGGCAATACGGAAAATTTCGACGCACCGGATAATTCGTTTTACATTCGCGAGGGGTTAATCATCGTGCCCAAGAACGCCGTGATCGCCGATGGCACCGAGATTTAGAAGCGTCCCCTAGAACCACCTTTGACCGCAAAAAGCACCTCAGCCTGTCTCCGATGGACGGCTATTGCACAAGCCCGCGCGTAAGCAAGGGCGATACGTTCAAGCCAGCGTGTATCGCCCTTGCTTGCGCGCGGGTCTGTGCATTGTTATTCCTTCGCTTTTCGTCGGATAAATCCCTCACGCGACCTGACGACGAGGCCTTCTCGATCTACCTTGACCCTGACGCTCTTCCGTTTTCCCTCGACTCGGCCTTCCGCCGGGTAATAACCGATACTGTAAAATTCGCGCAGCTCGCTGGCGATGCGCGAATAAGCGTCGGCCAGATGTCCAATCGTCGTCGCCTGATAGAGCCGGCCGCCAGTGCGCAAGGCCAATTGGTCGAGGTACTCCTCGGCTTTTTTATACTCCTCGGCGGTCGTTCCCTGATTGCCGGGTGTTCCGATTGTGGGTAACGGAAATGGGAAAGGATTTGAGCTATCGCCCGAGGTCGGAATCGAAATCGGCGGCGGTCTGGAAATGCCCGGACCGTTTTTCATGCTCTGGACATCAGCATACGTGTCGTATCGGATCGGATATACGAGGGCATCCATCTCCAGGGCGTCGCTCAGATTTCCTAAATCGCTGGCGCGGCGGCTGGAAGTATCGACGCCATCGGTGAACAGAATAATCGCCTTGCGTCCTTCGATGGTGCGGAGTTGGTCGTTCATCACCAGGTCAACCGCTTCGTAGAGGCTCGTGCCGGTAGCTATTTTAGTGGATTTGATGGCCCGGTAAATCTCTTTACGATCCTCGGTCGCTTCGCAGAGCATATGAACATCGCCGTCAAATGAAACGACCATAACCCGGTCCTGCGGACGAAGCTGGTCGATAAACGCGATAGCCGCCGTTTGGATCTCGGCGATCTTGAACTTTGTCGAATAGCTCATGTCGAGGACAAGAGCGACTGTAAACGGTTCGTTCTCGTTTGCAAACAACGCGAGTTCCTGTTCGGTGCCGTCCTCGAAAACTTTGAAGTTTTCCTTTTGCAGCCCGCCAACAAATCTGCCGCGTTTGTCCATTACGCGAACCGGTACCGAGACCAGATTGGTGCTGACACGGATAATTTCGCCGTCATCCGGTATCGTAGCTGTCACATCGGCTGGTTTGACAACCGGCGGCGTCGGCAAAGGTGTCGGCTGCGTTTGGCGCTGATTTTTCTTGCCTTCGGCTTTCGTTTCCCCTTTTGCAGATTGCGCAGCGATAGACAGCGGTAAGCCCGCAAAGATAACTACGAAAGTCGCGAAAACAATCTCTCTCATGAAAAACAGATGACAATCTCGATTCTAAGATGCAAATGGCCGCGGATAAAGATGCAAGGCGAAAAAAAAGGAAGCCGACCGAATCGACTTCCCATATTCGTTTCACCGATTACAACGCTATCTGCCGGCAAGACTACGATTGGTCTGGCCGACGATGTAGCTATTTTTGGCACGAACAACAACGCCGGGGCGCATGACGCGAATCCTGATTTGTTTTCGATCACCGATTTTGCCGACGTTTTCGGGATAATAGCCGAGCGAATATTGCCGCCGCAGTTCTTCCGCGATTCCGCGGAAAGCCGCATCGAGATTGTAGGTCGACGCCGCCTCAAATTCGCGACCGCCGCTGTTCTGGGCGAGCAATTCGAGATATTTGCGACCTTTTGCGTATTCCGCCGAGCTAGCGCCGCCACCGCCACCGCCCATATTCACGCTCCCGCCGGTAATGATCGCGCCGAGGATATCCGCCATCGTCACCCGTCCGCCGCGACGCCGCGGCTGTGGGTAACTACCTCCTCCGCCTCCGCCAATAGCACTCGATGTATCGTAACGCACCGTGTAAAAAAGAGCGTCGATCTCCTCGGTCGAGCGCAGAGTGCTCTCGTAACTTGCCCGCCGAGAGGTCGTATCGACACCGTCGGTAAAGAGAACCACAGCCTTGCGACCCTCGATTCGCCGCAATTCCTCGTCGATTACATAATCGACAGCTTCATAGAGCCCGGTGCCGTCGCCAAATTGCACCTGCCGGATCGCGTCTCGAAGTTGGTTGCGATTGCTGGTAATTGGGCTTAAAACATGAACATTCTCGTCAAAGGCGATCACCATCACGCGATCGCCGGCTCGAAGTTGGTTGACAAATGTTATGGCTCCATTCTGAATTTCGTCGATCTTGAACTGCGTCGAAGGGCTGACGTCGA
>JANPCJ010000071.1:0-11360 GCA_031430895.1 Chloracidobacterium sp. | reverse complement strand
CGTCGAAAGACGTGCGAGTTCGAGTCTCGCCCTCGGCACCAATCTCGGTAGTCAGTGGTCGGTTGTCAGTTGTCATAAAAGACAACTCTCTCCGGCCACTTATTATTCGACGATACAAAATAGTTAGTCCGAAAAACTGACAACTGACAACTGACAACTGACCACTGACGCGCTATGCTTTTTTTGTAGATGAAAAGCGAAATCAAGGAAGTTTCACCAACCCAAAAAGAGATACATGTCGAGATCGACGCCGAGTCGGTAAAGGCGGCGTACGGCAAAGTCAGCCAGAAATTCGCAAAGCGTGCGAGTGTGCCCGGATTTCGGAAAGGTTACGTGCCGCTTGACGTAGTTCGGCTGCGATTTAAGGAAGAGATCAAGAGTGAGGTGCTGCAGGAAGTAGTTCCAAACGCGGTGGCGGCGGCGATTCAGGAACACGATCTACACCCGCTGGCCGAGCCGCATCTTCATCTCGAAGATCAGGAAAACGTAAAGGTTAATGGTTCTCAGCCTATCACTCTTCATGTCCATGTCGAAGTGATGCCGGAAATTCCGGAGCCGAAGTTCGCCAGCATTGAGGTCACACGGCGTGTAAAACCTGTCATTGACGGGGAGGTCGAGGACCTGATCGCAGAACGGCTGCAAAAAGAAGCCGCGTTAATTCCCGTCGAGGGCCGCAAATCGGAACTTGGCGACACCGTAATTGCCGACCTCGAAGGTCTGTTCGATGATGACCCGGATGGAGAGCCGATAAAGGCGGACGATCTTGAAGTCGTGCTTGGCGACGAAATCATTGAACAATCTTTCACCGATAATCTGATCGGCGTTGTAGAGGACGACGAAAAGAACTTTACCGTTGCCTATCCCGAATCGTTTTCGTCCGAGGCATTGGCCGGAAAAATCGTACATTACAAAGCAAAAATAAAGTCAGTAGGGACGACAGAGGTACCTACGCTAAACGACGAATGGGTACAGACCCTCGACGAAGGCTACGAATCGCTTGACGATCTGCGAACTAAGCTGAAAGCCGATCTTGAAACATACGCAGAGGCGGACGCCGATGCACGGGTTCGCAATAACGCGATTGCAAAGCTGATCGAGGACAACTCTTTCGAAGTGCCCAACACGTTGATCGAAAATCAGGCGCGAAATCTATTGAATAATTTTGCCCAGGATTTGCAGCAGCGGGGCATTGATCTGCAAAATGTCGAAAACGAGTTTATTCAAATGGCCTATGGCAATATGCGAACGCAGGCTGAGAGGGACGTACGCGGCGCAATGCTTCTCGACCGGGTTGCGGAGATGGAAAAAGTCGACGTGACCGATACCGAGATTGATGAAGAGATTGTCAAAATGGCAGGATATTATAGGTCTTCGGCGGATGAGGTACGAGAGTCGCTTGAAAAGCAAGGCGGTGGATTGGAGAATATTCGAAATAACCTGAAAACCCGCAAAGCCATAGAGGCCGTGATTGCCAAGGCGACGGTGACCAACGGTGAGTGGGTAGATGAAAATCTCGGGCAGATCGAGCCGCCGGATGAGCCTAAGAAAGCGGCCAAGAAGAAGAAGGTGGCAAAGAGTTAGTTGTCGGTGGTTAGTTGTCGGCAACAGAGGTTTCAAGCAACCGACAACTAACAACTGACGAACCGCTTGCATTTCTGGTGAAAATCTGTAAAATCAAATGCCAATTGGCAATCGCCATATTTTCAACAAGTTATCATCGTCAGGTTCAAGCGGTTTCTGAAGTTATTTTTATTTCGCGGAGACAAAAAACACTATGTTAGTTCCAATGGTTGTCGAACAGACCTCGCGCGGAGAACGGGCGTTCGATATTTATTCACGACTTCTCAAAGACAGTATAATCTTTATCGGTACACCGATAGACGACATGGTCGCCAATTTGCTCGTGGCTCAGTTGCTTTTCCTTGAAGCTGAAGACCCCGAACGCGACATCAATCTCTATATTAACAGTCCGGGTGGATCTATTACGGCGGGGATGGCGATCTATGACACGATGCAGTTTATCAAAAACGACGTGACGACGATCTGCATCGGCCAATGCGCCTCGATGGGAGCGTTTTTACTTGCCGGCGGAACGAAAGGCAAGCGATTCGCCCTGCCGCATTCGCGGGTCCTGATTCATCAGCCTTCGGGCGGGGCTTCAGGGCAGGCGACGGATGTGCGCCTTATGGCGGAGGAGATCTTACGTATGCGTGAAATGATCTCGCGTCTGCTCGCCCATCACACCGGCCAGTCTTACGAGCAGATAGAACTCGACGTCGAACGCGACAAGATTCTGACGGCGGCGGAGGCCAAAGTATACGGATTGATAGACGAGGTTATAGAGCACCGTGAGAAGTAGTTGTCGGTTGTCAGTTGCCGGTTGTCGGCCGAAGAGAAAGTTAGATGTCCGGACAAAGTTATCGAGAGCTCGTCGTTTGGCAAAAAGCAATGTAGCTTGTTACTAACACCTATTTGCTGACCGAATCGTTTCCTAAGGCTGAAATGTTCGGACTGACCCGAAGTCGGCCGCATGCTCAATGGACTTACACGGTCTCTTCGGAAATCATTGGCAGATAATAAAAACTCCGAGAACTGACAACCGATAACCGACAACTGAAAGGTATGCCCCAATTTCATCGCCCCGAAGAGCTTTTGACCTGTTCATTCTGTGGTAAATCGCAGAATGACGTCCGCAAATTGATTGCCGGTCCCGGCGTTTATGTATGCAACGAGTGCATCGACATCTGTAACGAGATCATCAATGACGATGAGCAGACGACGACGACGGTTCGGACAAATCTGCCAAAGCCGCACGAGATTAAATCCTTTTTAGACGAATATGTGATAGGCCAGGACGAATCGAAAAAACGTTTGTCTGTTGCGGTTTATCAGCACTACAAGCGGCTTGAAATGTCGAAACGACGTGGCGAGATCGAACTTCAGAAATCCAACATTCTGCTCATCGGGCCGACCGGAACAGGGAAAACGCTGCTTGCTCAAACGCTCGCACGTGTGTTGGCCGTCCCATTCTGCATAGTCGATGCCACGAGCCTCACCGAAGCCGGGTATGTCGGCGAAGATGTCGAGAACATACTGCTGAGGCTGCTTCAATCGGCCGGCGGCGAGATCGAGAAGGCTCAGCAGGGAATTATCTATATCGACGAGATCGACAAGATTTGCCGCAAAGACGATAACCCGTCAATCACGCGTGACGTGTCGGGCGAAGGCGTTCAACAGGCGCTTTTGAAAATTTTGGAGGGGACGATTGCGAATATTCCGACGGCAGGAGGAGGACGCAAACATCCCCAACAGGATTTTCAGCAGCTTGATACGACGAACATCCTGTTTATCTGCGGCGGTGCGTTCAACGGTCTCGAAAAGGTCGTCGAAAGGCGTTTTCGCAACAAATCGCTCGGCTTCCAGGCCGATGTCAAGACTAACAGACAGCGCCACATCGATTCGATAAATAAGCTTGAGCCCCAGGACCTGATCCATTACGGCCTGATCCCCGAATTCGTCGGTCGCCTGCCTGTCCTCGGAATCCTGCGCGAACTCGACGTGAGCGCCCTGATCTCGATCCTTACCGAGCCGAAAAATGCTCTTATAAAACAATATCAACGTAAATTCGAGTTTGATAACATCAGTCTCAAATTTACTGAAGGATCGCTCTCGGCAATTGCCCACGAGGCTCACAAACGAAAGGTCGGAGCCCGCGGCCTCATGATGATCCTCGAAGAGATACTGCTTGAGTCGATGTATCATCTGCCTTCGGAAAAAAAGGTCAAGGAAATCGTCATCACCCGCGAAATGATCGAGCGAAAGGCGCCGGTCTTCGAGATCGTCCAACGCACCGAGGAAGCAGCGTAGGAATTTTGTCCTTGAAAACGTCAGTGAGTACCACCCGCTACCGCAGGTGGTACTGACACTTCTCGTATTTCAATTACTTTCTAAAATCCCCGCCCTAATCGCTCTTTAATACAAGCATAATTCGCCATTCTGAAATTTCCTGTTCTCGGTGACGAATTACTATTGCTTTTGCGTCATCATTTTGCGTAAATAGAGTTAATCCAGATAATTCAGCAAGCGAGTTTGTCGGTATTCAACAGATTTTTCCCTGAAATATGCAAGAATTTACAGATCAAATGCCATCGGATATTGAGCGTTTTCCGATGGTTCCTATTCGTGATGTAGTTATCTTCCCGTACACAAAAGTAGCGTTTAAGATCGGACGACCTTCGTCCGTTGCGGCGCTTGAGCAGGCGATGGCGGGGGAGCGGCAGATATTTTTGGCGACGCAGCATGACGCGACGATCGATGAGCCGCGGGCCGATCAGATTTACACGGTCGGAACGCTTGGACGGATATTGCAGGCGCAGCGGCAGGAGAATGGACAGATAAAGGTCGTCGTAGAGGGCCGCGAGCGCGGGCGAATGGTGAGGGTCGATCAGGACGGGGAAGGGATGTTTCACGCGCATGTGCGGCGCGTGGTCGCCACAGATGAATCGGGTTATCGCACCGATGGTTTGCTGCAAAAGATACATTCGCTTGTCGAGCAATTTTTGCGTGTTTCGCCGGATGCATATACGGATGCGCTGCACGCCTCGCTCCGCGGGATTTCGGCGGCGCAGATCGCCGATTCGATGTCTTCGCATTTGCGCATCGGAGTGGAAGAGAAGCAGCAGTTGCTTGAGACGGTTTCGGTGTCGGAGCGGCTGCAAAAGCTGATCGAAGTGCTCGAAGGCGAGATCGAGAAACGCCAGCTTGACCGCAATATCCATTCGCGCACCAAAAAAGCGATGGATAAGCACCAGCGCGAATACTATCTGAACGAGCAGATTAAGGCTATTCATAAGGAACTAGGCCGCAAGGACGAAAAGGCAGAGTTGGAAGACCTGAAAAAGAAGATCGTCGAAGCCAAGATGACCGAAGAGGCGACGGACAAGGCGATGCAGGAATTTGCACGGCTCGAAGCCATGCCGCCGATGTCGGCTGAGGGAACGGTGGCAAGGACATATCTCGATTGGCTGATAAATGTGCCCTGGCACGCGAGGTCGGAGGAGGTCGAGGACCTTGGGCAGGCGGAAAAGACTTTGAACGAGGACCATTATGGGCTTGAAAAGATCAAGGAACGCATTCTGGAGTTTTTGGCGGTTCGCCAGCTTGTTAAAAATCCTAAAGGCACGATCCTATGTTTTGTGGGTGCTCCGGGTGTTGGCAAGACTTCGTTAGGGAAGTCGATCGCCAATGCGACCGGGCGCAAATTTGTACGGCTCGCTCTCGGCGGCGTACATGACGAGGCGGAAATTCGCGGCCACCGGCGGACATATATCGGCTCGATGCCCGGACAGATCGTCCAGTTGATGAAGCGCGCCGGCACGACAAATCCTGTGATTCTGTTAGACGAGGTCGATAAACTCGGACGCGACTATCGCGGCGACCCGAGCGCGGCTTTACTGGAAGTTCTCGACCCCGAACAAAACAATACGTTTCGCGACCATTATCTCGATGTCGATTACGACCTGTCACACGTTTTCTTTATCGCGACGGCTAACGTGCTGCACACCGTGCCTCCAGCCTTGCTTGACCGGCTTGAGATTTTGAGTTTGTCGGGCTACACCGAGCGTGAAAAGGTCGAGATCGCAAAACAGCATCTTATCCCGAAACAGTGCGAGAGCAACGGCATCAATCCCGAAAGCGTCGTGTTTACCGATGACGGCATTTTGGAAACGATAAGACATTACACCCGCGAGGCCGGCGTTCGCAATCTTGAACGCGAGATTGGCTCGTGTTTGAGAAAGATCGCGAGGAAATTTGTCGCGTCGGATGACAAGGCCGATTTCCGTGTAATCATCAATGCCGAAAAGGTTCAGGAACTGCTTGGAACGATCCGATTCCGCAAACAGGACATTGCCCGCAAGAGCGAGATCGGCCTTGTGAACGGCCTGGCCTGGACAGAAGTCGGCGGTGACGTATTGCAAGTCGAGGCGACGCTCGTAAAAGGCAAAGGCGAAGTGACGTTGACCGGAAAGCTCGGCGAGGTGATGCAGGAATCGGCCAAGGCCGCTCTAACCTGCGTAAGGACGAGGGCCGAGGACCTCGGCATTGACCCGGCGATATTTCGCGAGAAAGACCTTCACATTCACGTACCCGAAGGAGCGATCCCGAAGGATGGCCCAAGCGCCGGCATCACCATGGCGACCGCAATGGTTTCAGCCATGACGGGAAAACCGGCACGGCACGATGTGGCAATGACGGGCGAAATAACGCTCCGCGGCAAGATATTGCCGATCGGCGGCGTAAAAGAGAAACTGTTGGCAGCTCACCGATTCGGTCTAAAAACACTGATCCTGTCTAAGGAAAATGAAAAAGATCTGGTCGATATTCCGGAAGAAGTCCGTGACGACCTGACCATACATCTTGTAGATTATATCGACGAAGTTCTGAGTTTTGCTCTCGAAACCGGAATTGTAGACGAAGAAATCGACATGCCGCAGATCTGGAATCCGGACGCGACCCCGGCGGAAATATCGGCGGGAATTGACTAGAACCTTATCCCAAAAAGAGCGGGGGCAAGCCCGCCTTCCTGACTATCCGATGTTGGCTCCGGAGGTTTTTTTCCAACTTGATTAACGGTCAAGTCAGCAAAACAGAAATCAAGAAACTAAAGGACAGTCAGGAAGGCGGGCTTGCCCCCGCTCTTCTGTGACCAAGAATTCACCTTTTCTGATAGGAAGCGGTCTTGCCGTCCCTATTCTTCACACACAAGGCGGAAGCCGAGAAACGAGTACTCACCATTTTCGGGTGAAGAATTTCGGAATGTGAGTAGGAGTTGAGGTTTCGTAAAGAGTTCCTTAGGTGTTTCGAAACTCAGGCCTCGAACTACAAAGTATTTTTTGTCCATCTGAAGCCCGCTTGGATGTCCTTTATACAGTGAATATGTCGAGGATGTCCACTCGGACACATTTCCCAGCATATCTTTAAGACCGCCGACCTGGGTCACATCTCGCGATGTTCCGACGGTGGTCTCGCGACCGTCAAGTTTAGCGCTATCGGGCTGCCAATCACCTCCCCAAGGGTACGAGGTGGCAAGCGCTCCATTTCGTGCCGCGTATTCCCATTCGATTTCCGTTGGCAGGCGGCATTTCTTGTTTTCACGCTTTGATATCCACGCCGCGTAGGCCTGCGCGTCGCTGAGCGAAACCTTTGTCACCGGAAGATTTTCCTGGCCGACGGGTGGCTGGCCATCGGTCCAGTACGAGGGTGCTCGATCTGGCGCCTCTTTAACAAATTCGGAATATTGGCCATTCGTCGTTTCGTGTATGTCCATGTTGAACGATTTGACCGTCTCCGGATGGGCTGGAAACTGGTTTCCCCAGTCGTCTTTCTTGTCCACGATGTCATCGCGGCCCATTTGGAACGTGCCGCCCTGGATCAGAACCGAGGTCCGTGGTATTGGAGGCACCGGATTCGTCGGGCCGGAGTCGTTACCGGGTTGAGTATTTCCGTTTGGAGGTTTTGGCGGGGTCGCCGGGCGGCCGAAAGCAAAATACAGACCGATGCCACCGCCTACTAAAAGAAACAACAGGACGACGCCGATTCCGGCGGCCACAATGGGCTTCCGGTTTGTCTCGCTCGTGTTCCGAAACATGGACGGAATTTCGCTTGCGGATTGACCCGTGAGCGGTGTCAGGCTTCCGCCGCCGTGGGGCATCGATGCGTGTGAGATGCCCGGAAGGGAAGACTGGCTACTGGAGGTTATATGCTGCTGCATTTCCTCCATTTGCCGTTGGACGGCGACAATTTCCTGCGAGAGCCGCTCGGCCTCTTTCTCGGCCTGAACGCGGGCGACCTCGGCCTCTTCGCGTTTTTCGGCCTCCTGATCGATTAGCACTTTTGCCTCGTCGAGACGGTGCCGGGCCTGCTTGGCCTCGGTCTCAAATCGGGCGGCCTGTTCTTCAATATATTTCTTTGCGCTCGCCTCGACCAGCTTTCGCTGTTCGGCCTCGTTGTAGGTGAGGATTTGAATCTCGTCCTCAATCTTCTTTTGTTTCAGCTCGAGCTGGGCCCGGAACTGTGCCTCGCGTGCCGCTTCATTTTTTGCGTCTTCGTACTGCTTTCTGGCCTCGGTGACCTGCTCCGTTAATTGCCGGGCCTCGACCTCGGCCTTTTCGCGAACGCCCTGCTGCAATTCACGCTGCTGGGCCTCCTCCTGGCGTTTCTTCCGTTCGCTTTCGGCTAATTGCTGAGCTTCGAGCGCCGCTTGAGCAAGGTAATTAGCACGTTCTTCAGCCGCCCTCCGCGCCTCGACTTCCTGCGCCAGCCGTCCGGCCTCAGCCTCGCGTTTTGCGTGGTCCTCGACGGCCAGCCGTTTCATCTCGGCTTCGACTTTGCGGCGAACGTCAGCCTCGATGCGCTCCTTGGCCTGGGTGGCCTTGTCCTGAGCTTCCTGGGCGTGTTTTTGGGCGTCGACCAGTTCCTGAACGAGAAGGTCGGCGTTAATTGCCTCGGTCTTGGCGGACTCGATCCTATCCTGGGCATCGAGGAATTCCCGGGCGAGCTTCGGGTCGTCGATGGTCACGGGCCTTTCCTGCGAATCAAAATACGAATAAAATCTCTCCTTTTGCGAATCAGAAAGGCGAGATTTGCTCACCTCTGACGTTGGTATAGCCGCTTCAATCGAGGCGCGTGGAATCATGTATTCCGTCTCCGCTCCGGTCATTCCGCGATTTCCCTGAGGTCCGATAGCCTTTTCCAAATCGGCCAGCATCTCATCCATCGAATCGTAGCGGTTCTGCGGGTCTTTTTGCAGGGCTTTTTGAACGACGGCCTCTAATCCGGGCAAGAGTTTGACTCCCCACGATTCGGCGGTCGGCGGTGCGACGGTGAGATGTTGATACATCATCGCAGGCATCGAATCGGCCTGGAACGGCAAATGACCGGTCAGCATCTGGTAAAGAATGACGGCCAGCGCGTAGATGTCGGTACGATGATCGACGCCCTCGCCCGACCATTGCTCCGGGGACATATAGGGCGGCGAGCCGACGATGCTCATCGTTTTGGCTTGAATGAGCGAGGGGTAGGAATCGGCGGATTTGATCTTGGCCAGGCCAAAATCCAGAACCTTTACCGCCTTTCGCATCGGCAGGTCTTTCTGCACCATTATGTTTTGCGGTTTAAGATCGCGATGAACGATGCCCTTTGTGTGGGCTTGGGCGACGCCCTCGGCGACCGGTATAAAAAGGCTCAGTGCGTCTCTTAGCGCTAGCGGTTTGTCTTCGATCAGATAGTTTGACAGCGGGATGCCATCGATAAACTCCATCACCAAAAAGGGCATAATGTCGTTTTCGACACCAAAATCCGTGACTCTGATGACATTTGGATGATCGATCGACGCGGCGAGGACCGCTTCCTGGTTAAAGCGCACGAGCAGATCTTTGTCGTCGTTGACGAGGCTCGGAAGAATTATTTTTACCGCGTGGGCGGACTTGAGAAATTTGTGTTTGGCCCGAAAGACGATGCCCATTCCGCCCTGGCCAAGACGGCTTTCGAGGATGTATCGGCCGCTGATAGTAGTGCTGCCGGCGATCGTGTGGACGACACCGCTGTTGTCGAGCGGACAGACCTCGACATCGTCATCGTAACAGTGCCTGCATTTTAAGCATTCTCTCATGACCGCGGTTTTGGCGCACCAATATTGTTAACCGGTTTGGGAAATTAAGTTTAGCGCGGAAAATACTACGATACAAATTCTGGCAGCGTTCTGATTTTGTTCCCACTCTTTGTCCTTAGTGTTGAAAAAAAAGCGTTTTTAATCCAGATTACGCGATAGAGTTCTTTTCTACTTTTCTTCCTCTGCGTTCTTGGCGATTTTACGTGAAACAGGCTGTTTTTCACGCAAAGCCGCAAAGTCCGCAAAGAAACCGCAAAGAAGAAAAGGAAGAAATTAACCATACTTCTTCTGATGATTAGTCTGGGTTTAATACAAAGTACATAAAGCGAAGACGCAGAGGACACAGAGAAGAGAATTTTACGCCCCGAAATCAAATCGAATTCCTATTTCGAGCACGCAGGCGTACAAACCTCAAAATAGTTGACCTCAAAATTCGATTTCAGGATGCCGGCGATTCCGATGGCGCCTTTTTGGTATGTTTTGTAGGGGTCTTTGAGCTGACCGACGGCATGGGTTTTGCCCGTGGTGCTGTCTTCGATCCAG
Organism: Chloracidobacterium sp.; assembly: GCA_031430895.1. GTDB lineage: Bacteria > Acidobacteriota > Blastocatellia > Pyrinomonadales > Pyrinomonadaceae > OLB17. The sequence continues at coordinate 1,147 of JANPCJ010000071.1, read as the reverse complement.
ATTGTAAAGCCGGCCTGATCGCCCTTTACGAGTATTCGGAAACCACTGTCGGCCGAGAGGGTTTTGGCAAAAGCGACGGTGGTTGCCGAATTTATAAACTGCATAGTGCCGTTTTTGACCGAGGAAAGCGTCGCGGTATTCGGATTTTGGGCACGCGAGCCGGATATTTGCAGCAAGTAGTAATTCTTGAAATCCTCGGCCCGCAAAACGAATCCGGCGGTGGATTCGTCGGGCAACTTTACATTCGCTATCATCTCGAAATTCACATAGTTGCGATACCGCTCGTTACGGGGTAGCCCGATACCGTCCGATCTGACCTTTAGGCCCTTTTCGAGCCGCCACGCGGCAGGCATTTCCCAGTCAGCGGTTATCCATGAGGTTGTGAATGCCTCGGTGCTCAGCTTTTTTTCCAGGTCGATCTGAAATGTCTTTAGCTCGCCCGTAGTGTTTCCGTCGACCTGGTCGATATCTTCGGGGATGTTGATTCCGGTTTCTCGTTTATCAAATTCGAGAGCTTCGGGCCGGATATCGATATCGTAATATCCTTTTTTCAACTCGGTAATAACCGCCTCGCCGTTTGGCTGGACTTTGACGACACAATAGTTGCCAAGTTGCTCGGAAATAATCGCTCCCGAAGCGTCCTTGCCCTTTTGAATGGCCTGAGCAAACAAAATTTCGCCTCCGGTCAGATTGGTCTGAATCTTGAGATTGTAGGTAACCGCCTTTAGATCCATGGCCAGCCCGTGGGCTTTCTGAGCGCTGATCGTCACCTTGTCTGCCTCCGCCGTTTCGAAGTCATCTTTCGACGCCAGAACTTTATAAACACCGGGTTTGAGGTCCTCAAAGATAGCGCTGCCCTTGGCATCGGCGATTTTCTCGATTGTGACTGGTTTCGGGGCCTTTAATTCAAGGGTGACCTTTGCTCCTTTTTCGGTGGACACGGTGAGATTATTTACCCGCACACGTTCGGTCCGAGTAATTACCTTCGTATCGACGCGCCTTACGCTGACTATTCGGCGTACGGGAGCAGTTCGAACGATCGGACGCGGATTCCGTACAGCATCTACAATCGGAACACGCTTGAACTGGGCATTAACGGGTAGGGCCAAAGAACCTATCGAAATGCAGATTGCGGCGATGAAAAAAA
>JANPCJ010000070.1:0-11237 GCA_031430895.1 Chloracidobacterium sp. | reverse complement strand
ACGACGAAACAGTTGAGGTGCTGGAGTCGGGAGACGGCAAGAGAAATTATCAAATTGACCCACTATTGCACAACCGGCGGTTGTAACGACCGAAAAAAAAAAAGCGGGCGGCCCGTGCCACCCGCTCAACTGGAACAAAGTAAACTCGAAATTTACCTTCCGGTGTTGACGTACTGAATACAGTCGCCCTGGTTCTTAAATACCGGCGTATTGAAAGTCATCCAACCGCCATTTTTGCATTGATTCTTATTAGTCGGCGTTAACACCGGCTCGAAATCAAACGTGGTAGAGCCACCAGTTGTAGAAACGACGACTTTATCGTAGAAGCCGTTCAGCCCTACATCACTATTAGACGAATCTCCGACGTTGATGGCAAAAGCACGAAAATTTGAACCCGGGCTTGCAAGGTCCATATTTGCCGGTATCGCCGGGCAAGGAAACGGTGACGTAGTTCGAGTTGTGACGTCATATGCCAGCGTCGGATCGAACGTAACAGTTGTGAAATTTGTGGTCGAACCAGCAGCCGGAATTACATTGTATCTACAATCATAGAATTTTAGGTCATCTGATACGCCGAAATTAGCATAGACGTTCATGTAGAATTGATCTGCGTCGGCAACAGTTCCGCCACTGCCTATCTTGAAATCATACGAAATACTGTCAACATTGGCAATCGCCGTATTGATAAAATTTTCACCGACAAATTTGTCCGAAGGCGTGGAACTGATCGGCCCTACATACAAACTGCCAAAGCCGATGCTTGCGTTACCCAAATTGAACGAAAAGGCTCCTGTACTATCACGATTAAACAGCCAACCCGGTTGATTTTCACCGGCGGCAGTATTGCCCGTAACGATTACTGTAGTATTTTGTCCGAACGCTGAGACAGCTATAATCGCTGTCGCCAAAAAGCTACCAAACATTTTTTTTATTGTCATTTTATTCTCCTGATTGGTGCGATATTTTGACGGAGGTCAAATTCACGAGTTAAGGTTTATACCGCACTATAAGTCGAGTGCGAGTATCGGCTATTGAACTCCACAAAGCCTGGAATTATTTATTGATCAGACGACGTATATTACTAATCGCCCATGATTTCCAATTAACATTGCGCCGATTCGTCCGATTATTCACAATTGAACGCAAACGCTGATTTAATACACGCGGTAAAACGTGTAGGGGGCAGTTCGGCTTCTCGACGACGTTAACATCCGGCGACATCATTCCCTTACTATACGAAAAAGATATTGCATTGAATGTTCGCTATCAGACAATTTCCAGGGATTGGAATAAAGTTCTTGTAGCGCTCGAAAACTATCCGCTATTGTGCGCAAGCATACCGACAAATAGTTTGTGTGACGGTAAAGTGCAATGTGTGCCTTAATTAGGCGCGGGGAGAGAATATTATGAAGAGAAAATTAGTTATTTTTGCGATGTTGGCAGCGACAACACTTTTCTGGCTGCCGGCCGTCGGCAACGCGGCTTCGGCCTACAACGGGGGTGAACCTTTTAACAGCGGAACTACCATTAAAAACGGTGCTGTCTCGCAGCCCGGCAAACACAACGGCAAATCGCGTAAGAAGAACTCTTACGGATACAGGAATTACGGCCAGTATCGACGAACTCAGGTCGGCAACCGCCGCTATCGTCTCGTCAGACGTTACTATTCAAATGACGGAATTCGATTGTCCAGATGGGTCAGGCTTTACTACTAGGCGAATCGACGTGTATCCGAATAAAAAAGGCGGTGCCGACTCTTCCCGGCACCGCCTTTATTTGCAATTACCTTTCCTATTTGGTTATCCCAACCTGGGTCAGAGCATACGAATACTCGAACGCAACCTCTTTCAGGCGGTCGTAGCGGCCGGAGGCACCGCCGTGGCCGGCTCCCATGTTTGTTTTTAGCATGATCACGCCGTCGCCGGTTTTTACGTCGCGAACTTTCGCCGCCCACTTCGCGCCTTCCCAATACGGCACCTGGCTGTCGTTGAGCGAAACTTCGACGAGCATATTCGGATAATTCTGCGGCTTGACGTTTTCGTAGGGCGAATACGTGATCATGTAATCCCACGCCTTCTTCTCGTTCGGATTGCCCCACTCGATCCATTCGCCGGTGGTCAGCGGCAGATCGGCGTCGAGCATCGTGTTCATCACATCGACAAACGGCACCTGTGCGATCGCCGCCTTAAAGGTCTCGGGCGATTGGTTGACGACCGCTCCCATCAGCAAACCGCCGGCCGAACCGCCCTGTATGACCAGCCGGTCGGGCGATGTGTATTTATTTGAGATCAGCCATTTTGCCGAATCGACGAAATCGTTAAAGGTGTTCATCTTCTTGAACATCCTGCCGTCCTGCCGCCATTTCTCGCCAAGCTCGCTGCCGCCGCGAATATGAGCGATGGCGTAGATCATCCCGCGATCCACGAGGCTCAAACGCGATGTCGAAAAATTCGGCGTCATCGACGCTCCGTACGATCCATACGCATAAAGCAGCATCGGCGATTTGCCGTCGAGCTTCGTGCCTTTTTTCATGATGATCGAGACCGGGACCTTGACGCCGTCGCGCGCCGCCGCCCAGACACGGGTCGTCTCGTAATTATTCTTGTCGTGACCGCTCGGAATTTCCTGCACCTTGATCGCTTGGCTGCCACGGCTGCGAAAATCGTACTCAAAAGTCGTGTTCGGCGTGATCATCGACGCATAGTTGTAGCGAATGATCGGCGTATCGTATTCCGGATTGTTCGAAAGCCCCATCGTATAGACATCTTCCGGCGTCGCGATACGAGTGGAAGCACGGCGGGTTTTCATATCCATCACCTTTAGATATTCAAGCCCGTTCTCGACCTCGGAAACGACCGCGTAATCTTTAAAGAAGCTGATGTTATCGACCTTGATCGCCGGGTTGTGAGCTATGAAATCCGTCCAGCTCTTCTCACCGGGATCACTTGCGGGTGCTTTTACAACCTTAAAATTCTCAGCGTCCTTATTCGTCACGATATAAAACTCGCCATTATTATAGGTCGCCGAATACTCATGATTCTCGCGTCTTGGGCTAATCACCTTCCATTCTCCAAGCGGCGTGTCGGCCCTCAGGTAACGCACCTCATTCATCGTCGCCGCACCAGAACTCAAAAAGAACATCTTCTTATCGCGCGAACGCCCGATGCCCGTTCCGAACAAAACGTCTTTCTCTTCATAAATCAAATCGTCTTTACCGGTCGTCCCGACCGTGTGCCGAAAGACCTTGTCGTCGCGTTTTGAAACAGGGTCTTCCTGAGAATAGAACAGATACTTGCCGTCCGGCGTCCACTCGATCGAGGTCACCCTGTCGATCTTGTCCACCAGCATCTTTCCCGTTTTCAAATCCTTTATCTGAAGCGTGTACTGTCGATAACCCGTCGTGTCGGTGGAAAAGGCCAGCATATTGCCGTCATCACTCGGCTCGAAAGCGCCAAAGGCGAAATATTTAAAACCTTTCGCCATCTCATTCTGATCAAGCAAAACCTCGGCACCGGTGCCGTCCTTCGCTTTACTTCGCAAATAGGTCGGATACTGTTTGCCTTCCTCGGTCTTGTTAAAATACCAATGATCGCCCATCCTGACCGGCACGCTCAGATCGGTCTGTTTGATTCGCCCAAGCATTTCCTTATAAAGAGCATCCGCAAACCCTTTGTGCTGGCCCATAAACGACTCGGTATAAGCATTCTCAGCCGTCAAATACTCGATTATCGCCGGGTCCTTCTTCTCATTCCGATCACGCATCCATGCGTAGTTGTCGGTTATCTCATAACCGTGAATCTTAAGTACCTTCGGCTCTTTCTTAGCAACTGGTGCTTTCATAACTTCCTGGGCAACGATCACCGTGTTGCCGATTACTATAACGATAAATAAGAATGCGAGGGACTGCAGAAAAACTTTCATTTCAACTCTCCGGTATTAAATAGACTTTGTTAAAAGTTGTACGGGATCGACGCCTCACTTGTTTCACGCTCACGCGACGAAACTTCACAACGGAATCCTTTGGATAAGATTTGTATATTCGTCAGCGGATGACGCGGCCCAGATGAGGACTATCTCGTCAATTGCAACGGCAATACTCACTTTCTTCGACAGTATTAGTACTCCAGGGGAGGTCTGGTTCTGTATAAACTCCGCGAAATGTATGGGCATCGTCTTCCGGTCATGCGTGACAAGTATCCTGTCCTCGCTCGCCGCCCTTGCCAGAACCTGATCATCGGGTACACCTTCCAGATCGGCTTCCGTCGCTGTTCGAAAATCGATCTCTGGAATCCTCCGCCGAATTGCCCGTGCAATCGCGCCTTTTAGGTCGGCATCGGCTTGAAATTTCGGCGTCATTTCGTGGACACCAGCATTTCGGCCCTGGCAGCATCCATCCGGGCATACCACTCCGGGTCAGCCGCCTGCTGAGCGCGGCGTTCATTCTCAAACGCGATCTCGTCTTGGAGAATTAGTTGGTCTACTTCCTCGCGGTTAGCCAAATAGAATGCGATTCCGCCATACACTTCCTCAAGCGTTAGAGTAGAAAACGATTGACGAATACATTCAGGTGACTCGCCGTCTCTGAACGCATAAACCAGCGAGTCAAGCGATACTCGTTTACCGGCGATATAATAGCCCCCGTTTCTCAGTTCGACGTAATCCTTCATGACAATAATTCTAACTCAGAACGGCCAAAACGGCGCCTTCGGTTTGAATGATTGAGATCAATGATCGTCCTCATCCGTCGCGGGCGGCGTTGTTGTCGGCGCCGCTCTTCGGCCCGCGCCGAGGTTGTCATAATTCAATATTGCATTGAACAGCATTGAAAAGCTGCCGTGGGTCTGATGCCGCCACATCGGATTGTTGGCGAACATAACGACGTGGCCTTTGCCGACCGGCACATCGACGACCGCCGCCTTGCCCGCGAGGTCTGCTCCACCGGCGAGCATTCCGCTGACAAGTAAATCTTTCTCCGCCGCAAATCTCAACACGACTCGCGGACGCATTTCAAGCGGCGGCTGCGTTGGCGCCGCGCCGGGAACGGTCGGCGGCGGCCCGGCGGGTGCAGGCTCCATCGGTTTTCGACCTTGCGGGACATCAGCATCAGTGGCGGTGCCGCGTCCGGTCGGACGTCCGGTTGGCGCTCCTAGCGGGCCGCCTCCGCCACCGCCAAATGCTGCTCCGCCGCCAACTTGCAACAGTGGTGTTTGATTAAAATAGACGGCCAGATTTTCGTCATAACCGTATGCGATCGGACTCAGCCGGTCGGCAAACGTCGTATTCATCACCGCGCCGCGGGCCTGCAGCGTGGTCGAAGCCTGGATCGACACGCCGCTCACCATGCCAAAATCTATCGGAAGCGAAGCGTTGTCGGCAACCGTTACAAAAAGCCCGCCGCCCTCGATAAACGACTGTAAATTGGCGATGCCCTGTATGCCCAGCCCGCCGCGAATGTCATCGGTCTGGTCAGGTGAAAGACCCATATTCGGAGTGAGGTCCGATTTTTTCCAGGGGATCGCGGCTTCTGATTCGGTAAACGTCGGCGTTCCGCGAACAATATTCTGAGCGCTCGTGCGGATCGGGCCAAAGATTATCACGTCCCATTTTGAGCGGAGATTCGGCGTCCGTCCGATGACCTGATCCGAGACGTAATCAAACGGTATGCCCAATTTCTCAAGCTCGATCCGGTACCAGCCCTCGTCCTGCGTATTCAGCCACGTATGAACGAGTGCGATGCGTGGTACGCTGACCGGATGATTTGCAACTTCCGGTATTTTGTCCACCGCCGTTGCGGTCAGACCAAGAGCGGTCGCTTCCCTGGTTAATTTTGCGTTTAGGTCGGCAGGATTGCCTTCCGCTTTGATAATGTACGAACCGGCGTTGAAACTCTTTTCCCCAATCTTAAACGACGCCTCTGCCGCCGAGAACTTCACGTCCTTTAATCGGTATCGCATCTGAGCAATCGCGCTCTCGGCCGTATGATTGACGACGAAACCGGCAGTTCCTGTTCCCTCTACTTTGCCGTTCACCTTAACGGGACCCTTGATCAAGGTCATCTCCGCTGCAAGTATTTTTTCATCCTTTACCCGGATCGTTTTTACATTTCGCAACGGGCCGAGTGTCCAGCCGGTGTCGTCATACGGACGCGGATCGTTGACATTATAATACTGCGTATCGAGCAGCATGTCGGCCATCCGTGAATACGGCTGATCCATCCGGACAACATAACTGCCGGCGGCGAATTTTCCTTCCTTTACCTCGACATCCTTGCCCAGACGATGGACTTCACAGCCTTGCAGCTTGAGTAGATTCAACAGATCGGCGGCCTCGGTCGGTCGCGTCTCGTTAGCGGGCAGAATATAGGCCGCCGGGCCCTCAGTTTTCGCCTTGGCAACTGACCGCTTACTCTTGAGATAAAAGTTATTGAGAAACTTGTCCTTATTAGTGGCGACATGATTCATGGCGATGATAATGGCGCTTTGCTGCAGATTTACGTTGTTGCGAAGCGACCATTTTACACGCGGAAGAGGCGGATTTGGCCGGAACCAATCGCGATTTGACTGCGGCCCGATAACGCGGTCCTGCGTGTCAGCGCCGCCGTTGCCATAGGTCTCATAAAAACGCCCGATCGAGTTATGCCCGTTCGCCACATAAAACATATAGTTCGGTGCCCAGCCATCATAAAAACCATGCGTCCACACACCCGGAACACCGCGTTTTGTCATTTCCTCGATCTCGGTATGAGCAAGGTCCTGCCATTCGCTGACGACAATCGGATCAAGCCACGCATTGTAGGGGCCGGTGCCGGTCGAGACATAAAGGAACGGCACGGATTCGTGCAAATCGTGCAAAACGGTCGGGTGAAAATCGAGAAAGGCCGACATCTGATTTCGCGTCAGAGCCAGTGCCATTCCCATCGAATCGCGGTTGTTGTCATGCGCGACATATTTGCCCCAATAGATCAACCCCGGCGTACGTTTGCCGGGATTTGCCTTGCGGTAATTATAAAGATCGACCATCGTGTCGCGCCCATCGACCTCAAGCGTCGGCGTGATCAGCACGATGACGTTTTTTCGTATCGCCTGTATCATCGGCATGTCGGATACCGCCAGCCGGTAGGCCAACTCCATCAACATCTCAGGCGAACCAGTCTCGGTCGAATGTATCGACCCCGAAGCCCAATAAATCGCCTTGCCCTCGCTCACAAGCTGCTGCGCCAGCTCCTCTGTCAGCCCGCGCGGATCGCCGAGTTTTGCCGTTATCTCTTTATACCGCGTGAGCTTTGCCAGATTCGCCTCATCCGAAACCGCTATCAACATCTGATCGCGCCCCTGCTCGCTCTTTTCCGGCGCGATAAATGTCTTCACACGTGGGCTCGTCCTTTCCAATTCGCGGTAATAGCGGTACTGATCCTTTGTATACGTCAGCTTGTCCGGCGTCCCGACCGGATAACCCAATATCTTCTCCGGCGAAGGCACCGTCGCAGAAGCCGGCAGGTGATCCACGATCTCGGTCAGGAAAAATTTCTCGGTCGTATTCTTTATGATCGATTCCGTATATTCCACGTTAAGCGGCTGCGACGCCTTTACTGGAGAACCACCGTTTCCACTACCGCTGATTTGCTTCTTAGCCTGCGGCCCCTGGGCCACGACCGATATACAAAAGACGGAAAACAATACAAAACTGAAAATGCGCTTCATGCTAAAAACTCCCTGGACACATTCTTACAAAGAGCGTCCGTTTCGCGATTGCTGCTGATTTGGATCAAGAACTGACGGAATTGTATCAGAAACATTCCGTCCTTACGAAGGCATGCGGAGCGATCAGCCCTCAGCCTGTCAGCGATCAGTCAAAAGATAAAGGCCCACGTAATCAACGCGAGCCTTCCAGACAGCTACTTACTAATTTGCTGAACGCTGAGCGCTCATCGCTTATCGTTCGCCGATCGGCACATACTTCAGATCCCTTGCACCGATGTATTCAGCACGCGGCCGGATCAGTTTGTTATGGCCATATTGTTCGAGGATGTGGCCGGTCCAGCCTGAGATACGGCTGACAGCGAAAATGGGTGTGTATAAATCGAGCGGGATGTCCATCAAATAATACGTCGAGGCCGAGTAAAAATCGACGTTTGGAAACATAGCTTTCTTCTCGTGCATCAATTGCTCGATCCGCCGCGACATCTCGAACCATTTCGAAACGCCCTTCTTCTCGGCCATTTGGCCCGAATATTTCCGCAGCCATGTCGCCCTCGGGTCTTCGGTCTTATAAACCGCGTGACCGATGCCCATGATCTTGCGTTTTTCTTCGAGAGCGGTTTCGACCCAGGCATCTATCTTGTCGACGTCGCCGATCTCGATGAGCATCTTCATGACGTTCGTGTTCGCCCCGCCATGCAAAGGCCCCGCCAGCGCCGCAATCCCGGCGGTCACAGCTCCATACATATCCGCCAAAGTGCCTGCTACCACCCGCGTGGTAAATGTCGAAGCGTTTAATTCATGATCGGCGTGCAGTATCAGACAAACGTCAAATATCCGTACTTCATCCGCATCAGCACGCTCGCCACGAAGCATATACAGAAAATTGTCGGCGATACCAAGCGATTTTTCGGGAGCAACGATCTCCTTACTATTCCGAATCCTGTCCCAGGCCGCCGAGATCGTCCCGATCTGGGCCGTCAATTTAATCGCCGCGTTCATCGCATGTACGCGATCTGTCCCGTGGCCATCCTTATCATAAAAATCGAGCGAGGAAACCGCCGTCCGTAAAACATCCATCGGATCGGCGTCGGTCGGATACGTCCTCATCATCGCGATCACTTCCGCCGGAACCTCGTAGTTCATCCGAATCTCGGAACTCAATTCCTCAAGTTCCACCTTCGACGGCAGCCGCCCGTTCCAAAGAAGGAAAATAACCTCCTCAAACGTCGAGTTCTCAGCCAGATCGTGAATATCATAACCCTGGTAAATCAGCTTACCGAGGTCGCCATTAACGTCCCCAATCGCGCTCTGCGCGGCAACAACTCCCCGAAGCCCGGCGGCAGCGGCGGTCGATTCTGTTCCTGTGCTCATTGTGTTATTTTTTGCGAATCTAGTTTCTGTTACTATAGCACTATTTTAACTAAGATCAGGAATTTAAACAAGCGGGGGTGTGGTGGACTTTGTGGACTGGGTGGACAAGGATGAGTAAGCCGGAGAAATTGATTCCGCCGCATGGCGGTTACCGAAAATTGAAAAGCTTTCAGGTTGCGCAACTTGCCTATGACGTAACGGTGCGATTCTGCGACCGGTATATTGATAAACGCAGCCGAACGCACGACCAGATGGTGCAGGCGGCCAGAAGCGGAGTGCAGAATATCGCCGAAGGCAGCCAGGCCAGCGGGACCTCGAAAAAGTTTGAGCTAAAGCTGACCAGCGTCGCCCGCGCAAGCCTCGAAGAACTGAAACTTGACTATGAGGATTTCTTGCGGCAACGCGGATTGTCACAGTGGCCTCATGACGACGCCCGGCGAGCGGCTCTGATCAATAGCAGACCGGAGACGGCAGACGATGTGGCGGAATGGGCAAGAGTGGTTAGGAGAGAGGAAAATGGACTGAGTGGACGTGATGGACATAGTGGACACCAGCGATCAAACTCGTCCACTCCGTCCACCGAGTCCACTCAGTCCACCACGTCCACTCAGTCCTCTCTGCCACCGCCTCAACCTACTCCGAAATCGCCGCCAACGGCGCCCTGGCCCTGATCACCGTCGCCTGTAGCCTCCTTGATCGCCAGATCGCTGCCCTCGAAAAGGCGTTTGTCGGTGAGGGCGGCTTTACGGAGCGGCTCTACCGAGTGCGCTCAGCGGCCCGCGGTACTTATCCGCCCAAAAAGCGATGAATAGAAAAAGCCGGGCTAGATACCCGGCTTTGACACTTCCATTCATGATCACCGACAACAACTAACGTATCTGCGTCTCATACGCCGTCTTGATCCGCAGCTGCTGATTGCGGTTGAGCCGAATGTGTTTACCCCGTTCGATGACGACGGCTCCAACGCCGAAGGCCGCGCCTATTCCGGCGCCCACGGCCACGCCGACCGGTCCGCCGACCACGCCGCCGATCAAAGCGCCTGCCCCGGTTGAGCCGCCAACTTTAATAATGTCGCCCTTGAGCGAGCTTTGGCCGACTGCGGTTCCCTCGTTGTCGACGCGTTTTACGTTATCGCCTTTGACGGCCATCACTTCAACCAGCGACGCATTGAAATTGCTCCATCGATTGTCCGTGAGGATAATGCGGTCGAATGAAAGCAGCAGTTCGCTGCGGCGCTTGATACGACCGGGTTTGAGCACCTTGGCCACGCGGCCCTCGATCGTCGCGCCCGCGATCTCAGACGGCGAAACGACGCGTGCCGTAAATTTCTCGCCTTCGCGGCTCTGTTCCGTGTTGAGATCTTCCTGCAGCTCAAGAATAAGCTCGATGTCGCGAGGGATGATGATGATCGCGTTGCCTTGCGGCTGATAAGCGGTTTGATAAGCTGGCGTATTTATCGGGTCATTGGTTTCCGTCTTTTGATCGGTTTTTATCGTGCCGGAATCGTTGTCGCTATGCTGAGCGATCAAAGTCGCATCGGCGGTCTGATCTCTGACGCCGATCACACCGCGCTTCTTCAACCCCGACGGCAGATTTGCCTCGAATGAACGACGCTCGTAGCCGGTGTCGTATCCAGACTCGAAACCCTGCTGATAACCGTCGCGATAATCTTCTTTATAACCATATTCCTTGCTGTATGCCCTGTCGGCCCGCGCGTACTCGGCGTGTCGCACGTGATTTCTGGCGACGCTGTCTATTGTGTCTCGATAGCCGGCCATGTAGCCGTCCGAATAGCCCGTGCGAAAACCGCGCTGAAGCGCGACGCCCGAATCCTGACCATTTGTCGAAACGGCTTGTCCAAATACAGCCGGAATCGACAAGCTTAATAATAAAATGCTTAACACGATCACACGTAGATTGATGCTTAACTTCATTACACTCTCCTATTGTTTAACGCCGGACCCGGCAAGAAATGTTTTTAACCGCATCTATTTATACTGTATAAGCTGACAAAACACAAGAACTTTTTTATTCACACTTGAAATGCTTGATTTAGCAATTGTTTAACGAGATTAGGTAATATGAGTTACTCTCTTCCCACAAGTGCACAAGCCCGCGCCGAAGCAAGGGCGATACATGCCAGTTGAATGTATCGCCCTTGCTTGG
>JANPCJ010000069.1:0-5957 GCA_031430895.1 Chloracidobacterium sp. | reverse complement strand
GCCGATTGCTCAATTTATCATCAAAAGCATTCCGATTGATAAACTCGTTCAAGAAAAACTGACAAAAGGTGAAACAAATAATTTGCTTCCGACGATAATCGATTACGCAGCCGGAAGCGGACATTTTATCACCGAAAGTATGCACGAAGTTCAGCGCATTATTGATCAAACCGATCCGAGTGGTTTTATTGATGGGACGGCTCGAAAAATAAAAACTTGGAAGGAAGATCATTTCGATTGGGCGTTTCATTACGTCTATGGCGTTGAAAAGGATTATCGCCTCGTCAAGGTTGGAAAGGTTGGTTGCTATCTACACGGCGACGGTTTAGCGAAGATCGTTCATAGTGACGGCCTCGGAAGTTTTTCGCAAAACGAAGATTTCAAAGACCTTTTGAAAAAATACGACAAGGATTTTCCTCAGGAAAACAAGCAGTTTGACATCTGCGTTTCAAATCCGCCGTACTCGGTTTCCGCGTTCAAAAACAACGCCAGAAAGTATTACACCGAAGCAGATTTCGAGATTTACGACAAACTGACCGATCAAAGCAGTGAAATCGAATGTTTGTTTATTGAACGTACCAAACAGTTGCTCAAAGACGGTGGAATTGCGGGTATTATTTTGCCAAGCAGTATTTTGAGCAACACCGGAATTTACACCAAAGCACGCGAGATAATTTTGCAATATTTCGACATCATTGCGTTTGCCGAACTTGGAAGCAATACCTTTATGGCAACGGGAACGAACACAGTTACGCTGTTTCTACGCCGCCGAAATAATTACGACAGTATTAACATCAGAAAGTCAGTTGAAAAAGCTGTCGCTGATGCCAAAGATGTAACGATTAATGGCATTGAGAAGTCTTTCAGTAAATATGTCGCCCACGTTTGGGAAGGGCTGTCTATTGCCGACTACGCGACTCTGCTCAAAAAACAGCCGAACCAAGCAGTCGAAAATCACGAAATTTACCGCGAGTATAAAAAGAAAATCAACGCCAAAGACGAAGCGGAAAAATGGAATAGAATAATCGAACTCGAAACCGAAAAACTGTTCTATTTCATCCTTGCCTATAGACAAAGAATCGTTTTAGTCAAAAGCGGTGAAAAGCAGGAAGAAAAACAATTTCTCGGTTACGAATTCAGCAACCGACGCGGAAGCGAAGGCATTCATCCGGTTCAGCGCGGTAAAGCGATTGACGAATGCACACAACTCTTTGACGCGGATGTTTTCGACAATCCCGGAAGAGCCAGCACATACATTTATCAAGCTTTCAACGGGGACTTTGAAAGTCCCATACACCAAAACCTATCTAAGAATATTTCTCGCCAAAACTTGGTTGATATGTTCACCTTTGACCGTGTAGATTTTGAAAAAAATATATCGCTTGCCATTAAAAAAAAAGTAAAATTTGAAGATATTTGGAAAACACAATATGAACTGGAATATTTAACCAATATTTCTGAAATAAAAAAAGGAACGTCGATTACAAAACACAAAATAATCGAAGGAAGCATTCCTGTAATTGCGGGCGGAAAAGACTTTGCATATTTTCATAATGAATCAAACCGGGATGGGAATATCATAACTATTAGTGCTTCAGGAGCTAACGCAGGTTTCGCTAATTACTTTGAAACGCCAATTTTTGCTTCGGATTGCAATACAGTCAAATCAAAAGACGAAAATCAAATTTCCACGAAACTAATTTTTTCATTTTTGACGTTTCTGCAACCTCGACTTTATGACCTCCAAAAAGGTCTAGCACAGCCTCACGTTTACGCGGAGGACTTAGAGAAAATCAAAATTCCGGTTCCGCCGAAAGACATTCAAGAAAAAATCATGGCGGCGATTGAAATTTTGGAAAGCATGGTAAGGAAAGCAGAAGCGGGAACGGAAAAAGCAATAAATGAAATAAGCGAGATTATAGAAACTATAAACAGCTCTTTAATTCGACTAGAAGAAATTACTACCAAAATTGGCAGCGGGGCAACCCCATTAGGCGGGGAAGGTGTTTATCAAAGAAGCGGAATAACTTTGATTAGAAGTCAGAATGTTTATGACAACACCTTTGTTGAAAAAGGACTTGCTTTTATTAATGAAGAGCAAGCCCAAAAATTAAACAATGTAACGGTCGAAGAAAATGATATTTTGTTTAACATAACGGGAGCATCTGTCTGTAGGTGTTGCATTGTAGACAAATTGTATTTACCAGCCAGGGTTAACCAACACGTAGCAATTATTAGAACGAATGAAAAGGCACTACCTAAATACGTTCAGCAAATTTTGGTAAGTTATCAGTTTAAGACGGAATTGCTCGAGCTTTCGGACAATAGTTCTACTAGAGAGGCGATTACAAAAGCACAATTAGAAGATTTTCAAATTCCACTACCCTCAATCTCCGAGCAACAAAAAATAGTGTTGGAGATTGAGAAAATAGAAGCCAAAATCTCCATGTTAGAAAACGAGATTTCAATCATTCCGACACAGAAAGAATCAGTTCTAAAGAAATACTTGTAATGAGCGATTTTGAACGGCATGGAGGAAAAGCCCCTACAGTTAGGGCGCCGAGAAACCGCACCATAACGCTTGAGGCATGTGAGGCCGACCGTTTCAAAAGTCAAGTTATTACAGCAAAAGGCGCGGGTTTGGTAATCGATTATCGAAACAATATCCTTCACGGAGATGCCTTTGAGATCGTCCGAAAACTGCCGGAGGTAAGCTTTGACCTTCTCTTTGCCGATCCGCCATACAATCTGACTAAAACCTTTGGAAAAGAGACCTTTCGCGAGAAAACATCGGACGAATACGAGACGTGGCTCGATTCTTGGCTAATGCTGTGCTTGCCGCTTTTGACGCCGACCGCGTCGATCTACATATGCGGCGACTGGCGTTCTAGCTCGGCGATCCAGCGTGTCGGCTCTAAGTATTTTAAACTCCAAAACCGCATCACATGGGAACGCGAAAAAGGCCGGGGAGCGAAGCGGAATTGGAAGAATGCGGCGGAGGATATCTGGTTTTTTACGGTATCTGACGAATTTACGTTTAACCTCGACGCGGTGAAAGTCCGACGGAAGGTGCTTGCGCCTTACAAGGAAAACGGTAAGCCCAAAGACTGGAACGCGGCGACCAACGGTAATTTTCGCGATACTCATCCGTCGAACATCTGGACCGACATCAGCGTACCGTTTTGGTCAATGCCTGAGAATACCGATCATCCTACGCAGAAACCCGAAAAGCTGTTGGCAAAGATCATTCTCGCGAGCACCAATCCCGGCGATCTGATCCTCGATCCATTTGCGGGCAGCGGCACAACTGCCGTGACCGCCAAAAAACTAGGGCGAGATTTTGTCGCCATCGAATCGGACGAGCAATACTGCCTGATCGCCCAAAAACGTCTCGATCTGGCAGAGAAAGACCGCTCGATACAGGGTTTTTCAGACGGCGTGTTTTGGGAGCGGAATTCGGGAAATGCCCGTCGAAAGGTATAACCTATTCTGATTTTGCCCCACTTGCCCCACCACGCGTGGGGCGGGGCAAAGATACATCAGCGGGGATTTTGTGATAAAAATTACTAGAGTCCTTTGAAAACCCCAGGCGAGAGATTCTCTTGCTTCGTGTTGGATGGGAGGTTTTTCAAAGAACCCTACTAAATGAAGATAGCCACCTGGAACGTCAACTCAATAAACATCCGTCTCGAACAAATGCTCGCATGGCTGGCTGAGACGGGAACGGACGTGCTTTGCCTGCAAGAGACGAAGTGCGTCGACGAAGGTTTTCCGTCTGCTCAAATAAATGACGCGGGATACCAGGTCGCGTTCTCTGGCCAGAAGTCTTACAACGGCGTGGCGATTCTTTCAAAAAACGACATAAAGGATGTTCAAAAGGGGTTTCCCGAGGATGACGGAGAATCGCCAAAACGGCTGATCGCAGCGACGGTAAATGGTATTCGTATAGTAAATACATACATTCCAAACGGCACCGAACTTTGGACCGATAAATTTACTTTCAAACTCGATTGGCTGCAGAGGCTGAGGCGTTATTTTGACGAGAGCTGTGATCTAAATAACGACGTTCTGCTCTGCGGCGACTTTAACGTCGCGCCGGAAGAACTTGACGTCTGGAGTGTGCCGGTTTTTCAGGGAAAGCTGCATTTTTCAATGTCCGAGCGGGCGGCGATACATCATGTAAAGCAATGGGGATTTGTCGATGTTTTTCGCAAAATAAACCCGGGTCTGCAGGAGTTTTCCTGGTGGGATTTTCGCAGCGGCGCCTGGCAGCGAAACCGCGGTCTGCGGATCGACCATATCTGGACGTCTGCGTCATTGGCGGACAAATGCATCGGCTGCTGGATCGATAAACAACCGCGCTTCGGCGAAAGGCCCTCCGATCACACGCCGGTCGTTGCCGAGTTTAATATTTAGTTGGATTCTTTGAAAAACTTTTAATTCGTGCATTCGTGGCAAAAGCTTCAGCCACGAATGCACGAATAAAGCCCTGTATTTCACAAACAATCTGTTTGAACCCCGAAAGACAAACGGGCTTTTACCTGAAAAGCTCTATTCAGGCCTGTTGCGGAGTTCGGGTTTCTTCTATACGCAGCGGTTTGCCCGCAATAGTGAGTTCGCGCCATAATGGGACATTCGAAAAAGCGGGTGAAAGGCAAACCTTTCTAAACACTAAATCAGAAAAAGGAAAACTAGAATGAAAAAAATAATATTTTTGATAGCTATCGCGCTATTTTCGCTCAACTGCGCGCCGAGCGCCGGCAACAACGCCGCGACAACCAACAAAACCAATACGACGAATACAACGGCCAATAAGCCCGCGACGCCGGCCAGCACACCCGCGACGACAGCGGACGGAAAATCAAACCCTGAACTCGATTTCACGCTCGTTAACAAAACCGGCTATGACATAAAGGCGGTTTCGGTCGGACCGACAGGCGACGCGGACTGGAAACCCGAAGATGAGATTTTGAAAGGACGGACATTGGCCAACGGCAGTTCGTTGGACGTCAAATTCCATCCCCGCTTAACGGGTGCGAATTGGGATTTAATGGTTGAATGGTCCGACGGCACGGGTACCGAAGAATGGATCAAACTGGATCTAACCGAGATTGAAAAGGTCACGCTCAAATACGACAAGGCGACGGACACGACTTCCGCCGATATCGAATAATACAACCGGTCTCCCACAAGTTCTGGTGTTAGTCGGGTCTGAGACGTCCACTTTCTTGTCTAGATTGTTTGTCAGATAGTCTCCATAATCTCGTTCAAGGGCTTTCTGCTGATATCCGGCACCTTGGCGCCATCTGCGGGATATCCGACCGGGATAAGTACAAACGGAATTTCGTTTTTTGGCCTTCCGAGAATTTCCTGAAGAAATTTCATCGGCGATGGCGTGTGAGTCAGCGTCGCGAGTCCCATATTGTGAAGCGCGGCGAGCAGCATTCCAACCGCGATACCGACCGATTCCTGAGAATAATATGTCGGCTCGGTCTCGCCATCCTCGACAAACGAGTTAATACGAAAAACGACTATCAAATACGGAGCGATCTCAAGAAAGGGCTTGTCCTCATTAGTCCCAAGCGGAGCGAGCCGACGTAGCCATTTTTCCGACATCCGGCCGTGATAGCTTTCATACTCTTCCTTTTCGGCGGCTTCGCGAATCTTTCGCTTGACCTCTTTATCCCGAACCACAACAAACCGCCACGGCTGCATGTTTGCACCAGACGGCGCCGTTCCGGCAGTCGCGATCGCCGTTTCGATCAACTTAAACGGCACTTCGCGATCCGAGTATTCCCGCACAGTACGACGCTTACTTAGTAAGTCAAAGAAACGCTCTGAACGCTCTTGCTGTTCTTCCGGCGGAACTTCGACAAAATCGAGTGGAATAAAATTGGGCTGCATCGTGTTCATATATCCAACGGGCTTTTGACAAACGATTTATTTTTCAAAACGTG
>JANPCJ010000068.1:0-12246 GCA_031430895.1 Chloracidobacterium sp. | reverse complement strand
GCCACGTTATCGGGCCACGCCGCGCGGAACGGACGGCCGGCGGTGAGGGAGCCGTAGGCGTCGGCGACCCGCAGGATCCTGGCCGCGAGCGGTGTTTGCTCGGTATCGAGACCGTCAGGGTAGCCGCCGCCGTTCCACCATTCGTGATGCCAGCGGACGATAAGCTGGACGCCGCGGGGCAGCCCTAGTTTCGCCGCTTCCTGTTCGCCGATCACCGGGTGACGCTGCAAGTCGATCCGTTCGCTTTCGGTTAGAACACGGGGCGCGCGGATGTATTCGCGGTTCATCGACATTTCGCCGACATCATGAATAAGCGCAGACTGCTGCAGAAAGAAACGGTCACGCGAGGCGAGATTAAACGCCGCTCCAAGCGCATCGGCAATCGCCGCGATCCGGCGGCCATGCACACCCTCATAACCCTCGAATTCGTCCATCTGGGCCGATACTCGCAGCAGTTTTTCGTCGGTTACGGTTGTTTCGGCGAGAATGCTGTTCACGTCTCTTAGTTTAAGAGTTCGAAGTCGGAAAGGGCAAGTCCTTGCGTCTTGAGTCTTGAGTCTTTAGTCCACACTGACTCAAGACCAAAGACCAAAGACCAAAGACCAAAGACCAAAAGACTCCCGTGCAAACTCAATCCTTCATCCTCGCCAGCAGATCGCGGGCTTCGCGATTGCTGGGGAATACGGCCAACAGGCGGTTTAGCTCACCCTCGGCGCGCTTCATTAGGTTGTGCTGGATAAAAAATTCGGCGAGCAGGATGCGAAATGTCGGGTTATTCGGGTCGAGCTTTAGCGCGGCCTGCATCTCGGATTCGGCTTTGTGACGCTGGTTTGAGTCGATTGATAAAGCCTTGCCGTAATACGCTCGATACCGTGCATTTTTTGGCGCGAAATGGGCGGCACGTGCAAGAAACGGCAAAGCGGCCTCAAACTCGTCGTCCATCAAAAGGCTAAAGCCGCGCTCAAAATTCTCCTCGGCCTGTTCGGTCTGCAAATCGGCGCCGCCGCCGTTTCCAGCCGCCCGGCGCTTTTCACGGTCGGCCAGTTCTTTACGCATGCGGTAATCGTAAACCTCGCGCGATTCGGGGGTTTTCAGGGTCTCATGGGCCCGGGCCAATTCGGTAAAGGCATTCTGCACACGGGCCAGGACCGGGCCGCCCGTTGCGTGATATTTATCCGGGTGGAACATTTTTGCCATCCCAAAATACGCCTGTTTTAGCTCATCAACGCTCGCCTTGGCGTCGACGCCGAGGATATCGTAATGCGTCTCGGCATTGTCCACACGTTCGAGGTATTCGTCGAGAGTGATGACGACCTCGGGATCTTTTACAGGAATCTCTCGGGGTGTTTCCTCAACATTTTCGACAGGCCCGGGAATCGCGATGGGGCGCAGCGTCGCCTCCGTTTTTAATTCCAGCTTCGCGTTTCTCATCGCCGCAACCGTTTCGGCCGAGAAGGCCGCCTGCCAGTTATTCCTGGTCAGCAGCCCGCCGAGCCATAATGTATATATCAGATGGAGTGCCGTTGCCTCGGACATCGCGGCGACGCCGACCAGTCCCGACGCCGACAGATATCCTTCATTAGAGCGCGACAGAACGAAAGCTTCTTCGGGCTTTAGGACAAAACTGAGCTCCGGTAAACTGGATCGGCTAAAATTCTCGTCGAGGCTGCGAAACCGCCCGAGCATCGCCTCAACCGGTACGCATCGCCCATAATCCAATAGAAGACGCGTAGTGTCGATATCGAAAGCCAACCCGTCGCGAATGCGCGCTAATGAGCTGAATGTCCACTCGCCCGAGGGCCACGCGAGGATGTCGATTATTATTCCCTCGATCTGCTCGGCAAAGAGCTGGTCGCATTCCGGCTTTGTCAGAAAACCTTTCCCCTCGAGATAAGCCGCGAATTGCAGATCGTTTGCGAATTCGGGGATCTGGCCGAGGTCTTCTTTGGTAAGTTTATTTCGCCGCAAAAGGATGTCGAACAGCCTCGCCGTACGGGCATTCGAAACGGCGAAAACGACTTTTCCGCTCTTGAAGTAAAGAATGCTCTTCTTATCCTTGTCCGAAAGACGCAGACTGCCGCTGAGCCGTGCCTGGCCAATCTCCGCCATAAGCTCGGCGCACGGGTGCGCGAAAAAACTTCCTTTTATTTCAAGATCAGTCTGCGGGTTCATTGTCTTGCGTTACCGAGGTGACGGGATTCGGCGGTAGGTGCTACCGTCTTGATTATAACAAATCCCGAAAGGAAAAGTTAAGGGTAATTTTTTCGGGAATATGAATCAGACGAGCTTGGATTCCTGCGCAAAGCCGATAAAACGCGGAAACTATCAATTGTTCCGTGTTGTTCCGTGTTGTTCCGTGGTCACATTCCTGATTTCTGAATGAACCACGGAACGCCAGATAGTCTTGATTCCGCGTTACGTGGCTTTCACGTAACGACTGGATTTGTTAGCATTTTGCTCAAGTTAGATGGAGAAACAGATAGAAATTCGCGAATGCGTGACGCTTGACGACCTGGCCGAATGCGTTCAGCTTCAGCGGGATGTTTTCGCGTTGCCCGAGGTTGAACTGTCGCCGGTCAGGCATTTTGTCGTGACAAAAAATGCCGGCGGGTTTGTGCTCGGGGCGTATGACGGCGAGAGGCTGGCCGGCTTTGTTCTGAGCGTGCCCGCGTTCTTGCGAGGAGAGAGGGCCTTCTATTCGCACATGACCGGTGTCCGGCCGGAATATCAGAGCCATGGAATTGGGGCGCGTTTGAAATGGGCGCAGCGCGTCCGAGCTTTAGCAGAAGGTGTGCAGTTTATCAAATGGACTTTCGAGCCGGTAAAGTCCCGTAACGCATACTTTAATCTCGAAAAACTCGGGGCGGCCGTTTTCGAATATCAGCCAAATTTTTACGGCACAGACTACACGACAGCTGCTCAAACCGAGGAAAAGATCGGCCTGGCGAGTGACCGTTTGTTTGCCGAGTGGGACCTGAAAGACGCAAAGGTGCGGGCATTGGCTGCCGGTGAGAAATTCATCAACTCACATAAGCCGGACGCCGTGATCGACATCATGAGCGATTGGCTCGCATTGGTCGAATCCGACCCGGCGGCGGCATTGGCCGAACAATTGCGGATTCGCGGCGAGTTTCAAACAGCTTTTGCAAACGGGCTGGTCGGACGTGGATTTAAACGAGATGACAAACGCCCCTCGTATCTTCTTTACAAAGTCTAGAGTTCAAGCTTAGCTTGTGTCCTCGTTAAAATTTGAAGGCAAACTGACTGACTTCCCTAAAAATAGATCATTTAGACACAAAGGGCACAAAGTTATGACACAGAGGACACAGAGAAATCACTTAATATCAATACTTTGTGGTCTTTGTGTCTTCACTTTGTGAACTTTGTGTTAACAGATTTTCCATTTTTAGGGGCTCGCTAAAGTTCGAACTCTGAGCATGTTATGCCCATTTTCAAAATCGATTCGGATATCCGAAAAGCCAAGACTCTCGCCTCCGAATTCTATACGGACGAGCGATATTTCGAGCTGTCGAAAGAAAGGATTTTTAGCCGCACCTGGCATTTTTTAGGCAAGACGGACGAGGTTGCCGGTCTCAAACCGCTGACGATCCTGCCTGGTTTTTTGGACGAACCGGTGTTGCTGGTAAAAAACGGTCAATCTTTGACGTGCATTTCAAACGTCTGTACGCATCGCGGAAAAATATTGGTCGAAGAGCCTTGTGAGGCCAACCTGATCCGCTGTGGGTATCATGGACGGCGTTTTTCGCTCGACGGCAAGTTTTTGTCGATGCCGGAGTTTGAAGGCGTACAGAATTTTCCGTGTGAGAGTGATGATCTGAGGGAATTGGCGTTTTCCGTGAGGCAGGGATTTATATTCGCTTCGCTTGATCCGGTTGATACGTTTGAGGCATTCGTAAGTGATGGCGCTGTGAGGTTTTCGGAGGGCGATTACGATGGCGACAACTTGCGATTGACTGGACGACGTGAGTATGAGGTCAATGCCCATTGGGCGCTGTATTGCGAGAATTATCTGGAAGGTTTTCATATTCCGTATGTGCATCATTCGCTGAACGCGGTTGTTGATTATGGCAGCTATACGACTGAGATATTTCGGTATTCGAGTTTGCAGACGGCGTTGTCAGTACAACCTGCGGTAGCGGGTGGGGCATTTGAAAGTGATGCGAGGAACCCAGTCGCTATCGCTCCCGGTTCTGACAAGATAGCCGCACGGTATTTGTTTATTTTTCCTAACATTATGTTCAACTTTTACCCGTGGGGAATATCGGTGAATGTTGTCAGGCCCGTCACGCCGTCAAAGAGCGTGGTCGAATTTTTGACATATGTACGGGATGAATCGCTCATGGACAAAGGCGCCGGAGCCGATCTGCATGGCGTCGAATTGGAAGACGAAGCCGTGGTCGAGAGCGTCCAAAAAGGCATCCGCTCTCGGTTCTATTCACATGGCCGCTATTCACCGACCCGCGAACGAGGAACGCATCATTTTCATCGTTTGATCGGGGAATTTATGGGTTGATTTTGGGTATAACCGCAGTTATACTCGCATTATGAAAACAGCAATTTCAGTTTCAGACGAGGTGTTCAAGCTCAGCGAAAGGCTTGCGAAAAAACTAAAAGTTTCAAGAAGCTCGGTGTTCGCGATGGGCGTAAAGAAGTTGAATGAGGATCTCGACAAAAAAGCAATGATCCAGCGTATCAACAAAGTTTGTAAACAAGTCGATACTTCTGTAGATCCTGTGCTTAAAGCCTATACGTCTAGAAAACTGCGTGAAATGGAATGACAATCCGTCGAGGACAGATTTACTGGCTGGACTTTGGTCAGCCGCGCGGTTCGGGACCCGCGTTTGAACGTCCGGCGCTAATAATTCAAGACAATTTCTTTAATCAAACAAATCTCAACACCATTATTGTTGCGATTGTCACCACCAATTTAAGATTGGCTGAGATGGATGGCAATGTTTTGCTTATGCCAAGGCGCAACGGCGTGAGTATTCCGTCCGTCGTTAATATTACCCAACTTTATACGGTTGATAAGACCGAACTTATTGAACAGATTGGAGTAGTCACAAGATCGGAGATGGAACAGATTGACAAAGGATTGAGGCTCGTGCTTTCTCTTGAAAACGATGAAAAGTAGCGATACGGCCGCCACACAGATCGGACAACTTCGTGCCGAGATCAACCGGCACAGCGATCTTTATTACCAATCGGACGCGCCCGAGATATCGGACTTCGAATTTGACAAACTCCTCGAACGTCTAAAAGCTCTTGAAACCGAGCACCCCGACCTCATCACACCTGACAGCCCGACACAGCGGATTGGCGGCAAGGCGGCGAGTTTGCAGCCATTTACGCACAGCGTACCGCTGATGTCGCTGGACAATTCGTACAATCTGGAAGATTTGAAGGCGTTTACGGAGCGGTGTGAAAGATTGGCCGAGGGGCGGAAGCTGGAATATGTGGTGGAGTTGAAGATTGACGGGCTGAGCGTGTCTCTTCACTACGAAGATGGCCTTTTAAAGGTCGGAGCGACACGCGGCGACGGTCAAAAAGGCGATGATGTCACACCCAACGTCAGGACAATAAAGACAATTCCTTTACGTTTGAAAGCGGACTCTCCGACGAACGCGGAGATTCGCGGTGAAGTATTTTTGTCGCGCTCCCAATTTGCGAGGATCAACTCCGAGCTTGAGATGCAGGGCGAGAAAACATTTGCGAATGCCCGGAACTCGGCCTCCGGCACGTTGCGGATGCTCGATTCGGCGGTGGTCGCCTCGCGGAGGTTGGATATGTTTCCGTACGACGTTTTTAGCGGACGGCAGAAGATGTTTGCAACGCATTGGGAAAATTTTGAGTGGTGCGCGAGAAATGGATTTCACGTCAATCCCCACCGCCGATTATGTTCGGAGTTTGACGAAATCGCGGCTTTTATCGCTGAGATGGAGCCGAAACGCGACGATCTCGATTACGAGATCGACGGAGTTGTTGTCAAGGTCAATTCGACGGCGTTGCAGGATGAATTTGGCGCGACGACCAAAGCTCCGCGTTGGGCGATCGCATATAAATATCCAGCCCGCCAATCCACAACGCGTCTGCTCGGTATAGGCATTCAGGTCGGGCGTACCGGAGCACTGACACCGGTCGCGCATCTGGAACCGGTATTGCTCGCCGGCACGACCGTCGCCCGCGCGTCGCTGCATAACGAGGACGAGATCAAGCGGCTTGATCTGAAAATCGGCGACTGGGTGAGGATCGAAAAAAGCGGCGAGATCATTCCGCAGGTGTTGGGTGTAGTCGAATTAAAACGGGACGGAACCGAGCAGCCATTTGAATTTCCGCACGTTTGTCCCGTCTGTGGCTTTGACGCCATCCGTCCCGAAGGCGAAGCCATTCGCCGATGTGCCAATGTCGATTGTCCCGCCAAGATCAAAGGTCGGCTGGGATATTTCGCGTCGCGAAAGGCAATGGACATCGAGGGACTCGGCGATGTTTTGATCAACACTCTGGTCGATACCGCGATGGTCCGCGACGTAGCCGATCTATATGCATTAACATCCGAAGCAATCGCAAACCTCGAACGAAAGGCCGAGAAATCCGCGACAAAACTAATCGAACAGATTGAAGCAAGCAAGACGCGCGGTCTACAACGCCTTCTCTACGGCATCGACATCCGACACGTCGGCGAGCGGTATGCCAAAATCCTCGCCAACCATTTCCGCGACATCGACCGCCTCGCCGAGGCCAGCGTGGAGGATCTCGACACCATCCACGAAATCGGCCTCTCCGTCGCCGAAAGCGTTTTCGAATGGTGCCGAGACCCCAAAAATATCGACCTCGTCGCCCGCCTAAAAACCGCCGGTGTCAAAACCCAAACCGACGCCGCCAATACAGCAAATCTCGACGAACGCTTCGTTGGCAAAAGCTTTGTCCTCACCGGAAAACTGGAAAACTACACCCGCGACGAAGCAGCAAAACTAATCGAAGACCGCGGCGGCCGCGTCTCGTCATCCGTCAGCAAAAAGACCGATTACGTCGTCGCCGGCAGCGACGCGGGTTCGAAATTGACAAAGGCGGAGAGTTTGGGGGTCGCGGTTTTGGACGAAGAGCAGTTCTCCTTTATGTTGGGAATTTAGACTACTATTAAGACTTTTATGACACCAACCCTTTATCGCGACCAAGTGGCACATCTTGCAAAAACAAATGTCGCAAAAGCGATAGAGATAGCGGAGAAGATACAGGATCCTTGGTTTCAAGCACAGGCATGGTCGTTGACCCGATATGCCGACAAGCCTTTGACCTACTCTCGCAAGGCGGCAAAGTCGGCAGCCCAGGGCAAAGACGAGTATCAGAGGTCCGCCGTGCGAGCTTGGGAGATTGCCGCATTGGCCGAACGTAAGTGTGATCTGCAAGCTCGTCGTTCGTTGAACGAGGCCGTTGAACTTGCTGTCTCGATTCCCCAGATTTCTTCAAGAGCAGAATCACTTATGCTGCTATTTCAGGCAGCGTTCAAATTATCAAACGAAGATGCGGACTCTGTTGCTGAGGTCTTGCAGAGTTCGTGTCCGTTAACCCATTGGCGGGCCAAACGGGCACGAAAGGATGCTGCAAAAATGTTGACTGGGGAGTGGCCGCCAAGAGAATTCTTTTGGTGAAACGGATTAGCTTTTGAAAACCTTTGCTCAACAAATCAATTCTGTTACCGGGCGAACGAAAGCATTTCCACCAGCGAGTCGCGTAAATTTGTTCCTATATATTCGATGAAAGGTTCCATTTGATTGGCATCTGCAAGTGTTAGTACACGATAATAATTTTCCTTATCCTCAGTCTTTATAATTACAGGTGGGTAGCCAAACTGCATCAAGATGAAATTCATCAAGATACGAGCTACCCGACCGTTGCCGTCATCGAAAGGATGAATTCGAATAAATTTGTAATGAAACAAAGCCGACAACAAGATTGGGTTTAAGTAGGCTTTTTGTTTTTCCTCTCTGAACCATTCGACTAATTCCTGCATTTTGGCAGGAGTTTCTTCTGGCGTTGCGAAGTAGAAAGTCTCACCAGTTGATGTAATGACATGGTTCGGCTGCGTCTTGTATTTGCCGACCTCGATCAGACGGCGTGTCGGTTTTCCATCCGGTGTCAGGGCTTCTTTATAACTCGATTCTTTTAACACGAGCGTATGGAGACCGCGGATAAAGACCTCGGTCAGTTCGGAGTCTCCTTTTACCAGATCGAGAATCCAATTTATCGCGTCGTTATGTCCGGTAATCTCGAAATGGTCTCTAAGCGGCTTTCCTTGCGCAGTGATGCCAAACAAAATGAGGGCTTTGGTTTCGCCATATGTTAAGGAATTGCCCTCGATATTGTTGGAGTGATAATTCCAGTCGAGCCGAAACTTCTGCATTATGCGAGCTTCCGCCTCGCCATCCAAAGGTCGTAGGCTGTCTAGTTCTGCTTTTAATTGTTCAACCTTTTCGAGGATTTCCATTGTTTACCGATTCGGATTATCATTATTTCATAAAGTCCAATCGAATAGTAACATTATATTACGCGGTTATTTGATGAAAAAAGCTTGCCGGAAAGAGAGCAAAAGGAAGGCCGACACCACCTCTGGCATAATTGGATTTTGGAAATGCCAGCGGTACTTTGCGATAGCACTGGTCACGCTCACGGCACGCTTATAAATCTTACAATTAACAATAAAAAACTTCATGCAAGCATTATCCGGCCGCCGTCAGAGAAACTTCAAAAAATTTCAAAGAGTCTTCTCGAAAAAGATAGGAAGCTACATGATGAGCTAAAGCGGGTGGGGGATTAAACAAACTTAATAATAGTTAAGTAGAAAAAAACGACTATAATGAGCAACTTTTTTACAGCAAACATATCGGACATTGATCCGTTGATTAGCCATGCGATCAACGACGAGGTGCGGCGGCAGACGGATGGGCTTGAATTGATCGCTTCGGAGAATTTTGTTTCCGAGGCGGTTTTGCAGGCGATGGGGACGGTTTTTACTAATAAGTACGCCGAGGGGTATCCGGGGAAGCGGTATTACGGCGGGTGCGAATTTGCGGATGTTGTCGAGAATTTGGCGATTGATCGGGCGAAGGAAATATTTGGGGCCGATCATGCCAATGTGCAGCCGCATTCGGGTGCGCAGGCGAATATGGCGGTTTTGATGACGGCTCTTGAGCATGGCGATCAGATATTGGGAATGAATCTCTCACACGGCGGACATTTGACGCACGGGCATCCGCTAAATTTTTCGGGGATAAATTACAAGGTCGCCGACTATGGCGTCAATCGCGAGACCGAGCAGATCGACTATGACGAATTGCAGCGGATCGCCGAGGAAAGCAAGCCGAAATTATTAATCTGCGGTGCGTCGGCTTATCCGCGCAAGATAGATTTTGAGCGGATCGGCGAGATAGCTCGATCAGTTGGGGCAAAGGTGATGGCCGATATCGCTCACATCGCGGGTCTGGTAGCGGTGGGACTGCATCCGTCGCCGGTGCCGCATTGCGAATTTGTGACTACGACAACCCATAAAACTCTGCGGGGGCCGCGCGGCGGTTTGATATTGTGTCGAGAGGAATTTGCCGCGAATGTTAACCGGAGCGTGTTTCCCGGAGTTCAGGGCGGACCGCTTGTTCACATTATTGCGGCTAAGGCAGTGTCGTTTGGCGAGGCCTTGCGTGACGATTTCAAAGCCTATCAGCAACAGATCGTAAATAACGCAAAGGTTTTGGCCGAGACGCTTTCGGGCGCGGGGCTGCGGCTGGTTTCGGGCGGTACAGACAACCATTTGCTGCTCGTGGACGTCTTTATGGATGGCAAGGGCATTACCGGAAAGGTCGCGGAGAAAGCTCTTGAAGACGTGCATATTACGGTCAATAAAAATACCATTCCGTTCGACACGAACAAACCGTTTGTGGCGTCGGGCATACGTTTGGGCACGCCTGCCCTGACCACGCGAGGGATGAAAGAACCGGAGATGCGTTTGATCGGCGAGATGATAGCGTCGATTATCCATGAGCCGGAATCGGAAGAAGTTAAAGATCGGGTGAGGCGTGGCGTAGCGGATGTAACGGCGAATTTTCCGATGTATCCCGCGAGGTTACACCGTCCGCGAAATGACTCCGTTTCCGCCGTCTAGGGACAGTCAGGAAAGCGGGTTTAGCCCGCTCTTTCTCTCGGAATCTTGGGGTATGCTGTTAGGTAAAACATTCATCACGATTATTTTAGCCGCTGTTTTGTCATCGTTGACTCTTGGCCAAAGCAGTACTCCACGCGAGATGCCGCCTGATTTTAAGAGTGACAACTGCACCGCATTTCCAGACGGCAACTATGCCGACTGCTGCGTCGAGCATGACAAAGACTACTATTTTGGCGGATCGCTCAAAGAGCGTCGCGCTTCGGACAACAAGTTGCGAGAATGCGTCGCCTCGAAAGGCAAGGGTTGGAAGCGGAAATTTCTCGCGTCAGCGATGTGGGTCGGTGTCAGGATTGGCGGAGTTTCATTTTTACCGACGCCCTTTCGATGGGGATTTGGGAATAAATGGCCGCGGAAAGAGCCGGAGAAACCAAAATAAGAAAATCTACTGGCCGCTGATCTCGCTTTCGGCGTCGAGCTGGTCGAGGATATCGCGGGCCTCTTCGGATTCGAATTCGTAGGCTTTTTGTTCGAGCGCGGCTCCGGCGATACCGGCGTATAGATGATCGTCGAGCAGCGGAAGCAGCGAGGGAACCGGCAGCATCGCAAGCGTTTCATAGGCGATGGCGCGAATCTGCGGCAGATCGGTTTGACGCACTACCTCGGCGATCTCGCCGGCTGAGTAGCGGGCGGCCAAATGATCGGCAAGTTTGTCGAGGCGATTGTAGTTATTCTCCTTGATCGCCCGTTGGGCCAATTGGATAAAAACCTCGGCTGACGCCGACTGCGATTCGAGAACGCGAACGCATGTGTCGGCAAGCTGAGTGATTTCCGTCAGCTTGGCCGAGTCGGTTCGGACCTCATTAGTTTTAGATTGTTCGTCAAGAGCTGTAAGCAGACGGCTGACTTCCCAATCGGCGTGAGCATCGTAGGAGAATTTTGTGATTTTGGTGTTCGTCGGAGCCGAGCCCGTGGATTGAAGAGCACCAACAAGCATTTTTTTGGTCACCGGTCGCAAACCTTCCCAGATACTTGCGACGCTGGAGCCGAATTCGTGAATCATCATTTCAATACTCTAAAGTTTGCTATCACGTTACGCTCTTGTCAAGCTGATTTCTTCGCCGCGATCGATTCTCCTATCCGCACTTCAACCGCCCGCAATGCGGAATCAAACCCCGGATCGTTCTCGTCGAGATTTTCGAGGAGGGCGAAGGGAACATTTCCGAGGTAACGAATCTCCCATGCAACGCCGCCCGGCTTGGGCGGGCGCGAAAACCAAGCGGCGTCAATGTCCGAATCCGCAACTGACACGCCTCCAAAAACACCCTCGACAGCGCCTTTCAAGACAGCCTTTGATGCTTGCGAAAGCAAAACACGGCGTAAAATCCAGCCGTGTTTTTTATACGTCGCGATGATTTCGCCGATGCCGCCTGCGTCGATCATTTTGCGTTTTTGTCCGGGCCGCGGCCGACCGGCGCGGAGTTTGTGTTAGCGTTCGAAGTGATCACGGTGGTGTTTGCCACCGCGTTCGCGGCTTCTTTCTCGATTGTATCGCGCCCTTTTCCAGGCGATTTATACGTACCGCCAAACATCTCGCCGACCGCCAGTTTCCATGCGCCTTCTTCTTTTACAAACGGCAGGTCTTCCCATTTGCTTTCTTTGGAGTTCCAAACCTCGACGGCGCCCATGTCGCCCTGAATACGTTCATCGCGAATCGGCGGAAGCGTTTCGGAAAAGGTCGTCGCGGTAAATCCGTTCTCGTAAATCTTTTCAACCGGCGAGTTCTGACGCCCGGCGGCCATGGCGGCAAAATCATTCGTCTGCTTGCTGAAACTTCTCTTAATGCCCTCGACGTTTTTGGCTTTGACGGCGGCATAGAGCTGTTTGTAGGCCTCTGTCGGCGTACTGCCGCCACCGTTGGTCGCGCTGGTACAGGCGAAGCCGATACCCACGATTGTTAAAAAAAATGAAAGTGCTAGTAATCTCCGCATATGCAAAATATTTTCGTCTGACTGCCGTGAAATTTACCAATCGAGATTATATTATCGTGCACAAGCCCGCGCGTAAGCAAGGGC
>JANPCJ010000067.1:0-47187 GCA_031430895.1 Chloracidobacterium sp. | reverse complement strand
GCCCGCGCCAACGCCATCCCAATTGTCCCGCCTGTTGCTCCGCCTGTAAGACTCCTGACATGTGAGTCATGGCAAGTGCTATTTGCTCTGGCGACGGGGCAACGCCTGAATACAGGACGAGAAACTGTCCGGGATCGGTTTCGGCAATCTGTAGGACGCCTTGTTTTGACAACACCACCACGGCTACCACGATCCCAATGGCGGCCACGCCGCCGATCAACAACCACTCGTCAAGCTCATCCTTCGGCTTCGAAGGCGGCGTTCTGCTAGTGTCTGACGGTATAGGGCGGTCGTCCGCCACCGCCGTTTCTGGCGGTGCTGACGGCGGAGGCCCTACGGTTCTAATATGCTCGATTTACATTTCTCCGGGGAATGGGCATCGTCATTTCAGGCGATGCGGTTTCGAGTGACTAGTTTTCTTCTTCTTCTTCTTCGCCCTCGTTTTCGTCTTCGTCTTCCAACCCTTCCCCCATTTTTTCGGCGAGGTGGTCTTCGAAGTCGTCTCCGTAGGCTTCGGCTAGTACGGCTCTAACGTCGTCCATACCTTGTGACAACTGGGCTCTGCTCTGGTCGGTTGTGTCGATAATCTCGCCCGCCTCTAAAATCGCCTCCAATAGCTGAATCGCTCTCACGCTTTCTCTTGGCATTATTTAAAATCTCCTTTGCTGGAATTGGATAGCCCACAAATATTTGGGCTATTTGTGAGAAGTGTAGTACATGGCAAACGGACAAAAAAAATACGCTTGAAAAAAGGACGCCGTTTAATTGAAAAAAAGGACACACAAAAATCAAAAACGTCCTACCCTTTTTTCCTACTTTTTCCATATGGACGCGTGAGTAGATGCCTGTTGCGCCTAAGCACGTTTTTTATTTGAGAAGTGTGCTGACTTTTTGCGCGTGGGGTTTTCAGATGAGGATATAAAAGTTTCAGTATTTGATCCGGCTCATGGCCCCCGTTGAATGACTCGACCACCTTTCGGCTTGGCTCGCGCATGGTTCCGCGAATTTTGCCTGTTTTTTTGTCAACTTCAATTTTCCGACGCCCCGCGCGCCCTTTCGGCAAGAGTGATCTCAACGCTGTGGCGGTGACATGGCCGGAATCCATCAACAACCGAACAATGGCCATCGAAATCGACTCCTTGCCCTTCGTCGTTCTCAAAAAGCTCTCGGCGATTCTATCCGCCGCACCTTTTCGCGAAAAGCTCGCGGTAACGCGCAGTGATCTTAACGACTCACCGTCCTTCGCTCTGAATGCTCCAAGGAAATCATCGTTATTATTCATCATTACATCCTGTTACTTCTCTGTGGTGAACCTGTTACTTCTCTTGTAGTGAACGTGTGCCTTTCTCTGTGCTCGACGTGGGTACGAGGTGGGGTGGAACGTCCTTACTCTGTGCGTTTTTTCCGTCCCGGCTTGTCCGGTTTGTAATTCAAAACGTCGGAAAGGAAGACATAAGTCTTATCGTCCTTCCGTCGAACCCTAAGGCGTTGCCGACGAACGAGGTGGTTTATCGCGTTTAATGTCTTTCCTGTCAATTCAGCGGCCTTCTTTTGCGTCACAAGTCTCGATTTCTGTTCACTCATAATGGGTTTTACAATAAAAAATACGGAGAGTCAATAGCCGTAAATAGTTGGTAAATAACGAAATAGAGCGAATTCGCGCGAATTCGGTCGTGTTCGCACGAAGCCGGTCGAATTCGCACTATTTCGCTCCTTTGGTTGCGGGCACCTCAAGCGGGATTTTCGACCGTGTAATGCCGTACTTCCGAAGCGTCGTTCCTCGCTGATACGCGGTGGGCCAGGCGGGTTGCCGGTCGGAACGCGTGGTGGTTTGCGGCGTCGATCACGCGCGCGGCGAAGCTTGTCGAGTTCCTTTGCTATCGCTTTGACCTTTCGCTCAATCCTCTTCTGCGAAGCGGCTTCATCTATGGCGGTCATCTGATTAGGCCCAAGCTCCGAAGTTGACGAAAGAATAAGCGACGGACGCCAAACCGCAGCCGCTTATAAAGCCAGACAACAAACCAACCTTGCCGAACAGGATCGCAGCAACGATCCATACACACGTAATGCTTTTTCCCCCCGCAACGTCCGCAAGGCCCCTTGCGAACATACAGTCGCCGTCTTCTCCTATTGCGTTCCCTCCGCCGCTCCCGGCGCCGCTCTAGTCGCTCCTCATCCATTACCACGCCCTGAAAAGTCATCATTTTTCCTCCTGTGTCTTATTTGTGACCGTCCATATTGCATACAGACGCGTGATGCCGCATCACTACGCACCTAGCAACGGCAATGTTGTTCAATTAACTTCGCAGTCCCGCGTCATCACGCATCCAGCGCACATCATACGGGATTACAAAACTCTTACAATCAACGCTTTGCAAACCTGATAGGCTAGAAAAGTGTGAGATTCGTAGCGTCTTCACGCGGGGTTTATTGAGTATGCAAAATGTAATTGAGTTTGAGCCTTCGATGGTCGGGACTTATCGGTGGAACACGATATTTTTTGTTTCGGCGTTTCATATACTGGCTGTCGCTTCGCTTTTCGTGTTGAGTTGGGAAAATCTGCTGGCGGCGTTTATCTGCTGGTGGGTGGCGGCGAGTTGGGGGATCGGGATCGGGTATCACCGGTTGTTGACGCATCGGGGATTTACGACGCCGAGATGGCTTACTCGATTCCTGGCCACATGCGGGACGCTTGGGGTGCAGTCGGGGCCGATCACGTGGGTCACTACGCACCGGATACATCATGCGTTTACCGATACTGACAGGGATCCGCACAGCCCGCGTGATGGAACGTACTGGTCGCATATCGGGTGGATCTTTCGCGGCACGGCGCAAACCCATTCACAGGCCGCGATGCAGCGTTATTCGCCCGATCTGATGAAAGACGGCTATCTGCGGTTTATAGACAACTATTATTATGTGACGACGATCATTTTAGCTGTGGTGCTTTTCGCAATTGGTGGGTGGACGATGGTTCTGACGGCGATCTTTTTACGCACAGTCGTGAGCTGGCATTTTACGTGGCTCGTAAACTCGGCGACACACCTTTGGGGCAGCCGCCGGTTTGACACGCGCGACGACTCGCGAAACAACGCGCTCGTCGCCGCCGTCACCTTTGGCGAAGGCTGGCATAATAATCACCACGCGTTCCCGCGTTCGGCAAAGCACGGCCTGACATGGAAGGAATTTGATATAAATTGGTATCAACTCCAAATTATGGAAAAACTTGGCCTTATCAAAAATGTATACGCCTACGATCTCGCGACCGAATCGGAGGCGCCGAGGGAAATGCTGAAAGCAGCATAATCCAGCGGACAATGTAAAACGGAAAATGGAAAATGAAACGGCGGGTTTCAATTTTCCATTTTCCGTTTTACATTTGCAATTGAAGCATGCGCCGCCGTAAAACAGCGATATTCTTTCTCATCCTCGGCATCACCCTGTCGGTGCTGGCGGTAGCTCTCAATGTCGGGTGGATTTTGCTGAATGTCCGTCAGGTTGCTCTGCTCGTCTTTGGCGTAATATTTTTTGCGTTGATTATCACGGGGCTGATACTGAATACGATCTTTCTTGTACGTGAGATTAGACGTAACGAACAGCACGACGCCTTTCTAAACGCGGTCACCCATGAGCTAAAAACACCGATCGCATCAATCAAGCTGTACCTCGAAACTCTAAAAACACGCGAGCTTGACGCGGAAAAACGGCAGGAGTTTTACGACATAATGCTCGCCGACAATGAGCGTCTGCTCGGCACGGTCGAACAGGTGCTGCAGGCAAGCCGGACGCGTGAAAAACAGCGGTTGATGAACCTTGCGGAGATCGACCTCGGCGATCTGGTTGGCGAGACAATACGCACCGTTCGCGGACAACAGCATCTGGACGACGCAGCCATCAGATTCACGTTTCCCGGGGAAAGCTTAAAAATCGTGGGCGACCGCGGCGAACTTCAGACGGCGATTGTCAATTTGCTTGACAACGCTATTAAATATTCGTCTGGCGAGCCAAAAATCTCGGTAAAAATAAAATCTTCAGGTCTTAACAAGGCGGACATATTCGTTCGCGACAACGGCATCGGCATCGCACGCGGCGACCTGAAACGCATATTCAGGCGCTTTTATCGCGTTCCGAACAAGTCAGTCGAAGCCGCAAAAGGTACGGGGCTCGGCTTGCCGATTGTACGCTCGATCATAGAAAAGCACGGCGGCCGCGTAACCGCCGAAAGCCGGGGCGAGGGGAAAGGCACCACATTTTTGGTCCAGTTGCCGAGGGTTTAGTCGCGTTTTGAGTCCCGCCTTTAGGCGCCCTCCGTGCCGGCGAAGAGGGCCGCCCGACGGCGGGACTCGTAGCATATTATGAAAATCCTTATCGTTGAAGACGAACAGCATCTTGCCGATGGCCTCAGATTTAATATGGAGGCGGACGGTTACGAGGCGGAGATCGCGGGTGACGGCGACGTAGCTCTCGAGCGGCTCATGTCGGCGGCGTTCGATGCGGTTGTGCTCGATGTCATGCTGCCGACGGTTGATGGTTTTGAAGTCGCGAAAACGATGCGTGAGCGCGAGGATTTTACGCCGATACTGATGCTGACGGCACGCGGCCGACCGGAGGATGTGCTGCTCGGTTTTGAGGCCGGAGCCGACGATTACCTCGCCAAGCCTTTTGATCTCAATATTTTCCTCGCGCGTCTTAACGGCCTTTTGCGTAGGCGTCAGTGGCTCCGGGACGAATCAAAAACGACGGGCGCTCCCAGCGTTGTTCACGTCAACGGCCGATCGATTGACCTCGAAAATCTCGAACTCAAAATCGGCGAAGATATCGTTCACCTGACGCTGATGGAAACAAAGCTGCTGCAATATCTGATGGAGAACGAAGGCCGAGCCATCTCGCGAAAGGCTATTCTCGAAGAGGTCTGGGAGCTGCAGGAAGACACCGACACGCGTGCGATAGACAATTTTATAGTCCGCCTGCGCAAGCATCTGGAGGATGAACCGAACAATCCGAAGATCGTTCAAACCGTGCGTGGCATCGGTTATCGGTTTGTAAAGCCGGTAGCGTGATAAGAACTTTGTGTCCTTTGTGTTCCCTTTGTGTTCTTTGTGTTAAGGATTTTTTTGAAATAAAGATCACAGAGAAGAAGAGGCAGCGTAATCTAGTCGCGCTAAAACTTTCAAATGTTCACGCCAGTTTTCGTGTAGTTCAAACCGCCAAAGCTCGATCTCCGGCGAAATGGTCCGGGCAAAAAACTCGAAGTCGCGGTGAAAACTCCAGGCCGGGGCCACTAGATAGATCAGTGCCGGTCTATCGGCTATTTCGCGGCCGTCAAAGAGATCGGCCGCCGCGAGAATTCCCCGGCGACGCTGAAGTTCGATCTTTCCCCAGTAATCCGCGGCCTGGAATATCATTTCGCGATCGGGCTGCGTCTTTAGCTCGATTATGACTAGCCGACCGTCCTTTCTTAACGCCAGCAGGTCGATCTTGTCGTTGGATGATCGGAATTGATTGTAGAGCGGTGACAGAATCAGGTTCGCGTCGAGTAGATTGATATTGCGGCGAAGAATTGATTCGAGCCACGCTTCCGGGGCGATGCGATAGAACTCGTGACGTTTATTTGGCGCGTCAGGCGAGCGGTTGAGCTTGATATTGTCGACCAAACGGCCCAACTCGTCCCAGTTCTCGTCCGTGAGTATTCGCCGGTCGCGACCCACGCCAAACCACGCCTTTTCTTTTCCCAAAATCGTGCGGACGCGGGAAAACGGCAGACCCATAAACCTAAGCGTCTCGCCTTGACGCGAATATATGATATCAATATGGCCGGGCGCGAGATCGAGGATTCGATTGCTAAGCTCGCTCGGCTCGGCATGCGCGGAAAGCGCCAATTTCGCCGCCTTTTCGCGCCAGAGCTCGCGAATTTTTCGCTTTGGCAGGGAAACGAGCCGACTCGGATCGTTTTTTCGAATGATCTCAAGGACGGTTATCTTGGCCTTCCAACGCCCGGTCAAGAGGGCATGAAGTTTTTGCGCATGTCTCGCTTGCCGCTTTTCGCAGACGATCCAAATATCGAGAACCGGTTTCTTTTTCCTAAGCCCAAGTTTTTCCAGCCAAAGAATCGCCGCCGCAAAAATGGTTTCCACCGTGAGCGTACCGGTGACATCCGCAATCGCGGCCATCGGCGTTTTGTCCTTCGTGTCGAAATTTATCTGAGCAAAACGCCCGGTTTCGACATTGAGAGCGACGCGGCCGAGTTTACAGCCCTGATAATTGCTCGTGATAATTTCCGCGATCTCATTTGCTTTTGCAAGACGGGCCAACTCGATCTCGCGAGTTAACACCGATGCGGAAGTGCGAGGCACGAGGCGCATTGTTTCTCGCTTCTTCGCGAATTCACCCGCGACATCTATTGTGATTTCACCACTCTCGACGGCAAAGGAATTTAAGCGCCACGAATGAAATCCGTGGTCGTCGAGAAATCCAAAATGAGCGTTTGTCTCTTCATCGTCGATCTCGATCTCGTTTTTGTCGAGCGGAAACGTCTTGCCGACATCACGAATCAACAGCCACTCGTGATGGCCCCCAACCAACTCGCGCAACTGCTCGGTATCTACCATTTATGATTGGCGGAAAAATATCTCATCATCGCCGCCGTCCAGTCGGCGTAACCTTTTTCCGAAGGGTGAATGCCGTCCGCAAAAAATCCGTCGAGCTGAACATCGGCCGGCTGCGGATAATAGAAAACACGACTCATGGGGCGCGTGAATTCCTGGATATTGGCGTCGTGCATCTTGGATAACTCCCACAGAATCGTCTTGACCGGTTCGGGCATGATCGGCGAATACACGATCATCGGGCAGTTTGAAATGAAGATAATAGCATCTGGATTTTTCTCTCGTAAAATGCCAAGGAGCTCCGTCATATCACGTCGCCACTTTACCGGACTCGACAATTTCATCACATCGTTGCCGCCGAGGCCGACGAGGATGTATTCGAATTTCTTCTCAGGCATCGCAGGCAGCAATTCGTCAATCGTCCGCCTCGCCGTGACGCCATTCCTGCCGACGACATGCCACTCGACGGGGCGACCAATATGATCGCTTAGCTGCCAGGCGAATTGTCCCGCCAAAGCAAACTCATGTGTCCGAGCGCCGAGACCCGCCACGGTCGATTCGCCGATCACAAACAGGCTAGCAGCGTTATCGCCCTCGCCATGTGTCCCGTGTTTTTCCCCGGCGGCGTCAGGTAAAATGCCAACCTTCCAACGCGTTATCTGTCCCTGCACGAGCAGAAAGGGCGCGAATGGCAGGATCGCCGCTGCCCCGACATTAAAGCGTCGTTGCCAGAGCCGTAGATTGTTGCCATTATTATTGTCCATCAAATCCGATATGTTAGAATTTAAAGACTCAAATGTTTTTGTCAAATTCGAGTAAATCATTCCTTCTAGCCGTGGTTTGCCTAATTTTTGCACAAGCCTGTGCTTCGGCGCGAAGCGACGAATCGAAGCCGGTTACCACCGGCGTAGAGGTGAAGAGCGAGTTTCCGTTTTCGACCAGGGAGCCGGAAATTTATCAAGCCGATTTTTACGTCGGCGGCGATGACACATATCACCGTCACATCGCACGAAAGGGCGGGAAATGGCGGCTTGACTTCTTTCGAAACGGCCAACTGTCGGTTACACATCTGATCGCTGACAAGGTCTATTCGATTGACCATGTAAAGAGACTCTATGCCGTCAGGGAAAATAGCTCGGCGCTTGAAACAGGGTTTGGTGACACCACATTTAGCTTTTTCAAGTGGAAAGAGCATCTTGAGTTCGAGAAGATTGGGGTCGAAGAAAACCTCAGCAAATACCGGGTCCGCGAGGGTTCTTCGAAAGACGATATTTTCATTTATGTCGATGAAACCAGCGGAATGATTGTCCGACAGGAGTTCAAAGTGCGGGCATGGGATGGATCCGAATCGGCAACAAATTTTGTATATGAGATCAAAAACCTCAGGATCGAAGTCGAAGACATGGTTTTCGAGGTTCCCGATGGCTACCGAAAAGTCGCGCTCACCGAACTATGGCCGGATAAAATCTCGTACTAGCAGGCGACAACCGAAAATATGAATGACACAATTTCCGAAATTGTAATCACCGATGAACATCGTGCTTACGCGGCGAATGCCCTTCACAGCCTACCGTTCTCAAAAATGATCGGCATGCGATTAGTCGATATGCAGATTGACACAGCGGTTATCGAGATGGAGATGCGCGACGATCTGCGGCAGCCGAGCGGCGTTTTGCACGGCGGCGTGACGGCGACGCTGATCGATACGACGATGGCCTTTGCGGTTCGGACGCGGCTGCCAATTGATGTGGCGACCGCGACGATAGACCTGACCGTGCATTATCTGCGACCGCATATTTCGGGGACGTTTACCTGCACGGCCAAGGTTGTCCGCGCCGGGAAAAGAATATTTACGGTCTCAGCAGATGTTGTCGGCGAAGGGGGAAAGCTGATCGCAACAAGTATCTCGACATATACGCGCGTTTGACTGGAGGGCAAGCATCCTGCTTGCCCTTTGTCTGGTTTAACCAATCGCAAGATTCGATTGACCGGCCGCCTCGGTTAAACAAAAGCTTTATGAGCAAGCAGGATGCTTGCCCTCCAGTCATGGAACAATTACGCAAATTCGCTCGCTATTTCAAACCGTACAAATGGACGATCCTGGCCGGGATCTTTTTCATTTTGTGCTCGATGGCGTTTGGGCTTTTTATTCCGTATATGGTTGGCAAGGCGGTCGACGATCTGACGAATGGCATCACGCGTGAAAAGATCATTTACTATCCGTTCGTAATTCTCGCTATAAGTCTTGGCAGCGGGATATTTTTATTCCTGCAACGTCGTCTGCTCATAAACACGTCGCGCCATATCGAGTTCGACATGCGGCAGGATTTTTATGCGTCGCTTGTAAACCAGCCGCTCGAATATTTCCAGGCCAACCGCGTCGGCGATCTGATGGCGCGTGCAACAAACGACCTCGCCGCGATCCGCCAGATTGTCGGGCCGATGATCTTGTATAGCTTTCAGGCAATTTTTGCGCTGGCGATTGCCTTGCCGATACTGCTCAATATCTCGGTTCGCCTGACGCTTCTGATGCTGATCCCGCTGCCGCTGGTTACATTGACCGTCAAGTTTTTGGGCGAGCAGATACACAAGCGGTTTGAAAAGATTCAGGAATTTTTCTCCGACATCACGGCCCGCGCACAGGAAAATCTGACCGGTGTTCGCGTCGTCCGCGCCTACGCTCAGGAAGACGCCGAGATCGAACAGTTTCAGGTCCTCAACCGTGAATACGCCGCGCAGAATCTACGGCTTGTAAAATACGCCGCCGCGATGCGCCCGATGATGTTTTTCTTTATCGGCCTCGGCTTTGTGATTATCGTAGCGGTCGGCGTTCCGATGGCCGTTCGCGGCGAAATCACGACGGGCGATTTTACTGCGTTTATTCTCTATCTTCAACGTATGATCTGGTACATGATCGCTCTGGGCTACGTCGTCAATCTCTATCAACGCGGCACTGCTTCGCTAAAGCGTTTCAATAAGATTCTAGAGGCGGAACCGGCTATCAGAGACGCACAGGGCACTGTCGAACAGCCGCCAATCAGGGGCAAAATCGAATTTCGCGACCTGACTTTTGCTTACAATGGCAAGCCGGTTTTATACGACATCGACCTTGTGGTAGAACAGGGCAAAACAGTCGCTTTTGTTGGCAAGACGGGTAGCGGAAAATCAACCCTGATGAGTCTCATTCCACGCCTCCTCGACGCACCGGACGGCAGCGTACTGTTAGACGGCCGACCGGTGCGCGAGTATCCGATTGAACAATTGCGGCGGTCCATCGGATTTGTGCCGCAGGAGACATTTTTGTTCAGCGATACGTTGGCCGCGAACATAGCTTTCGGAGTTCCGAGTTCCGAGGTCCAAGTTCTGAGTGAAGAAAATTCGAGCCAAAAGAACTCGGAACTCAGAATTCGGAACTCGAAACTCAGCGTCTCTGACGCCGCCGAGATCGCCGGCCTCGCAAAGGATGTAAAGGATTTCCCCGGTAAATACGAACAGCTCGTCGGCGAACGCGGCATCACTCTCTCGGGTGGTCAAAAACAGCGCACCGCCATCGCGAGAGCGGTTATGCGCGACCCGCGAATATTGATCCTCGACGATTCGCTCTCGGCGGTCGATACGTACACCGAGGAAACGATCCTCCACAACCTGCGCGACATCCGCTCCGAGCGGACAACCCTCATCGTCTCGCACCGAGTCTCAACCATCCGCGACGCCGACCTCATCTGCGTCCTGCACGAAGGCCGCATCATCGAGCGCGGCACTCACGAAGAACTGATCGCGCAGGATGGCGAATACGCCGACCTATACGAACGCCAACTGCTCGAAGATGAATTAGAAGCGACCGACTAGGTCAGAACCGGGAGCGATAGCGACCGGGTTCTTGGAAACGGAGATGAAAGCATGCAAAACCAAAAGATAAATCCCGAGCAGGCCTACCAGACGTTTTTGATAATATGGTTCGCCCTTTTTGTTTCGCAGCTTCTGTTTTTGTTTCTCGTGTTTTTCATAAAACCGGAACTGTTTGTATTCGACTTCACAAAGCCGCTCCTCGACGAACACGAGTTGGTTGGATTCCTTATCGCCACCTCGATCACGGTTCTCCTCGTTTCGTTAGCGTTCAAAAAGAAATATCTCCGCCAATCCGTTCAGCGGCAGAATGTCGGCCTTGTCCAAACCGCAATGATTGTCGGCTGTGCTCTCTCCGAAGCCATATCGCTGTTTGGCCTTCTCCTCGCCTTCGCATATGACTATCAATATTTCTTTCTTTTCTCCGCGACCGGAATCGCGGCGACGGTTCTTCACTTTCCGAGGCGTCGATATGTGCTCGATGCCAGCACCCGGTCGCTAAAAACATCTTTATGATCGCGAAATAAACTCTTAGATTATTTTTTTCCACCTAGGGAACCTTTTCCCGACTTAGTGTGTCTAACAAGCTAAAGACCGCGGTTTTTTCGTTTTAAAATACTGATCAAAATTGAGGAGTTTTGTATGCGCAAGGTTGTATTTTTGCTATGGATAGTTGTGTCCGCGGCGGCCGCTTTTGGCCAGGATGTTACGCAAGGCTCGCTCTTGGCCGTCGGCAAGACGGGTAAAGAGCTTGGAACGTGTCCACTAAAAACTACGGCGGTAAAGGCCGACATCAGCGGATTCACGGCGCGCGTCCGCGTCCGGCAGGAGTTCGTAAATTCGTATAGCCAACCGATCGAGGCTGTTTATATTTTCCCGCTTGCACAGAATGGAGCGGTCGACCAGATGACAATGACCGTCGGGACGCGCGTCGTTCGCGGTAAAATAATGAAACGCGACGAGGCTCGGCAGACATACGAAACGGCCAAGAGCGAAGGCAGAACGGCGAGCCTGCTCGACCAGGAACGGCCCAACATTTTTACCCAGTCTGTCGCCAATATTATGCCCGGCGAAAGCGTGATCGTCGAGATAAGCTATGTCGAAACACTAAAGTACGAGGACGGGGGGTACGAATTCGTCTTTCCGATGGTGGTGGCGCCGCGATACACTCCAGGCAGCGTTCGCGACGCGGCCAGGATTTCGCCGCCGCCGGCCAGAAGTCGTGGCGGCCACGACATTTCGGTTGAAGTTAATCTAAACGCCGGTGTTCCGGTCGAAGAAATCCGTTCCGTCTCTCATCAAATCGAGCAGATAGTGAGTACATCGAGTTCGGGAAAGGTAACGCTTCGCAGCGGTCGAACCATTCCCAATAAGGACTTTATCCTGCGATACGACGTCACGGGCAAGCGAATAGAGGACGCGGTCTTGACGCATCGCGACCAGCGAGGCGGTTTTTTCACGCTGATACTCCAGCCGCCCGACAAGATCGCAACCGAAGACCGGACGCCCAAAGAGATCGTTTTCGTGCTCGACACGAGCGGCTCGATGGAGGGCTTTCCTATCGAGAAAGCTAAAGAAGCAATGCGGCTTTCGCTTGACGGCCTGTATCCTGAGGACACTTTTAATCTAATAACATTCGCGGGCGACACAGAGATACTTTTTGACAAACCCGTGCCCGCGACCCAGTCGAATCTCGAAAAAGCTCAAGCCTTTTTGGCCGAACGCGAGGGGGCGGGCGGCACCGAGATGATGACGGCGATCAAGGCAGCGCTGGCGCCGTCCGACGCCCAGGACCATCTTCGCATCGTTTGTTTTATGACCGATGGCGAGGTCGGCAATGACGACGAGATCGTCGCCGAGGTGCAGCGCCACCCAAACGCCCGCGTCTTTTCATTTGGAATCGGCGAATCCGTAAACCGCTCGCTGCTCGACAAGATCGCCCTCGAGGGCAACGGCGAAGCCGTCTACATCGCCCTCAAAGACGACGGCTCAAAGGCGGCCAGAAAATTCTACGAACGCGTCCGTACGCCCCTGCTAACCGACCTGTCGATTGATTGGAACGGCCTCCCGGTCACCGATATTTATCCAACCCGGCTGACCGACCTGTTTTCAGCCAAACCTGTCATTATCCACGGACGCTACAGCGGCCCCGCGACCGGTGTGCTCAAGCTAAAAGGGAAGGTCGCCGGCCAGCCGTACGAACGGGCCGTTAGCATGAATCTCCCGGCGGCCGAAACGGGTAACGACATGCTTGCAAGCCTCTGGGCGCGAACCCGCATCGACGGCCTTGCAAGCGATCTGCTAAAGACCGGCACCTCGGAACAAGAGGACGATCTGACAAAGCAAATCACCGATCTCGGTCTCGAGTTCGGCCTGCTGACAAGCTTTACGTCATTCGTCGCCGTCGAGGACCGTGTCGTAAACCAGAATGGAAAGCCGGTGACTGTGCAGGTACCCATCGAGACGCCGGACCGTGGAAAGGCGGGCGACTTGGATAGCGACAGTCCGGGCGACGGCGATAATGATTCTGTGGCTGTTAACGCACCAAAACCGCGCGCCGTCTCACGCAAACTAAAATCCGCAACCAAGAGAGGGGCAAAGAACAAGTTCGCATACATGTCGTCGGGCGCGGGAACTGGTTCGGGGGTCGGCAGCGGTTCCGGCATGGGTATGGGAAACGGCCCGGCGCCCGCGCCAAAGCGGCCTGCGACCATAAGTGCAGGTGTGGTGGCCTCAGAGCCTGCGCCGCCGCCGCCGGTTCAGAGCGTCGTTCATGCGACAGTCGATGTGACGGTGAGCGCCTCGGAAACCGTGGAGATATCGAACTCGAGCAGTGGCAATATGCTCATGACACGGAACATTCAGCAATTGCCAAAATCGACTTCTTTCAGCAGCCTTCTGAAACTGAGTCCGGGGGTTAAGGGCCATTCGAGGTCAGGTGGGTTTGTGGTTGATGGAGCGAGTGGTACCGAAAATACGTTTGTTATCGACGGAACTGACCTAAACAATTTCCGCACCGGCGCACCGGCGACCAATAACACCGGTTCGGACGAAAGCGAATTCGAG
Organism: Chloracidobacterium sp.; assembly: GCA_031430895.1. Taxonomy (GTDB): domain Bacteria; phylum Acidobacteriota; class Blastocatellia; order Pyrinomonadales; family Pyrinomonadaceae; genus OLB17. The sequence continues at coordinate 33,670 of JANPCJ010000067.1, read as the reverse complement.
GGCAAGACTCGCCTCGTTGTCCGGCCCGCATTTCCGGCCGCGGCGACGGCGTCGAAAACGGGCCGAGAAGTGGCCGTCGATATCCAGGTCGATGTGCTTGGCAACGTCGTTGCGGCGAAAGCCGTATCGGGCAACGCCGCGTTACGCCGCGCCGCCGAGACAGCCGCGCTTTTGACGCGCTTTGCACCAACGCTCGTCGAAAGAAAAGCGGTACGCCTGGCCGGCACGATCGTTTACAACTTCCGCTCAGCCAAACGTATCGACATCGGCGTCAAATCCATAAAGGCCGTCCCGCCGACCGCCGCCGACAATAGGCTGGCTGCGATAAACGACAAGCTTCATTTCTGGCTTGCCGGCCTCGTACAGCGGCTCGATAACGGCATCACCCGGCCCGCGCAACACGAGGAAAAGTACGTTTCGGGCGACACTGCCACTATTCAGGTCCAACTCGCCGCACGCAGCGAATCCGTGCTCGCGGCCGTAAAGGCCGCCGGCCTCGAGGTCACTACAGATCGGGGCAAAACTCTAACGGGACGCATCCGAATTACCCGGATTGCCGCCCTCGCCGAGATCATCGAGGTAAAGCTCATTTTGCCGAGAATCTAGCTTTGGAGAAACGCAAAAAAGCCCCGAGCAATCGGGGCTTTTTTTGTTGGTTGTAGATCAGTCGGCAAAAACCTGATGCCGCGACGGGCGAGCCTGACGCGCAATTATCCGGCTCGCCCCGTTTTATTTTTTCTTTCTCGGAGTGATTAGTATCGCATCGCTCACTTTCCGCTCGCCCTCTTTATCCGAGGGTTTGTTAACGACCTTGCCATCGACAAACATCGTCGTCGAGCCGCCGCCGTCGAGATTCATCGCGTCGGTCGCACCGAGCGAGAGCAAATAGGCCGCGAGATCGTATAGGTCAATTCCCGCGCTCGACTCGCTGCGGCCATCGGCTGTTATCATCAGGAATTTGCCGTCTTTGAGTTTGGCGACCGCCGTTCGCGGATGGCGTGTTTCGACAAAGGCTTTGGTCGATTTTTCCAGCTCCCACGTGATGTCGATTTTGCCGTTCTTGATAAGCTGCGGAACGCCGGCAACCATGTCGAGCCCGCGGCGATCGGTCGCAAGAGGTTTTGGCAGACGCGTCCAAACCTCACGAAGCAAAACCTTGCGTTGTCGATCCGTAATAGTTTCGAGGAAAGAGCGATGCAAACCACACGCGGAGATCACAAAGCCGGATGGAGGGATCGGAGTCTTGCCGCCTTCCTCCTGAACGAAAGCTATATTATGGTCGTCCACGATGACGACCTCCGTTACATCAGTACCCGCCGGTGTAATCTTTCCGAACTCACCGGTGTAGATGACCACGTCATCCTTTCTCCGTTCTCGATTTATCCCAAAAACGCTTAGTCCGCAGCTGCGTCCGCAAGCCACGTGAAGTGAAACAGAGCTGCGCGTGAGAAAAACGTTGGAGCCGCGACGTAAATTCAAGATACCAAGCTGTATCCGGTCGTTGGCCGGTTCGCTCAGTAGTTTCCCATCGACCATTAGCACGTTCGATGAGTCTCCAGCGAACTCACTCTTATCCAACCTAAAAAATCCCGCGTTTATCGCCGCAAAGGCGCCGTGCCGCGCGGCGATCGATGAAGTTTTTTCCGTTCCGATCGCGGCGTCCATAGCATGGTGAACGTCGAGGCGGACTTTTCTGAGATCAAGGCGAAGCAGGTTGACGTTGACAGCTTTTCCGCTAAACTCACGTCTGACTTCGGCGTACTCGATTCCACCTTTGAGGGTTTTGAATTCCTGGGCGGGGGAATTCACGACAGAGGCACAGAGAACACAGAGGAGCGAAACCAAAGAAGCCAGTCGGACGAACGGAATTTTTAGAATAGTTTTCATATTGTCCTGCATTTACTCTGTGACCTCCGTGTCTCTTTGATGAATTCCTTTTATAATAACGAAGAAATGCGAATCAACGAAAGAGTCATTGAGCTAAACGAGAGAGCGGTCAATAGTAAGGCCAAGTACGTGCTCTATTGGATGCAAATGTTCAAACGCCTAGATAATAATCACGCTCTGATTTTCGCAATACGAAAGGCGAACGAGCTGAACTTGCCGCTCGTTGTTTACGAAGGTCTAAAATATTATTACCCCTGGGCGAGCGACCGGATTCACACATTTATTCTGGAGGGCGTGGAGGAAAAGCGGAAGGCGTTTGAAAAGCTTGGGATCAGGTACCTGTTCTATTTGCAAAAAAACGCGCAGTCGCCAAAGCAGACCGTAGCAAAGCTGGCAAAAGATGCGGCCTTGATTGTGACCGACGATTTTCCTTGTTTTATCATCCCTGAACATAACCGCCGAATTTCCGAACGAGCGGATATACCGGTTTTCACCGTCGATTCAAACGGCATCATTCCGATGTCGAAGTTCGACAAAGAGGAATACGCCGCCTACACGATCAGACCGAAGATCAATAAACTGCTTGATCGTTATCTCAAGGCGCTGCCAAATGAGACGGTCAATATTCCAAATGTCGGTATGGAGGTCGATTGTCCCGAAACTCTGATAACGGCGGAGAACATCGCTCAATTGGTTGCGGAATGCGACATTGACCACGCCGTAAAACCATCGGGGCACTATCACGGCGGCACCGCGGAGGGTCGAAAACGGTTAAAGAAATTTGTCGATGAGATACTGCCCGACTATGGCAAGGCCCGAAGCAAACCCGACCGCGACGGTTCGTCGCGACTGTCGTCGTATCTGCATTTCGGATTCTTGTCGCCGCTTGAGATCGCTCTCGCGGTTCGCGATGCTGACGCTCCACGAGAGTCTATCGATGCGTATCTCGAAGAACTGATCGTCCGCCGCGAACTCTCATACAACCTGACTCTCTTTAATGAAAATTACGATTCGCTCAAAGCTCTGCCCGATTGGGTTCAAAAAACAATGCGGGAACACGCAGATGACGAAAGACAATTTGTCTATTCGCTCGAACAACTGGAGGCTGGCGAAACGCATGACGAGCTGTGGAACGCCGCCCAACGAGAGATGGTCGCGACTGGCGAAATGCACAACTATATTCGGATGCTGTGGGGCAAAAACGTGATCGCGTGGTCGCCGTCGTACGAGGTCGCGTTTGAAACGCTCATCCATCTCAACAACAAATACTGCCTCGATGGCCGCAACCCGAATTCGTACGCGGGCATCCTTTGGTGCTTTGGCAAACACGACCGCCCATGGATGGAACGCCCCGTCTTTGGCACGATCCGCTATATGACGAGCGGGAGTACGGGAAAAAAGTTCGACTCGAAGAAATACATTGAATGGACGAAGCGACTGGAGGGGCGATCATCCTGCTCGCCCGATTAAACATTATAATAACGGCGAACACGAGAATACGGGCGACTCGCGCGATCAACATGTTAAATGACGGGCGAGCAGGGATGCTCACCGCTCCAGTCGCCATTCCAATCGTATTGTTCGAGCGCGGAAAATCGTTTTTTGTAATCGTAGTAAGATTCGCCCTCGTAGGCGTAGCCGTGGTAGTAAAACGATTTGCCGTTGGCATGAGCGTGCTCGATGACCTTGAGCATCGTAAAAATGCCAAGGCTGCGCGAGGTTTCGTCGGGGTCGAAACAGCCATAAATGGCCGAGACCGACGTTTCGCCCGCGTCGAAAAAACTGGCCGCCAGCAATTTGCCGTTGAGGTGGGCCGTTATCTGAAAGCCGCACGTCGGAGCGCGGGCCGGATCGCATGAGAGAAAATCGTAGATCGAATCGGGGATGCCGCTCTTGAATCGGCGTTTGTGGCGCCCGAAGAGGTCGTGGGTCTCGGCGGTTATCGCGATGGGGACGATTGAAGTTTCAAGATCGGCGTTTTTGCGCCGGACGCGGCGTTGGCTTTTGGAAAGGGTAAAATTGGCGAGGCGAATTCTTAACGGCAGTACCCGCCTGATCTCGTTTTCATAGACGCCCACGTTATATTTGAAAAAATGCGTCCCGAAATGCCGCCAGGCATCGGCGAGCAGAATGTCGTAAGTTCCTGGTTCGACGTTTTCCGCCTGAAATTCTTCGTTAATGATTTCGAGCCGGTCGAGTATCATTCGTTTCTTAAGAAAATCGAACCGAGAAATATACGATACCCACGAAAAACTTTTCGCGTCTTCCGCAGTGAAGTTTCCTCTCTTCGCCCTCAAGCGTTAATGCCCCGAGTACCAATCATAGCCATACTCGGCCCAAAAATCTTTTGGCCGTTCGGCGGTAAATTCGATGCGGCCGATGCGTTTGATCTGCTTAATTCCGTATTTGGTTGGCGATGCGATGCGAAGTGGGGCGCCGTGTTCGAGGGTGAGCGGTGCTCCGTTCATCTCGTAGGCGAGCAGTGTTTGCGGGTGCAAAATGCTTGGCATGTCCCAGCCAACGTAGTACTTTTCGTCAGGCGTTGTAATGTAAACATAGGGAACAAGTTGATCGGGCCGCCCCAGAATGTCCGGCTGGCTGCCATTGATGGTTTGCGGCAGATACGCGGCGGCAAAGTCGGAGAATCGAACACCCGCCCAGCTAACAATCGTGCTCCAGCCCTCAATGCATTTTAGCTGCGTGGTCATCTCTGTGCGCGGAAGCCGCTTTATATCGTCAAGTGTCAGCATCAGATCGTCGGCACGCCCGGTGAGACCGCCGACAGCGAGCCGCCATGCCGTCGGGTCGACCTCGCCTTCGAGGCCTTCGAACCCGTTCATGCGGGCGGCGGTAATCTGATCTCTCGGGAACTCCGGCGAGAGGCGCGTCGGGCGATAAAATATCTGGCTGAGTTTTTCATTAAACTCAAACGTGCTTCGAAGTAGATTGGCCTTAGTCTCATCGCCCATCCACCGCCAACCGAAAATACCGACGAGAGCGGCGGCACCGCCGACCAGAAAGCCGCGGCGGGACCTTGTGGCCATACGCCTTTTCGCGGCCGCCTCGTTCATCACGCCCGACAGATCGCGTTTTTCGTTGAGAATAACCGCCGTGTTAGCGGTCGTGTCAGGTTTGCGGTCTTCAAACTCGCGCACCTTTTCGAGCAGAATTTCCTTATCTTTATCGCTCATGCTTTTGCCTCTACTTCCGTGTGCAGACTAGTTTCAGTCAAATCCTTTTCGGCATCGACGATCTCATATCCCGTTATTATTGAGCGGAAATTACTCCAGCCCGCGAGGATTACCTGCACGACATGGACGACAAAAAACAGGACGAAACTGATGGTCAGCCAGAAATGTATCCACCGCGCCCAATCATACCCGCCCATCAAACCGGTCAGCCATGCGAGTTGGAGCGGTTTGTAGATGGCAAGACCTGTAATAATCGACCCGGCGCCCATCAGGATAACGCTCGTGTAGGCGATTCGCTGTGCATCGTTGTACTTTCCCTGCGGTGGCAGTTTTTTGACAATGTGCATGTCATGCAGCGTCACGAGAACCGCACGTTTAAGAGAACCCGGAACGGGAAGTATAGAGCGCCACTCGCCTGAGGCAAGCGTATAAATGACGTAGATTACGCCATTTATGAGAAACAGCCACATGAAAAAGAAGTGGATCTGCATACCCTCGGCGAGGCGTTGCGGGATGCCGAGAAAATCATAAAACCCTGGCGGAAAAAACTTGAAAAGCTCGTAGCCAAAGATGCGGATACCGTAGACCGGATTCGCCCAATAAATTAGCAATCCGCTCCAGATCATCATCGTGAGAAGCGGGAAATTTATCCAGTGCAGCCAACGTACCGCCAGCGGATGCTTCTTCTCGAGTTGCTTTGCCATAGTAATTTATCCACTGAAATTATGCACCGAGTTTCTCGGCGTGTAAACGTATCGCGGGTGCAATCGTGCGAGCCAGCATGACGTTTTCGGTATTTGGCAGTTCCGAAACCACAAACACCGCGTGATGTCCGAAATGCAGCCCGGCGGCATTTATTTTCGCACCGGCGCTCGCCGTCATGATATCGTCGCTTCCCAACGGCAGATCAGTGTCGGTCACCAAAACTGAGATGACCTTGCCCTTTTGTTTTATCACGATATGAGCAAAACGGCGCCCGTCGAAAACGCACGAGTGCGATTCTAAAAACTCGACCGTATCCGAGCCATCGAAACCAGTTTTCACGGCTTTTTCGATTACTTTATCAAGGTCCTTGTTAAAAGGACCATATTGTTTTGCGGCATCATCGAGCGTAATCGGGGCCTCTGCCAACTTATAATCCAGTGCGCAGTTTTCGTGGTCGCCGACCGCCTTTGAGGTCAGTTCCTTCCACGACGCCTTGACCGCCCGGACAATCTCCAACTCAGGCGTCGGGACTCTATCATTCGCCGGATTGCTTTGCCCTATATCCCCAACCGATGTCCGAGCCGGCTCGAACACCCAACCAAATCCGCCAAAACCAAAGAAAAGCGCGGCAACCGCCGCGACCGCTAATCCGGCTGTCAGAACGCGTCCGTAGGCGCCGACGGCGTCCCACCAATTTGGCCGCAACGCACGATCGCGGAGCCGCGCCGAGAGCCGCGTGGCAAATACCGGATCAACGCGATTTTCGTCCGCCTGCCTGATGGTATCGCGAAAGCGCAGTCTCAAATCCCGCCGGGCCGCGAGTTCGCCCCGACACGCCGGGCAATTTTCGAGATGCCGAAGCATTCCGTGGTTAGTCTCGACCAACAGCTCGTCGCTAATGTACGAGTCCATCATTCCTTTTAATTCTCTGCAATCCATAACTAGTTCCTTGCGGCCTCCGCAGTTATGCCGGTATTTCCGCCGTAATCAACCAATTCCTGTCTCAAAAGCCGGCGGCCGCGATGAAGACGTGACATGACCGTACCGATCGGCACCTGCAGCAATTCCGCGACCTCTTTGTACGAAAAATCCTCGACATCCGTTAAAAGCACAACTTGAGAGAACTTTGGAGGGATCCGTTTCATCGCATCCAGGATGTCTTCATCGGTCAATTCTTGTGGTATCGGCGGCTCGAACGCGACGGTTTGGGCGATCTGTTCCTCGGTGTCCTCAACCAATTTCAACTGTCCCAGCTTTAGCCGCCGCTTTCCGTTCAAACGATACAGAATCGTTATCATCCAGGCCCGGCAGTTTGTGTCGGGCGTATATCGATGAAACGATTTTAAGGCCTGCGCGAACGTCTCCTGCGTCAGATCTTCGGCCTCTTCCCGGTTTCGCACGAGCCAATACGCCACTCGAAATACATCCTGCATCAGCGGTACCGCCTCTGTCTCAAACGCCGCCCACTCTTTCTCCCGCTCTCGACCGATACCAAACATATATGTTTATCCGCTCGGAAATTCTCCCGGCACCAGTAACTATGCCGGAAAGCCAACCTATTTATTCCCGCTTCGAAGAATAACAATTTTTGCCCGAACGGAATAATTTTCGCGCCAAATCACATTTCCTAGATTAGGAAGCAGCGGGTGCAGGGAATTCCCGACTTAAAAGTGGGGATTCGGGGATGCGCCGGGGCAGCGTTAAGATCCGGCCGCCAACCAAGGTCGGCCCATATGCTCTCCCGGCGTTCAAAACGCTCACGAGATTTGCATCGAGTTGTGAGACTTGCGCGAATATATTAGTTATGGTTCGGTAAATTAGTGTTTTTTTAGAGGTAAAAATAATGTTTATAAGATATAAGGCAATCGTCGTGTTACCAGTTCTTTTTGTTGCGTTGGCCTTGATGGTCGTGGTCGGATGCTCTCGTTTAGCGTCTTCGGCCGAAACTAAGGATGTGGTCGTCGCCCCATCGAATGTGGCGGAAATGCCGGTAAACGAATCATCGTTCATTCCGGTGATGGCTAACGAGAATGCGGCTCCGGATGCCGCCGACGTGCTGATCGCTCCGGCTAAAGCGAAGGTCGCTCCCGCGCTTTCTGAAGGCAAATGGGTCAATTCCGATCCGCTTACGCTCGACGGGTTGCGCGGCCGTGTCGTCTATGTCGAATTCTGGACATTTGGCTGTTACAACTGCATAAATACTCTGCCAACTGTCAAAGGATTTGATTCCAAATATCGTGAGAAAGGCCTAACAGTCATTGGCGTACAGGCGCCGGAGTTCGAAAGAGAAAAAGTCTTCGAGAATATTGTTCTGGCAATCAAAAAGCATGACATTAAGTATCCGATCGTAACCGACAACAATATGAAAACGTGGGATGCGTATGGCGTAAACGCCTGGCCGACCATCGTAATCCTCGATAAACAGGGCCGGATTCGATACCGGCATGTCGGCGAAGGGGCCTATGATACGCAGGAGAACGTGATAAAAACGCTTCTCGCCGAAGGCGACTCCAAAATGGCGGCAGTCTCATCGGACGCCGTTTACAATGGCGAGAAAATCGTAAAAAGTGATGAGGAATGGCTCAAAATATTGACGCCTGAACAGTTTCACGTCCTGCGTGAGGAAGGGACCGAGAGGGCGTACACTGGCGAATATACCGATAATCACGAAACCGGTGAATATTACTGCTCCGCCTGCAAACTAAAGCTTTTCAGCTCAAAGGCAAAGTTTGATTCGGGTACGGGCTGGCCGAGTTTCTATCAACCGATTGCCGCTAAAAATGTCACGGAAAAGACCGACACGGCCTACGGTCAGACCCGGACCGAGATCGAATGCAGCCGCTGCGGCTCGCATCTCGGACACGTTTTTGACGACGGGCCGAATCCGACCGGTTTGAGATATTGCATGAACTCGGTGTCGTTAAAGTTTGAGAAGTCGAAGTAATCCGTTCGGAATAGCTGATAAATGATAGCCAAATCTGAGATTATCAGCTTTCAGCTATCAGTTATCAGCTATTCCAAAAAGGTGGAGCGTCAAAGATCACCAATTCACCTTCCCTTCCTGAGTCGTATCGATCTGGGTTAGTTCGACGCCCTCGTTGTAAAAGAAGATTCTCATGTTATCGAACAAGAACTGATGCGAATCGGGGTTTGAAACATCAAGGCCGAAGTGGTTGATAAGCTGTTTTTGCTTTTCCTGCCATGCTTTCCAGCAATCTTTGCACATTTCGTCGCCGATCTTTTGACCAAGTTCGGTCGGGATCGGTGCAAAACCGATCGGTTCATTTTTCTGAGCGCAGCGTCCGCATTTAAATTTGTCGCCAAATAAAGCCATAGGTGGATGTTACCACAGAGCACACAGAGGGCACAGAGGGCCTATTTAGAGTTCTCATTGCTCGCTGTGGTTGAAATCTGCCCGGCCTCTTTGATCGCCGCCAAGAGATCCTCATCACTAGGACGGAAAAGCCCGATCGGCCGCACCTTTTGATAGACAATCTTGCCGGCCGGATCGATTACAAACTCGGCACGCGCCGTTCGACCCGGAAGCCATGACTGGGCACCGTATTTCTCGACAACCTCACCGTTCGGGTCGGATAGGAGCCGAAGGGGAAGCTCGTATTTCCGGGAAAACTTGTCGTGCGAACTTACCGAGTCGCGCGAGATGCCCACGACCTCAGCACCGGTCGCTTGGTATTCCGGCCAATGATCGCGAACGGAGCAGAGCTCCTTTGTGCAGACCGGCGTGTCGTCGCCCGGGTAGAAGAGTAGCACGACCGGTTTACCGCTATGGCCGCTCAAACTCCAGTCATTTCCGTCACCGTCTTTAAGCGTAAAATCAGGTGCCTTCGTTCCGATTTCCATATCAGTATTTCTCCGTTGTTGTGGATCTTGCCGTCCGGTGCGGACATTTTCAACTGTCCGATTTTTTCGGACAGTTCACTTCCTTCCTTTTTCAGCTTGGCCTTTAGATCGTTCCAATACTTTCGCGGACGGTCTGTTCCTGTCAGAACCTCTATTACGTCAATGACGGAAATGTACCATGCCTCTCTTTCCTCATCCCAAAGAGTCCTCACCTTTTTTTCTTCAAATAGTTTTATCTCGCTTTTTCCTTCCACCTTCTTGAAAGTCTCCTTATTCAAAGTCTCTAATATCCTTAAACGGCTTCGCGGAGTCGGTAAAATCAGGGCGATAATAGTGCGACGCCGACTCGTATTCCTGCATAAAACCCTCTTCGATACCTAGGTCATCGAGCAAGCTAACCGCCTCGAACCACTCGCCTTCGCTGATTCTTCGCGACAGCAGTATGTACCTGTCGTCGCTCGCGGCTTTATTGGTTGCGTAATATTGAGCCATGAGCGAGATCGCCGTGCGCGGGCTGAGTTCATCGCGTATCCAACGCAGATTTTCTTCTATTCCCGCGAGATCATTCGGCAAAACAAGCAATCGGATCAGCAGGCCGCGTTTTAACAAACCGTCATCGCCAAATTGCAGTGAGTCACCCATCTGCCGATGCATTTCCGTGATTGCGGCACGGGCGTGAACCGCATAGTCGTGCACCTTAGAATACTGATATCCCGCGTCCGAATCCGCGTATTTTAGATCGGGCAGATAGATATCGACAATGCCGTCAAGCAATCGCAGCACCTCGGCCGAGTCGTAGGCGTTGGTGTTAAAGACAATCGGCAAGCGCAGACCTTTTTCAGCCGCGATCAGAATAGCTCGGGCCATTTGCGGGGCGAAATGCGTCGGCGAGACAAAGCCGATGTTGTGACATCCGCGCGCCTGCAATTCGAGCATCATGTCGGCAAGCCGCTCGTGCGTGACCTCGTTTTTCTTCTGCTCTTTCCAGGTTTGCGAAATTTGATAGTTCTGGCAATAGACGCAGCGAAGATTGCAGTTGCCGAAGAAGATATTCCCCGCGCCATGCGTACCCGACAGGCACGGCTCTTCGCCAAAATGTGCGGTGTAGGATGAGACTATTGGTAGACGGCCCGAGTAACATGCGGCGATCTCGTTATTCAAACGGTTATTGCCGCAGTCTTTTGGGCAGACTGTGCAGGACGCGAGCAACTGTTCGAGCTGCTCAACTCTTTTCTTCAGCCGGTTTTCCGCCAAGAGTTTTAGATATTTTGGTTTTTGTGACATCATCCTTTCGGCGTTTAGCGTGTTTTTGATATTTGCTTATCACCGATTTGGGCGCCACCTTCCGAGCAAGCTCCCATGTAAAATCCATTTCGGCATTCACGGTCGCCGTCGCCATTCGCGTCTCCATCAACATCAGCAGGCTGCCGTAGAATAGAAACATAATACCGATGATTCCAACGGGTATCGGCAGCCAGCGGTAAATATTAAAAAGACCAGCGACCGCAATGGTTACGCTCGTCAGAACGAACAGTCCGAGGCCGTAGTAAAAGGCTCCCATCGCCCGTTGCAGTATGCGCGAACGGCTTGTTACTTTGTCGAGCAGATCGACGATCACCTCGACCCGCTTATCATAAAGCGGAACTTCATCTTTGTCTTCGAGATAGATCAGCTCGCCGAGCCGCACCTCAAGCTGCCGGACGCGATCAACCACACGCCCAAGCCGCGTCGATGTCGAAAGCACAAGCGAACCCGTCGCCGAGATCAGAAGCGCCGGCGTAATCATCGCCGTCAGAAACTCGATGGTCGAATTGAGTGCGTTCGGATTAACATTTACGAGATCAGAAGCCATGTTGATAGAAGGCGGAGTGTTTTCTTCGTATGGTGGCGATTGACACACTCGCTACCGCTCGTGTTTCCGCCTGTTTCGCCCTAAACTGACTATATGACCGAAGATCAAACCGTGCAAGGAACCGTTCAGTTTTTGCATCACGACAGTGAGATTCTCAGAGGTAATCCGCTCGGCGACCCACACATTCGCGACGTGATCGTGTATCTTCCACCGGGCTACGAAACGAGCGGCGAAACCTATCCGAGCGTTTATTGTCTGAGCGGTTTCACCGGTCGCGGCAAGATGATGCTCAACGACAGCGCGTTCACGCCAAATCTCGCCGAGCGTATGGATCGCCTCATCGACGCCGGCAAAGTCCACCCGATGATCCTTGTCATGCCGGATTGCTTTACATATTACGGCGGATCGCAGTATATCAATTCGACCGCGACGGGGAATTATGAGGATTATCTGACGCGGGAAATTGTGCCGTTTGTCGATCAGAATTGTCGCACTCTTCGCGTCCGTGATTCGCGAGCCGTATTGGGCAAATCATCGGGCGGTTACGGTTCGCTTATTATGGGAATGCGGCACGCCGACCAGTTTGGCCTTGTTTGCTCGATCAGTGGCGACGCGTACTTCGAATACTGCCTGCCGATGGATTTTGCCAAGGCATTTCGCACTATAAAAGGCGACCCGAAAGACTTCATGGAAAAGATTTGGTCAACAGAAAAACACGACCGCGATGCTCACTCCGCGATAAACACGATCGGGATGAGCGCCTGTTATTCGCCAAACGAAACGGATTTTGACCTGCCCTTCGACCTCAAAACCGGCGAAATGCTGGATAACGTCTGGCAGAGATGGCTCGAACACGACCCCGTTCGTCTTGTGGAAAAGCATGTGGAAAACCTTAAATCGTTAAAGTTGCTTTTCATCGACGCCGGAACGCGTGACGAATTTGCACTCGATATCGGGGCGAGAATTTTGTCGGAAAGACTAAAAGGTCATGGTATTCCGCACATCCACGAGGAATTTGATGACGGGCATTTTGGTATCTCGTATCGCTATGACCGCTCGCTGGAGTTGATCTCAGAGGCCATTGGCTAAGGGAGCAGCTTAAATTTTGTCAGGCAAGTGTGCTTCCTGAGTTTGCCTGGAGCGATCACGACCGCGTCGGTTTTGCCATACGGGTCGCCCGTGTCTATGTCGAGGTCGTCCTTAAAGATTCCTTTTTTATAGGTCGATTCACAGTGCTCGTATTTATTGCAGACCTCGAGTTTTGTGCAGATGACCTTATCGTCGCGCTCGTAGATGTAATAGGTAGCACCGGAATACGGTGGGCGGGGGAAATTTTCCGTACGAATCGTAATAATTTTCTTCTGAGCCGTTTCACTCGATTTGCCCGCAGGGTCTGATCCTGAATCACCGTTTCCATAAAAAGCCGAGAAACTGAGACCGATCCCGGCAACCAGTATTATTGACAAGAAAAGAATGATTTTTTTCATTGGTTACTACACTTTTGAGCAAACACGACTGACCTCGCCGTTCATTCGCCCGGTGGTCATGTACCACATCATTTTGAAGTCGCTTATGAAAGACCAGAATGGATATTTAAAGCTCGCCGGTTTATTTTTCTCAATCACAAAATGTGCAAACCACGCAAAACCGTAGCCGACGACAAAGAAGACCGGAAAGAAATACCACTGGCCGCGTGCGACGAAATAGACGAGGAAGGCGATGCCAATAGAGGTGCCGGCGAAATGGAGCAGCCGGGTCAAAGGCCGACTGTGCTCCGCCACGTAAAAGTCCCAGAATTCCGTATAGTTTTGCGGATTTGTGGTCATATCCGGATTCACCCGACTAGTAATACTTTAAGCCGCGCGTTTCAACTCCATCGCCGGCTTTTCCGTGTCGAAAAGGCGTATCTTAGTCGCCCAGCCAACACGCTCCAAAATACGGATCGTGATCCAGTTCATGTCGAACTGATACCATTTCAGACCGTGCCTCGCTGAAGTAGGAAAGGCATGATGATTGTTGTGCCAGCCTTCGCCAAAGGTGAGTAGGGCGACGAACCAATTATTGGTCGAGAGATCGCCAGTGTCGTGCGGCCGTTTGCCGTAAAGATGCGAGAGCGAATTTACAAACCATGTCGTGTGCCAGCCAAAAACGACGCGAGCGGCGACACCCCAAACAACCATTGTCCAGCCTCCAAGAGCGAAGAGGATAGCAGCGGAAATTAGGATAGGCACATAGAAAAAACGCGAGATCAAAACATGGCCTCTATCTTTGAGCAAATCGGGAACATAGCGTCTCAACGTCGCCGCGTCGTGATCCTGTGACCTGCCCCATAAGACCCAGCCAATCTGCGGCCACCAAAACCCCGAACGTGCCGAGTGCGGATCTTTGTCCGTGTCAACGAATGCATGATGCATTCGGTGCGTCGCGATCCATTTGTCCGGCGGATCCTGCATAGACATAGTCGCAAGCGTTGACAGAACATACTCCAGCCATTTCGGCGCCTTGAAACTGCGATGCGTCAACAAACGGTGCCATCCTAAGCCAACGCCGAGACTCCCGACGATCCAGTTGCCGATCAGCAAAGTAGCAAGATTTGGCCAGCTAAACGTGAAAAATATGGGAATCGCCAACAGGTGAAACGATGTGACGATAGCCGCGTTCTTCCAATTAATACCGGTATGAGGTTTCTCGAACTCGAGGACATTTTGCATTAAAGATCAATACCATCGCTAAAATAAGACGGTTTTAGAGTAACAGTTTGGCAAGAAAACATTTGTAATAGTTGGGTAAGAATGTCGAGACCGCGTGAAAACGGCTCAAAGAATTTGCCACGAATGCACGAATGTTCCGGCCCGTCCCGGCGCCATTCTTATTCGTGCATTCGTGGCTAAGTGTTCTGATCCGGCACTGTTAACCAACCTGCGTCCAATCACCGGTTGAACGGTTGACGCGATACAGGCCGCCGTCTTCAAGCGTGAAGAGAGAGCCATTGGCGGAGAAGAGAAATCGCGTTTTGCCAAATTCGGCTTTTCCAATCGGTTTCCAGAGACCAGTGACCAGACTGGTCTCATACAAAACACCGCTCGTTTCCACCGTGTATAGCTTGTCGCCCATGACCGTGCTTCCCATCGTGTTCTTCCAGCCGCCGGCCTCTTTCGCCCGGCTCCATGTGCCGTCTGACGGCTTGATCCGGTAGAGACTGCCGTCGGACTCAATGGAGTAGAGAAGGTCACCGTTATTAAACAGATGACGGGTCGCGGCAAAATCCGGTTTGCCAATCTGTCGCCATGCTCCCGTCGCCGGATTTGTTTCATACAATCCGCCGTTTGAGTCGGCGGTGTATAGTTTTCCGCCGAGAAAGGTCCCGCCTACAGTGGCCTTCCACTCGCCTGCCTTGCCCAGACCAACCCACGCGCCGTTCGCCGGATTGATCCGATAAAGACTGCCGTCAGTCTCTATCGACAAGAGATTTTGGTTCCCAGCAAACAAAAATCTAGTTTTTGAAAACTCCGCCTTTCCGATTTGGACCCATTTCCCGGTTGTGAGATCGGTTCCGTACAACGCTCCGCTTTTTTCAACCGTATACAGCCGGTCGTTTAAAACCACCGCCGCAATCGTATTCTTCCAATCTTCGGCCCTGGCTTGAAAGGCTCCGATTGCCAAAACCACGATAGAAAGGCAAATGCAACTCCAGAATGTCTGCTTAGATACACGCATGATTCGATAGACTCCTTAAATTATTGAGGTGAATCTCACCGTTCACGATGAGTACAGCAGGAAAATAATATCATACGGTCCGTGAAGTCTGGGCGCCCTACGCCCAAAGCAATTTCAAACCGTCGGCGGCAAATCGTTTGAATTCGGAATCGCCGCTGACCAAAACCATCTTCCGCGAGATCGCCTGCCAGATCAGCATTCGGTCGAATGGATCATTGTGGGTAGACTCTTTGAATTTAACGTAGGTAACGGCTTCGTTTGGGATCGATGACAGTGTCGCGATGCCATTTCACTTGCTAAAGGGATAAGGTCATCCGTTGAAACTCCGCCGAGATCCATTTTCCCGATTCGAGTTTTTATCGCAATCTCCCAGAGGCTGACGGCGCTGACGAACACCTCCGGCCATTCCATTTATCTTTTGGCCTTGGTCAGTAGATTCGCCCGTCTCATCAAAGAACCCTGAAAGCATTAGTATTCTGCTTGTTTCCCACCGGGACAACCAAAGAGTAATAGCCAAATGATGGGTTGGACTATATGATTTAATCATATACCACCTCCATATACTGAGGCAAGTATATTACTGCCGATTTATTCCGCTAACTGATGTGTGTGCAACAATTAAAGCGTCCCATTTCGGCCATCTAACTGGGACGATTTAATCAGTGGCAAAAATCTGGGGCCAAATATCTGGGGCGATTGCGGATTGAGATGGTGAATTCGGGGGTAGGCCTGCGTTGTGAATTCGGTGTGAAAACAATTGGAGGGCATATTGAGAGGGATCGACACACACGTTCGATTACACGTTGAATGGTGAAATGCACCGGGAAATCTGAAATTGGATAAAAAGAATGGCGGAGAGAACAGGACTCGAACCTGCAAACGCTTACGCGCGGTAGTTTTCAAGACTACTGCCTTACCATTAGGCTATCTCTCCGCGCCGGCGGCAAATCTCAATATACCTGATTCGATGTCTAATAGACAAACGATTGGTGGGAGCCTATTTAGTCACGAGTTTGCCGATTACGGATTCGAGCCCGCTGGTTTTGCCGTAACCGCTCGCACGATGACGGATGACGCCTTCCTGATCGATGACAAAAAATGAGGGAAAGCCCATGTCGAGATTGCCGGCCTTGTCGCGGTCGGCGTATTTCAGCAGCGTACCGAGACTGTTTGGCAAGACCTGGAAATTGAGAGGGTTTTTCTGCAAATACGCGGCGACCTTTGTTTCATTTTCCATTGACAATGCAAGGAAGACCACCTTCTTCGCATCGTACGAAGCCGTTGCTCGGCTAAGCTTGGGGAGTTCGCCATGGCAGATCAGGCACTTGGTGGACCAGAATGTGACGACGACGACCGAGCCGCGGAGATCTTCCAAATTGTATGGCTTTTCGTCGAGCGATGTTCCGGAAAATACCGGAGCCGACGTGCCCGCCTTTAGGCTTGTTTGTGAAAGGACCGGGACGGTCAGAGCGATTGCAATGAAGAATAGAGATGTTAGCCGTATCATTGGAGACTTAAGGCGAAGTCGTATTCGAACTACCTTTTAAAACAAATTGATAATACATTCAAAATTCAGAATTTGCGAATCGACCGTGCCGACAAACGATAGTGGTTTATTTTTGGATTTTTCTGTGAACTCCGTGTCGTCACTTGTGTTCTTTGTGATAAAAAGACCGTTAACACAAAGGGTACGAAGGGAAGACACATAGATCAAAAATGTAGAATCGGCAAGTCGAACAAAACTGCTCAGCGTGAAGAAAACGATTACATGCTAGAATTTTCCGATGCTGCTCGAATCTCTCGAAGCCCGGAATTTTCGGAACCTGAAAGGCGAAATTACTTTTGGCAACGGTCTCAATGTGCTCGCCGGTGAGAATGGACAGGGCAAGACCAACTGGCTTGAGGCGATTGGCGTACTGTCGTCGACGCGGTCTTTTCGGACGGCGAAATTGCAGGACACCATCAGCTTTGACAGCCAAGCCGCGATGATTCGGGGCAGGGTTCGCGAATCGCCGGAGATCGTCCGTGAGTTGCAAATTATTATCGCGGGCAGCACAAAGACCGCGCTCATCAACGGAAAGAAGGAAACGGTCAATCGTTATCTCGGTCAGCTTCATGCGGTCGTTTTCAACGCTGACGGGCTCGAGATCGTGCGAGGTTTGCCCGAATCGCGCCGGAGGTTTTTGGATGCCGGGATCGTGTCTCTGCATCCGCCGTTCGTGCAGGTTTTCGCCGACTACAACCGCGTGATCAAACAGAAGAATGCGTTGCTTCAGGCGGCTCGTGACGGCGGCTACACTGTTGAGAAGACGGCTGACATGCTCGTGCCATGGAACATTCAACTAACGACGCTCGCGACCCGCATTCACAAAGCGCGGCTCCGTTTCATCGAGCGGATCAATGAAGTGCTCGAAAAAAAACTTTTCGGTCGAGAGGAATTGTCGGTGCGATACCTTTCATCGCTTGAGCAAAAGGGCGATCTGACGGACTATGAAGCGTTGATCACCGAGCGTCTTGCCCTTCGAGTCCAGGCCGAGATCGTCGCCGGATACGCCCTTATCGGGACGCACCGCGACGACATGGAGCTAAAATTCGACGGCCACGATATACGCAAATTCGGATCGGCCGGTCAACAGCGAAGTGCCCTGCTCCTACTGCAGCTTGCTAGTATCTCCGTTTTCCACGCGACGCGCGGCGAATACCCACTCTTTTTAATCGACGATATCGACGCCGAACTCGACTACAATCGCATCGGCCGGCTACTTGATTTTCTTGATGGAAAGTCGCAGACGTTTGTTACCACGTCAAAAGTTAGCTTTGTCGAACGGTTCGGCGCGAATTCGACGATCTTTCGGATAGCCGACGGACGAGCCGAAATCTAATTAAATTGGGCGATTTATCCCTGTTCGCGCGCTACCCGAACCACACAAAAACTGCTATAATATTGGAAAGATTGGCGGTGCGAAACCTCAGTATGCAGATTCAAAATGGCGTTGTGGAAGTGAACCCCAGAAAGATGAGTGGAACGCCCGTCTTTCCGGGTACGCGTGTGCCTATAAAAAACCTTTTCGATTACCTGGAAGGCGGTGACAGCATCGAGCGATTTCTTGATCATTTTCCAAGCGTGAAGCGTTCCCAAGTGCTTGCCGTTCTTGAACAGTTCAGGACGAAGGGGCTCGCTGAGTATGAAGTTGCTTCTTGACGAGTGTCTACGGCGCTTTTCGCCTGCGATCTCATTGGTCACGAAATTTCGACGGTTAATGAAGCCGGGTTCAAGGGTTTGGAAAACGGAGACCTTCTCGCGGCAGCCGGCGAAAGGTTTGATGTGTTGATAACAATTGATAAGGGCATCGAGTATCAACAGAATATGAAGAAACTCCCGATTTCGATATTACTTCTGCGCTCGCGATCCAACAGACTGGAGCACCTGCAAGACTTTGTACCGGCCGACAGGGGGCACTGAGCAGAATTTCCCCGGGCGAGTTTGTAAAGATAGAAAAACTAAGAGCTAGAGGTTAATAATTGACTAAAGCAAAGACAGAATACGGAGCGGATCAGATCACCGTTCTTGAGGGTCGCGACGCGGTGCGGAAGCGGCCGGCGATGTACATCGGTTCGACGAGCGAGATCGGGCTGCATCACCTTGTTTATGAGGTGGTAGATAATTCGGTTGACGAGGCTCTTGCCGGATATTGCGACATGATCGAGGTCGCGATTCATATGGACAATTCCGTGACCGTTATTGATAACGGCCGCGGAATTCCGACCGATATTCACAAGCAGGAGGGCCGTTCGGCGGCGGAAGTTGTTATGACAATCCTTCACGCGGGCGGGAAGTTCGACACGAATTCTTATAAAGTGTCGGGCGGTCTGCATGGCGTCGGCGTGAGTTGCGTAAACTTCCTGAGTGAATACTTGCGGCTTGAGATTTGGCGCGATGGCAAGACGCACGAGATGGAATTTGAGGCGGGCATACCTATCGCTCCGCTCAAACAGACCGGCACAACTAATAAGCGAGGTACAAAGATCACCTTCCGCCCGGATTCGAGCATTTTTGAGACGACGACTTACAGTTTTGAAAAGCTGTCCGAGAGGCTGCGTGAAAAGGCGTTTTTGAACAAGGGAATTCGTATTTTTATCAAAGACGAGCGTGACGAGGGCGAGAAATCGCACGAATTTTATTACAAGGGCGGTATTGCGGAATTCGTCAAGCATCTGAACAAGAACAAAAGCCCGCTACACGATGAACCGCTCTATTTTGAGGTCATAGACGACGATCTTTCGATAGAAGTCTCGATGCAGTATAACGACAGCTACGACGAAAAGATTTTTTCATTCGCCAACAACATCAACACGGTTGATGGCGGTACGCATCTATCCGGTTTTCGCGGTGCTATCACGCGTACCATTAATAGTTACGCGGAAAGCTCCGGGATGACCAAAAATGCGAAGGTCGTTCTCACGGGCGACGATGTCCGCGAGGGTCTGGTCGCGATCATCAGCGTCAAAATACCGCAGCCGCAGTTTGAAGGGCAGACAAAGGGTAAGCTCAATTCACCAGTTAAAGGGCCGGTCGAATCGTTCTTGAACGAAAAGCTGGGCGAGTTTTTTGAACAGAATCCGGCTGTCGCGAAAAAGATCGTCGGTAAAGCGGTCGATGCAGCCCGCGCCCGGGAAGCCGCGAGAAAGGCGCGCGAAATCGTACGTAAAAGTGCACTTGGTACGTCGACCCTGCCAGGCAAGCTGGCCGATTGTCAGGAAAAAGACCCGGCGTTGTCTGAGATATACATCGTCGAGGGCGATTCGGCCGGTGGCTCAGCCAAACAAGGACGCGACCGCAAAAACCAGGCCGTTTTGCCCTTGAAAGGTAAAATTCTAAACGTCGAGAAGGCCCGATTTGATAAGATGCTCGGCCACGGCGAAATCAAGGCGCTTATCACTGCGCTCGGAACCGGAATTGGCAAGGACGATTTTGATGTCACAAAACTTCGTTACCATAAGATTTGCCTGATGACCGATGCCGACGTGGACGGCAGCCATATCAGGACGCTATTGCTGACCTTCTTTTACAGGCAAATGCCCGAACTTTTGGACAACGGCTACGTCTATATCGCCCAACCGCCGCTCTATAAGGTCAAGCGCGGCAAGAAGGAAGAATACATCAAAGACGAGAAAGCGATGTTTCGCTACCTGATGAGAATGGCGACCGGTGACGCTCAGATCAGCTCAAATAACCGCATGGTCGAGGGCCGCGAGCTGTCCAAAGCTCTTGAGCAAACTACCGAGCTAAAAAACTACTCCGAGCGTGTCGCCCGACGGTTGTTTAACGACGCGCGGCTTGTTGAGGTTTTGCTCGAAGCGTTTGCCGCAGTATTGACAAGCAATCAAGTTCGCCTGCGCAAGATATTTGGCGAGCAGGAGATGATGGCCGAGATCGAAGCAAAGCTTGCCGCCGCCGGCTATAACACCGAGCTGACAAGCGACGAAGAGCACGGTTTGAGCGAGATCGATATCGGCTACCCCAACGGCCAAAAGCTACGAATCAATTGGAATCTCGCGAGCTATGTCGAGTTTCAAAAGGCTGTGGAGCTAAGACGAAATCTTGACGCAGACTTCCCGGGCCCATTTATTTTGGGCGAGAACGGCAAAAGCGAAACCCTCGACACACGTCAGGAGCTGCTCGAAAAGGTAATGGCGATGGCAAAAAAAGACCTCACCATCCAGCGTTATAAAGGTCTGGGCGAGATGAACCCCGAACAACTATGGGAAACAACCATGGACCCCGACAAGCGCACGATGCTCCAGGTGACCGTTGAAGACGCGATCGCGACCGACGGCATTTTCACCGTCCTAATGGGCGACCAGGTCGAACCGCGGCGTAAGTTCATCGAGGACAATGCCCTGGATGTAAAAAATCTGGACGTGTAGTCGCCGCGACTGTTCCTTTACTAGTTGAAGGAGCGATTTTTCTCTTGCATCACGAGACCATTATCATACTCGATTTCGGCTTGCAGTACACGCAGCTTATTGCTCGGCGGTTGCGTGAGCGGGGGTTTTATTGCGACATACATCGTTTCATTTTCGGTCGACGAGATTACACGGTCTTTATCTGCTTTTTATTCAAGCGTTTTTCGTTCATGACGTCGAGCGTTTCGGAGACCCTTGAGTGGATGCCGTCGGCGTCGAGGCCGTATTTGGCGAGGAGCAGTTTTGGGTCGCCGTGGGTGACGATGCGATCGGGGACGCCCATTCTTACTACCCTTACTTTGTCCGACAGACCGTTCTCTTCGAGAAGCTCAAGTATGGCGGAGCCGAAGCCGCCGGCTAGATATGCGTCTTCGACGGTGACGATCAGGCGCATGGTTTGGGCGAGGGCGATGAGCAGTTCGCTGTCGAGCGGTTTGACGAAACGGGCGTTTATAACGGTCGATTCGATGCCGTCTTTTGCCAGGTTTTTGGCGGCCTCGACGGCGGGATAGACCATCGATCCGTAGGCGATTATCGCGACCTCGCCGCCATCGCGGAGAATCTCGGCTTTGCCGATCTCGATTTGTTTTGGCGCCTCGCTAATGTCAACGCCAAAGCCATTACCTCGAGGATAGCGAAGGGCCGCCGGGCCCGGGTGTTCGATGGCGGTCAGCATCATGTCACGCATCTCGGCCTCGTCTTTTGGGGCCATCAGGACGATATTGGGATAACCGCGAAGATAGGCGATGTCGAGCAAACCGTGGTGCGTCGGGCCATCGGCACCAACTATGCCCGCCCGGTCCATGGCGATGGTGACGTTTAAATCCTGTAAACAAACGTCGTGGATCACCTGGTCGAAGGCGCGTTGGAGAAACGTCGAGTAGATCGCCGCCACCGGTTTCATCCCTTCGCAGGCCATACCGGCGCAAAATGTTACGGCGTGCTGCTCGGCGATGCCGACATCGAAGGAGCGTTCCGGGAACTTCTCGAGAATCTTGTCGACGCCAGTCCCGTCGGGCATTGCGGCGGTGAGGGCGACGATCGTTTCGTCTCGAGCCATCAGCTCGCACATCGTGTCGCCAAAGATCTGCGTATAGGTTGGCGGCGAAATCTTGCTCGATTTGTAGGGAAGCCCGGTGTGAGGGTCGAACGGCCCGGTTGCGTGGTAGGCGTAGTAATTTTTTTCGGGATTTGGAAAGCCCTTGCCCTTGGTCGTCAGCGCGTGAACGATGACCGGGCCGTCTTCGACCCTCTTCGCCTCTTCGAGAGCACGGACAAGCATCGGAACATTGTGGCCATCAACATAACCGATGTATTTGAACCCGAGCTCGTTGACCAGCGCTCCAGGCAAAACGGCGGCGGCGATGGCGTCCTTGACCGATTTGGCGGCCCGGCGCAGGCGTTCGCCAAAATGCGGAACACTTTCTAACACGTCGCCGATCTCTTCTTTTAGATGCTGGTAGCTCTGTGCTTCTTTAATGCGGTTGAGATAGCCGCTCAGGCTGCCGACGGCGGGCGCGATCGACATGCCGTTATCGTTTAGCAGGACAATTAGGCGAGATTTCAGATGTCCGGCCTGGTTTATCGCCTCCATCGCCATTCCGCCCGCAAGCGAAGAGTCGCCGATCATCGCACAGACGTGAAAGTCTTCTCTTTTAGTGTCGCGGGCAATCGCCATCCCAAGCGCCGCCGAAAGCGACGTTGACGCGTGTCCGGCACCGAACGTGTCGTATTTCGATTCGTCACGACGCAAGAAGCCCGACAAACCGCCATACGTCTTTATCGTGTGAAGCTGATCGCGGCGGCCAGTCAAAATCTTGTGGGCGTACGCCTGGTGCCCGACATCCCAGACGAGGCGGTCGTTCGGCGTGTCAAAGACATAATGCATGGCGACGGCCAACTCGACCGCACCAAGACTCGCGCCGGTATGGCCGCCCACGCGTGAGCAGGTGTCGATGATGAACTGACGGACCTCGTCGGCAACTTCCTGTAGATCTTCGACGCGGAGCTGCCGAAGATCGGCCGGTGAATTTATTTCGGATAAGAATCTCATTTAATAAAGCCGCAATTAACACTCAAATGTCGCATTTTAGCTTGCCGCCATGCAAATGTTAAGTTTCAATGCCGCCTTTTTGCGCGTCGGACAGGCGGCGACCTTACATTTCGTTACACAAGGTTAGAAAAAACCTTAAACTAATCACCACATTCCGGCGTCAAAAGAGACGAAAAGCGAAAGCTGGAATAAAAACAAAGAGGTATAAAAATGTCATTAAAAACGAAATTCTTTTCATTTCTTACGGTTGTGATCGGCGTCGCTGCCTTTTCGACCTTTACATTCGCCCAGGACAACAAGGCCGCAACTCCTTCGACCGATAAAATTGAGAAGCCTAGAGGCGAGGGCCGCGAATTTGGCAAACGCAAATTTGACGGCGAGGGTTTCGGTGGACATCGAGGCAGACATGGCGGCAAATTTCATGGTCTTCGCGGTATCGACCTGACCGATGCGCAGAAAGAGCAGATTCGAGTCATCCGCGAAAACAACAAACCCGATGCCGCAACGATGCAGGAGTTTAAGGCGATCCGCGAAGCCAGGAAAGCCGGCACGGCGATCACGCCCGAGCAAAAGGAACGCATGAAAGCCCTTCACGAACAGTCCCGTGCGAAGGCCGAATCGGTCCACCAGCAAATCCTTGCCGTTCTGACCGCCGACCAAAAGGCCCAGATCGAGAAAATGAAGCTGGAAATGAAGCAGAGGCACGAGGAGCGCATACAAAAGCGTCAGCAGAATCCCGCCGCTGCCGACAAACCGAAAATAAGCTAAACGGTGTTGTTAAATTAGCTAAAAGAGGATGTCCGGAAACGAAATTTCAGGATAGCCTCTTTTTATTATTCCGTGTTTTCCGTGTGATTCGTCGTTAACTCTTGTTTCACGGTTATGGAAAGACATGGAACAAAAGTAGTTTCAGTTTAGATTGCTAGAGACTGAGCGAGTGCCTTACTTTAGCTTCGACTCTCCCGCGGATGCGCTCCAACTCCTCATTTGAGTCAGCTTCAAATCTTAAAACGAGTATCGCCTGCGTATTGGACGCCCGGACGAGACCCCAGCCGTGATCGAAGAGAATGCGAGCGCCGTCAATGGTGATGACTTCGTGTTCGAGCGCAAAATATTCGGCGATCTGTCTTACAACCTCGAATTTTGTCTCGTCAGGACACGCTACGCGAAGTTCCGGTGTTGAAAAAGTCCCTGGCAGGTCGGCTAGCAACTCGGACAGCGGCTTGTCGGTTTTTGAGAGAATCTCAAGAATTCGCCCGCCGGCGTATGTCGCATCGTCAAAGCCGTAAAACCTGTCGGCAAAGAACATGTGGCCGCTCATCTCACCGGCGAGAACTGCATCAGTCTCTTTCATCTTGGCTTTGATCAGAGAATGCCCCGCTTTCCACATGACTGGGACGCCGCCGTGTTTTTCGATGTCGTCGAAAAGGGTTTGCGAGCATTTGACCTCGGCGATGATTGTCGCGCCCGGAAGACTGGCGAGGATGTCACGCGAAAACAAAATCATCAACTCGTCGCCCCAGATGATGCGGCCGGTTTCGTCGACAACGCCGATCCGGTCGCCGTCGCCGTCAAAGGCGATGCCGATATCGGCCTTGTTTTCACGGACAGCCGCGACAAGATCAATCAGGTTTTCCTCGACGGTCGGGTCCGGGTGGTGATTTGGAAATGTAGAATCGGGTTCTGTAAACAGCTCGGTCATCTCGATCCCGAGTTCCCTGTATACCGGCACCGCCGTGACGCCGCCCATCCCGTTGCCGGCGTCGACCACGGTTTTTAGCTTCCGGCTGCCAAGATTCAAACGCGAGACGATATCGCGGCAATAGTCTCCGAGAACCTCGATATTCTCGGCCGGTGTACGACAGACTGTCAGTCTGTCGCGGTCACCGCTTTTGAAATTACCGCCAAACGCGATCTCCTTTATTTCCTGTATTTGCGAACCAAACAAAGTAGACTTTCCAAGGCAGATTTTGAAGCCGTTGTGATCTGGCGGGTTGTGCGAACCGGTAATCATGACGCCGCCATCGACATTCTTTGTAAAGACCGTGTAGTAAAGGACGGGCGTCGGGACCATGCCAATTAACACGGCGTCGCAGCCCGTTTCGTTGAAACCTACAGTGAGCAGTTCGCAAAACCGAGGCGAACTCTCTCTCGCGTCATAAGCGATGGCAATACGCCGCGCTCCGTTTTGACGAAAAAAAGTGCCGATCGCGCGTCCCAGCGTCGCGACCGTTTCATCGGTTAACTGTGATCCGACGATCCCGCGGATATCGTATTCCCTGAAAATGTTTTTATTCATGCTGAAATGATTCTCACTTAAGTGAGCCGACGATTCAAAGGCAACCCCTCTCGCGGATGCAGCAACACAAATAGACCACGACCCATAGACGGGTATTGGTTCAGTTTGAATTCCGGTTTAGACTGGCGGCAAAGATTGTATTTACCCTTGCTTTTGTTATACTCTCGCCTTGCATCAAGGCAACAGCCGGCCGCCGTTTGGCATCGAAAATATGCGTCTATTTGCAGGTTCAGCATCGCCGTCTATGAAGAAGCCGTTTCGTTTTATTTCGCTCCAGCTGTTGCTGTTGACGTTCGTTTTTGCGGCGAGCGTTTCGGCTCAAACGGCAACACCGACACCGACGCCGCCGATTGACGATACTGGCGCGACGAAGGTTTTTGAGGTTCGCTTACCCGTTACCGTCTCGCAGAAGAAGAGTCTCATAAGCGGCTTGAGCCGGGGCGATTTTCTTGTTTTTGAAGACGGCGTCCAACAGGAAGTGACTTTTTTTTCGGATGAGAAAACAAATCCGCCCGTGTACGTTGGCGTTTTGATGGATACTTCACCGTCTGCGGCCGGAAAGATCACGTTTTCTAAGGAAGCTGCGAGAAACTTCATCTACACCGTAACACGGCTTCGCAAGGACAAGGCGGCGTTTATGACATTCGATCACGAGATCCAGTTGCGGCAGGATTTTACGGATAAGCTCGATCTTCTCGA
This sequence comes from Chloracidobacterium sp., assembly GCA_031430895.1. Lineage (GTDB taxonomy): Bacteria > Acidobacteriota > Blastocatellia > Pyrinomonadales > Pyrinomonadaceae > OLB17. Next base: position 7,439 of record JANPCJ010000067.1, on the reverse strand, counting down.
TCGGGCCGTGGATAAAGTCAAAAAGCCCGGTTCGCAGACCGCTTTGTATGACGCTGTTTGGCAATTCGCCGACGAAAAACTGCGCAACGTCCCCGGACGCCGAGTGATCGTAATTATCACGGATGGCGACGACACATTTAGCCGGGCCGAGTTAAAAGACGCGATAGACATCGCACAGCGAACCGAGACAACTATATTCGGCATCTCGACAAAGGCCGGGTTTTTGGGAACCGTACCCGGCGTAGAGGCCGGAACCATAAAGGACAAAGGCGATAAATATCTTACCCAGCTATGCGAGGACACCGGCGGCGAGGCATTTTTTACCGGCGACATGATCGAGCTCGAACGGGCATTTAAGAGGATCTCGGAAGAACTGCGGTCGCAATATCTGATTACGTACAAGCCCGCCGATCAGAATTATGACGGCCGCGAACGCAAGATACAGGTCAGGCTGGCGGACAAGGAAAAAGCGGGCAAGTACAAGATTCGAACGAAATCGAGCTACCGCCAGATCAGGGATAGTTTGAAGTAGGAGCATTAAAATGTTTTCGAGAATTAGGATTTTGTCGTTGTTGACCAGCGTTGCTTTGGTACTGGCGCTGACGGGTCTGTTCGAGACAAGAGCGCAGCAGACGATGCCGAATCCGATCGCAAAATCCGCTTCGCCCACGCCAACCCCGACGCCTCCCGTTATAGATGACGACGAAGTCATTAAGGTGGATAGCGAGGTTGTTAATGTCCTCTTTACGGCCCAGGATCGCGACCGTCGTCTTCTGACTGCCCTGACGCAGCAAGACATTAAAATTTTCGAGAATGGCCAGCCTCAGGAAATAGTTTCGTTTTCCCGGCAGGTCGATTTGCCGCTGAGCCTTGCGATTTTGATCGACACCAGCATATCGCAACAGCGCACTTTGCCGGAAGAAAAGGCGGCGGCGATGTCATTCCTCGAAACCGTAGTTAGACCGGCGAAAGACGAAGTCGCTATAGTTTCGTTTACCGGCGAATCGACCCTGGAACAGGGACTGACGAATAACCTCACACGTCTCCGCCGCGGTATCGAACGCGTGCAGTTCGTACCGCCGGCGGGCTATATCGGCGGCGGCGTTATGACTGGAACTCCGCCGATATCAGGCGATAATTCCATGATCGCCGGATCGACCGCGATCTGGGACGCGATTTGGGTGACCTCCGACGAGGTACTGGGCAGCGCGCCCGAGCGGACGCGGCGGGTAATTATCCTGGTGTCTGACGGCGTTAACACCTCTGGTAAAAAGAAATTGGACGACGCTATACAGTCCGCTTTAAAAGCCGAGGCGATCATCTACTCGGTAGGGATCGGCGACAATTTTTACGGCGGTGTCGAGAGAGGGACGCTGAATAAAATCTCAGAAAAAACCGGTGGGCGCGCCTATTATCCGCGCGACGAACGCGAACTTCGCGAGGCGTTTAAACAGATTCAGGACGAGATGCGTTCGCAGTATCTGGTCGCCTATGAACCGGCGAATCAGTCTCGTGACGGCTCTTACCGGAAGATCGAAATTCAATTGTCCAACGCACAACTTCAAAAAGATAAGGTCAAAGTGACGCATCGGCAGGGCTATTTTGCAAAATCCGGTGGAAAAAAATGACGGCTTTATCTCTGCGTTCTCTGCGTCTTCCTCGGTGACCTCCGCCCAGAGATCGCTGAGGGAAGACGCAGAATTCACGACAAATCAACCACACTTTTTCTAATCTTGATTTCCCCGTTGCTTTGCCAAAAGGCTGATCTTCTTTCGCCGCCCGTATTTTTTTGGATCGAGGATCGGCTCCAGTTTCCACTCCGGGTCGGCAAAATGATCGTTCGCCTTTATCAGCAGCCAATTCTTTTCCTCTCGTCCCGTCTTTACCAGGATAAATTCACCCCGCAGCTTTAAGCCGAAAAATGTGATTACAATCTTGCCCATCTTGAACTGTATTGCCGGGTCAATGGCGGTTTCGTATTTTCCGTCGTCCCATATGCGGACCTCGCCAGCACCATAATTTCCATCGGCTATTCTGCCCTCGAAACTTCCGTAGGCAATGGAATGATCGCCCACCGCTACGGCCAGCCGTTTGTCATCTGGATTTAACGACGGCCCTTTCGGCACCGCCCAAGATCTGTAAACATCACCCATCTCGAGCCGCATGTCCCAATGCAGCCGCGTGGCATGATGCTCGTGAATCACAAATCGCTTTCGCATTCCTCAGCCCTTTCTTTCTTGCCCGAGCGCGCCTTGTGCATCTAATTTCATGGCAACACACATTTAAGACTCTGCTCTATTCATAATTTGGTTAACCTAATATAATAGAATATCCCAATTGCGGATGAACGAACTTTTAAAAAACGGCATTCTGAACAGTTTGGCGCGCCTCCTGGCGGAGAATAAGTCAGGCTTAACCGAGGCTAACGAGCTTGACGTGAGCGCCTGCCCGCCCGATGACGCGGTGATTATGGATCGGCTCAAGGTGGACGGCGCTAAAGTCGAAACTATGATTGCCTCTGTTCTAAGCGTGATCGCACTGCCGGACCCCGAAGGAAAATTGATTTCGTCGCATACGCGCTCAGACGGGTTGTTGATCGAAAACCGGCAAGTCCCGTTTGGCACGATTCTGATCATTTACGAAGCCCGTCCCGATGTTTCGATCGAAGCAGCGATAATCGCCCTAAAGGCGGGAAACCGGATTCTGCTAAAGGGCGGCAAGGAAGCCCGGCACACCAATCTTTTTCTGGCCAATCTATGGCGGCTCGCTCTCGAGGAAAATCACGCCGATCCGGACTTTGTCCGGTACCTTGACCTTTCCCGCGAAGAAACCAGAGAATTGATTTGCGGGGAACGCGACAAATTCGACTTAGTAATTCCGCGTGGCGGCGAGACGCTAATCGATTTTGTTGTAAAGAATTCGTGTGCTCCGGTTATCATCAGCGGCCGCGGCAATAATTTTCTTTACATCGACGCGGAGGCCGATTTTGAAATGGCGTTGGCAATCGCCCTTAATGGAAAACAGCGTCTGAGCGTTTGCAACGCGCTCGATAAGATCCTGATCCACGAAGGTCTTACCGATCTGAAAGCGAAAACAGACCGGCTTATCAACGCATTCAGCGAACAAAATATCGAAATTTTTGGCGACGATGCGGCTTGCAAAATGTACGCGACAATTTCGCCGGTTGCGGGCGAAACGATGTGGCATGAAGAGTTTTTGGCTGCGAAGGTAGTAATCGGTATTGTCAATACCGCCGACGAGGCGATCGCAAAGATCAACAAATATTCGGGCGGACATTCGGCGGCGATCGTTACCGCAAACCGCGAAACCGCCGAACAATTTTTGCGTGACGTTGACTGTGCGGCCGTTTATCACAACGCTTCTGTCAGATTTACCGATGGTGGCGAATTCGGTTTGGGAGCGGAAATCGCGATCTCGACACAAAAGCTCCATTTTCGAGGCCCGCTCGGCGCCGAACATTTATTGACGAATAAATGGTTTGTCTTCGGCGATGGTCATAGTAGGAATTAAACGCAGAGTCGCGGAGACGCAGAACTATTTAAGCGGGGAGGATCAAGAGGGTTACGTTTGTGGATTAAACTATGTGGTCCCACCCACAAGCGTTCAGCGTTCCCTTCTCTGCTGTCCCGCGTCTCTGGGGTAAGAATCGATCAATAAATGAAGAAAAAACTCGTCCTAAAAATAGGCACGTCAACCCTCACAAACGGAACAAAACTGATCTCGCGCGGCAAGATCGAGGATATAGGGCGCCAAATTCTCGAGTTGAGAGATGAATTCGACATAGTTCTTGTCTCTTCGGGAGCGATTGCCGCCGCGAAACAGTACATAAATATCAAGGATGCAGGAAAGCCGATCGAATCAAAACAGGCGATGGCCGCCATCGGCCAGCCGCTTTTAATGCGTACATACAACGAAGTTTTTAGCGATTTCGGCATTCCGACCGCCCAATGCCTGATGACCTATCGCGATTTCGAAAACGAAATCTCGCGACTGAACACGCTAAACACGATCACCGAACTAATCAAATACTCGTACCTTCCGATTGTCAACGAAAACGACACAACCGCCGTAGAAGAAATTCTTTTGGGCGACAACGACAATCTGTCCGCTCTCGTCGCCAGGCTGATATCGGCCGACCTACTTGTGCTGGTTAGCGATATCGACGGGCTTTTCGACAAGAATCCGCACATGCATGCCGATGCCAGCCTGATATCCGAGGTAAAGAATATTGCCGACGCCAGGCATCTTGTCGAAGAACGCGCCTCGGACCTGGGAACAGGCGGGATGAATTCAAAACTCGAAGCCGCAATGTTCTGTCAGAAGCAGAATATCGAGACATGGATAGTCGGCGGTGGACAGAACAATTTTCTGGTTGACGCGTTTGCGGGCAAGCGGCATTTCACAAAATTCCTCGCGACAGATAATTCCGTGATAACTGATTGCCGGTAACGAGATCGATTCTTAATTATCAGTTCTCAGCTATCAGTTATCAGCTATTCCGGAAGAGTGGACTAGCCTAGTATGGTAATACTTCAATCTTGCTCACAACCCCTTTCTTCATCCGAATGACCCAAATCACACCGTATTCCGTCTCAAGCAAGTTTCGAAAAACCTCTTTCTTTACAAGTAGATTAGCTAAGGCAGGAATGGTATTGCTGTGGCCGACGATCAGGTAATGATCGGTCGTGCTCGCCATCATTTTCGCGACCAGCTCGGCCGCCATTGCAGGATCGTATGTCTGAATCTCTTTCTTCCGCCGCTGGGCGATCGGTTCTGCGGTCTGTCGCGTCCGTTTGTAGTTGGTCGAAAATATTTCGTGCGGCTTATATTTCTTAACCACATTCATCAACCTCTCGGCCCGCTCACGGCCCTCAACCGAAAGTTCCGGATCAGGGTTATTAGGCACCGAAGCGTCCTTCTCGGTGTGGCGGACGAGGACGATGGTCTTATTGGCCGACTGAGCCAACATTTGTGGGCCCAAAAGCGCAACAATGAATAGCGAACACAGCAACAACGCAACAGTTTTCATACGTAACCTCGAAAATAGCCATTCATTTCCCGTTCTTTTTGAGAAGTTTTCTGACGGATTCAAGCGATTCGCGGGGCTCATTTTTCCTCTTCTTCGCAGTCAACCCGTCGTAAAAATCTTCCCATAGCTCCCGTGCTTTTTGAGGTCGATCATAACCGCGACACGTTTGCCTTCTTCGTTGGTAACGTAATTAATTTCCTTGCATATCCCCGATTCTATCATTGGTTGATACTCAAACAAACATTTTCCCCGGATTCAATATGCCGTTCGGATCAAAGACTTTTTTGATGCCTTTCATGATCTCCATCGTTGGTGGGTCGATGGCGTAGTCTAGATATGGGGCCTTTACATAGCCTATTCCGTGTTCACCGGAGATGGTGCCGCCAAGGGCGACTGAGAGGTGAAAGGTTTCTGAGACGCATTCGCGGGCACGCTCTATGGCTTCGGGGTCGTCGCGGTCTACGACGAAATTTACGTGGATATTGCCATCGCCGGCGTGACCGAAATTTGCGACGAAAGTGTTGTGCCGTTTGCCGATCTCTTCGATTCTTGCGACAAGTTCAGGAACCTTTGAACGCGGGACGACAACATCCTCGTTAATTTTGAGCGTACCGTATTTCATCAGACTTGGCGAAATGGCACGGCGGACGTCCCAAAGTTTGTCTTCTTCTTCTTTTGATTTTGCCCTGAGGATATCGAAGCCGCCGTTTTCCGCCATGATGCGTTCGATAGTCACCGCATTTTTCTCGACTTCTTCCTTTGATCCATCGACGGCAACGAGCAAGATCGCCTCGGCCTCTTTTGACAATCCAAAGGCAAAATTCTCCTCGACGGCGGCGACGCAGAATTTGTCGATGACCTCCATTGCCATCGGCAGCAGGCCCTCAGGCGTGAATCTGGTCAATACCTTGCACGCCGCCTCCATGGAATGGAAATTGGAGCGAACGGTGGACGTTGCTTCGGGCATTGGGAGGAGTTTGAGCGTCGCCTCGGTAATGATGCCGAGCATTCCCTCGGAGCCGCACATCAGACCCGTGAGGTCAAAGCCGACAACATTTTTGACGGTCTTGCCACCCGTTCTAATGATCTCGCCGGTTGCGGTAACGACCTCGAGACCGAGAACATGGTGTTTTGTCACACCATATTTCGGGGTGCGCATCCCGCCGGCGTTCTCGGCGATATTGCCGCCTATAAAACTGTCCTTATAGCTCGCAGGGTCGGGCGCAAACATCAAACCCTGTTTCTCGACCGCCTGCTGTAGCTCGAATGTCCGAATCCCGGGCTGGCAAACCGCATATAAGTCATCGACATTTATCTCGATGATCTTATTCATCCGGTCGGTACCGATGACGATGCCCCCATTGACCGGTACCGCCCCGCCCGTGTATCCAACGCCGCCGCCACGGGCGGTCACAGGAAACCGGTATTCGTTTGCGAGCTTCAGAATTTCGACCATTTGCGCTGTCGATTCTGGAAACACGACGGCCTCGGGCGGGAACTTTTCTTTTACCGCGTCGGCTCCGTACGGCTCCACCTTAGCTGGATCGATCACAATATTTTCCGCGCCGACGACAGTGCCGAGCTTTTCCAATACTTCAGGTTCAGACGCACTTGTCGTAGCACGGCCTTTCGATGTGAAATGGATGGATTCAAACATGTCTGTGGTTCAGTCCATGCAAATTTACCAAATTCCAGATATTTCTGCTAAACTCACACAAATTTCTTAACTAATCCTTATTCCTTCCGAGGAGCCAAAAATCATGAGCGCACAGGAAAAGAACCCGATTCCGCCGGACGATTACGAACGCGAGCTCGAAACCGATCTCGATGACAAGACGCCTGATAAACCAACGGGCATGGCGTTGCACACGAAAATCCTGATCGGCCTCTTAGTCGGGGTCGGAGGCGGGTTGATCGCGAATCAGGTTTGGGGCGGCGCGGACGCGAATGTCGCGTGGACGATCTCGAATATTACACAGCCCGTAGGGACATTGTTTCTGAATCTGCTGCTAATGATCGTCGTCCCGCTCGTCTTCTCGTCGCTTGTCGTCGGCGTTTCGGGAATCGGCGATATACGCAAGCTCGGGCGCATCGGTCTCAAGTCGTTTGCCTACTGCCTGATAATCTCAGCCATCTCGGTCGTCATTGGTCTCGGGCTCGCCAACACAATTCGGCCCGGCGAACGGATCAGTCCTGAGATCGCCGCGCAGTTGAAGGAAAAGTTTAGCAGCGGCGCGGCGACAGCTACCGAAGCGCAAAAGAAAGCTGCGGAGTCAGCCAAATCTGATTCCCCGCTGATGCAGGCGGTCAAGACAATCGTTCCGAAAAATGTGTTCAATTCTATTGCCGGAGAGAATCCGAACATGCTCCACATCATGTTCTTTGCCCT
>JANPCJ010000066.1:0-8572 GCA_031430895.1 Chloracidobacterium sp. | reverse complement strand
AAAGTCGCGATCGAGCAGATCGATTGCAGCCGAGCCGCGCGCCAGAAACATCGGTGCTGGTACGCGGCTGCCATCTCGGATCCCGACGGACGCCCGGTTCGACTGCGTTTGCCCCCCGCATCTTCCGTTCCGCCAGAAAGAGCGGGGGTAAACCCGCCTTCCTGACTGTCCTACCGTAACTCTCTCGATTCTGACAGCTGACTCTAAGATGACAACTGTTGTGGAAAAGAAATTATCCGAGATCGAGGACTATGTCGATGGGGATATTGAACCCTCGGGCACCGCCGACCTTATTGGTGGAGAAGCTCAAAGATCGCGGGCCAAAAATCAAAGACTTTCTTTGATCTATATAATTCTCCCGCTCATCTACCTGGCCGCGACGCTTCTCGGTGGGTTACGTCTCGGTGCGATTGACGGCGCATTCATTTTTCTAAAGCCGCCGCTGGTTTGCCTTGTTTTTGCAGCTTTGTCGCTGGTGTTGTTTATCCGTTCGGGTTTGATCGACGTGGATGGATGGTTCTCGGACGAATATTCCGCACTCAAAAACGCGGCTAACGCGGCGGTTATGGCTACGCTCTTTACCGCGACGGTTCAACTCTTTAATTCGCTCTTGCCGGAGCAGGGCCTTCCATTCTGGGTTATCGGATTCTGCTTTTTCTGGACGATCTGGAACAACCTTTTTGCCGAGTTCGACACCAAAAGGCTGTTGCGCAGCCTGGTCGCCCTATTCGGATTTGCCTTTGTCGTCAAGTACCTGGTGCTCGCAAATCTGACCGCGCCGCCGAGCGAAAGCTGGCTACAGCGAATGATCGAAAATCCCGGCCGCGAAGCCTTTACATGGCTCCTTGATCCGCCGCGATACGCCAGAGGAACTGGTTATATCCAGTTTTTCACCGTCGCTCTTTACATGATCGGCCTTTTTCTGACGCCTCGATCCACAAAGAAATGAAATTTATTGTTTCCGTTGTTTTTGTTTTACTCACCACCGCAATCGGATTTGCGCAGTCGCCTTCAAAAATACTACAGCAGGCCGAAAAAGCCCTCGGCGGTTCAAAATCTCTCAAAGCCGTCCAGTCGGTAGTGAAAACCGGTGTGATAACAAGGGTCAATGACGGCTCCAAAGGTAAATACCTGGCTCAAAGCTTGATGCCCAATCTTTACAACCTCAGTTTTGACATTGAGGGTTTTGAAATCGAGACCGGATACAACGGTCGTTCAAGCTGGGCGAGGAATTCGCGCGACGGTTTGGTGACATTGACCGGCAAACCGAGCATCGACTTGCAGGCAAAAGCGATCTATCGGAATAATTTGTGGCTCAACTATAAGAATGATAAATCGAAGATTACATCGGGCGGCCAGGCAAATATTAATGGCAGAGCGGCAAATATTGTGGTTTTGACAACCCAAAAAGGCGTCGCTATCAAGCTCTTTTTCGACGCGGCCACTAGTTTAGCTATACGCGACGAGATACCGAATGGAGAGCAGATTGAGATCGCCGATTATGGGGATTATCGTTCGGTCAGCGGCGTTAAATATCCGTTTTCGACCCGGTTGACGCTGGGCGGTGATGCTTATGAAATCCATCTCGACGCGACCGTTATCAATCAGCCGGCAGCCCGATCCGAGTTCGATTTCCCGGTTCTCTCGACCGATCCTCTGCCTGATATTCCAACGCTGCTAAAAGAATTGCAGGCAAATGAAGAAACGGTTGAAAATATTCTCGACAGCTACTCGTACACGCAGCAAAACATCAAACGCGAACTTGGCAAGGACGGCGTGCTTCGCGAAAAGGAATCCGATACGGTGCAATTATCCTTTTACAAAGGCAATCGAATACGCCGTCTAATCGAGAAAAACGGTAAACCGCTTTCGGCAAAAGATCAGGCTGACGAGGACAAAGAAGCCGGCAAACAGGTCGAGGAAATCGAGAAAAAAGTCGCCAGGGAAGAAGCGAGATCACGCAAACAGGGTGTAAGCGGGGCGCCGTCGGAAGATAATCGACGCGTCTCGATCTCAGAAGTTTTGAAAGCATCAAAATTGCTGAATCCGCGCCGCGAGCGGTTTCGCGGGCGTGACGTCATCGTATTTGATTTCGAGCCTAATCCGGCTTTTGACATGAAGAACGCCAAGAGCATGCTCAAATTTTTTGGCAAAACGGCGGGCGTGATGTGGATTGACGAGAAGGATAAACAAGTCGCCAGGCTCGAAGCGGTGCTTTATGAAAGCTACAAAGTCGGCGGCGGCCTATTAGCCAAACTGCAAAAGGGCGCGTCCTTTACCCTCGAACAAGAGCGGGTGGGTGGGGAGATTTGGCTGCCGTCACAAGCCGAGATCAATCTCTCGGTGCGCGTGCTGCTTGTCAAAGGAATTAACGTCAACCAGATCGTAAAATCTTATGGTTACCGGAAATTTGAGACTGAGGTTAAAGACGCGACGGTGAATGAAATGAAGAAGCCCTGAGTGGTTGGTGCAGTTTTTCTGTTAGGCAAAAAAGAGCGGGGGCAAGCCCGCCTTCCTGACTGCCAGTGGTCAAGTTGATTTTTTCTGTTTACTTAGGGAGTCCACGGGCGCTGCGGTCGAACAGTCAGGAAGGCGGGCTTGCCCCCGCTCTTACTTTGCTAAGGTCTCAGACCAACAATAACACGGCGGCCATCTCGACGGACGCGCAAGCCTTTCGCCGATGATCTGCTATCGAAGGTGGCTTTTTCCGCCAATGCCTTATCATCAAGAGTTTCAATCGTGTCCCCCGCTTTCAAACCAGAGCGACCCGCTGTACTGTCGGCGGCCACAGACTCAACTTTCCAGCCTCCACCGGCGAAAGTCGCTGTAACACCGATCTTTTGGAGAGCATCTTTGGCCGTAATTCGCGATGCGGAAACAGGTTCCGGCGTCTCAGGGCTCTTTACGTCTGTATTCGCACCGGCGGGACGTATAGTCTTGCCTTCACCGCCCGCCATGTCAACCGATCCGCCGCGAGGCTCGGTCGAGAGGGTGCTGGTTGACGTTCTCTTGATTGCGGTTCGTGCCGTCCTTCGGATGTCCGTAGTCTCAGGAGATTTCAAATCCGTGACGGCGGCAACCGTTTGACTGGGTGCTACCGCGGGTTGCTCAATCACCGGTGCAAACGGCATCGGCTGAGGATTTGCGGCGGGAATCTCGGCGACGACCGGAACATTGGCGTTCTCGGGTGAGTAAACCGCGTTGAAGGCAAAATATCCGCCAACCATCAGCATCAACCCGAGCGGCATTGCCAACTTGACCGATGCCGGCAGCCACGAACCCGGAGATGTTGACGGTCTGCCCTTTGCTATTCGGGCCCGTACCTTAAAATCGAAATCTCCCGGCGCTTCGACCCTTTTTAGCGAGCCGAGCAAAGCTCCGACCTGTTCCTGTATTTTCTGATCTTCGTTTCTCATTTATAGATAATGCTGTAATTTCTCTTTCAAAAGGCCACGCCCGCGGCTGATCCGCGATTTCGTCGTGCCGAGGCCGAGCTTCATAATCTCGGCAATTTCCTCATACGTTTTTCCTTCTACGTCCCTCAAAACTACCGGAACCCGATATTTCTCTGGTAACGCCGCAATTGCGCGGCCTATCACCTCGCTTCGCTCATCTTCGACGAGCTCGTCATCCTGCAATTGACGCTTGTCCGGCGGCTGAAATTCAACTTCGCTGCCGTCTTCGCCCTGAAAAAGCCCGGTCAGCGACATCAGGCGGCGCCGTTTCCGCCTACGTATCTCGCTAATCGCAAGATTTGTCGCGATGCGATATATATATGTCGAAAACGCAAACTGCGTGTGATATCTGTCGAGAGCAAAATATACCCTGACAAATGTCTCCTGAGCCAGATCGACCGCTTCTTCGTAGTCGTTCAAAAATCGATAGAGATAATTCGTTATCGGCCCGCGATAACGGTTCATTATCTCGCCAAAGGCGGCCTCGTCACCGCCCTTCGTGGCTTCAATAAGTGCATGGTCGGACAATTTTTCGTCAGGCATGGAGCGTTGTAAACCCTCCGCACCGTGAGATTCGATATTGTCGAAAGCCATACATTCATACTATTTACAACAGAACTTTGCTCAAAAACAAAGCCGCCTCGCATTATTGCTCACGCCCGAGTGCCACAAATGTTGCGAAATGTCGGCATTAGGTGACGATCACAAATCTGCGGATTTGACCGTCATCACCAGAAAGATCGTCCCGCCGGCTCCGGGCAGGTTCACTGTCCCCATAAGGGTTGGCATGTTCTCACTCAAACCAATTTTGCCGAGGGAGAGTCCGATCTGTTCATAATTAACAATTGGGATCAGTTTACCCGTCTCGTCCTTTGCATTTCCCGTGACCACCGGCACTCTTGCTCCAAAGCGGAATGCTTGCGCTTGAAACCCGGACGGACCCTTCGCCGTCGGCATATTCCTAATATTGCCCATCGTCCATTCTAGAAACGACTCAAAGCGACGATCTGAGGGCTGAGCGAAGACATCACCGACGCTTTTGTATTCGAGACTGCCCGTGTTCGAAACGCGGCCAAGTAGAGTGTGGGCCAGGCGGTAATTCAAGAATGGAAAGGCTCCCTTGATCTGACGCGAAATTGCTGACAGATTTTGCGGTACCTCGGGGATCGATCCACCATCGTTTGATCCGACCAACAACTGCAGCGAAACGTCATAGCTCGGCTCAACGGTTTGACCGTATGCGGCAGTTACCGCAAAGTTCATTGACGCGAAAACAAATAGAATGGAATACAAGAGTCCGTACTTTTTCATGTGTGATCTCCTAAGTAGATTTTCGGGAATAGCAATGCGTTAAACCAACAAGCTTGAATAAAGTTGCAAAAAAATATCAGCAGCCCGATACCAACCCACCGTAGTTCGGACGCAAAAATTCGCCCGCACTGATTATTTTCTGCGCCACATCTCATACAATCCACTACCTTTTGCGTAAAAATATTGCTTGTTTTCAGTGAATTTAGTAAAATAAACATTGTTTATGATTGTTGCCCATCTGTATGGTCAACCTCAGAACAAACCAACGCAGACGCGCACTTCGAGACTCATAACCAAAACCGAGTTTTAATTGGACGGGTCAACGGCCCGGCCCCATAGAGCGGGCGTCGGATCAAGCTGGAATCGAACCTACCGCCAAATAAACACGATCGGTTGCAAAGTTTATCAACGGCAAACAACGTTATGCCAAATCCCAAAAACAACTCTCTGCCTGAGGTGATGATGGTCGAAGACGACCGCATCGTTTCTGCGATGGTCGAGCATTTGCTGGTCAGACAAGGCTACGCAGTTCGTTCAATCGCGGATGGGCGGGCGGCGGCGGCGGTAATCGACGAGATTGAGCCGCCGGAGCTGGTGCTGCTCGACGTCATGCTACCGTTCGTCGACGGTTTCGAACTGATCTCGCAGATTCGCTCAAAAGCGGGATGGAAATCAGTTCCGATAATAATGCTCACATCGAAAACGCAGGAGCGAAACGTTGTGCGGGCGCTCGAAGCAGGTGCCGACGATTACATAATTAAGCCTTTTTTACCGCAGGAATTGATTGCCCGCGTCCGGCGTTTGGCAAAGCGGTAATTTAAAAAATGAAGAGACTATTGGGACAAAACTTTGCAATTTTATTCTTCGGTGTGCTTGTGTCAGCTCACTTTCAAGGTCTTGCCCAAGTAGCGGATAATGCGGCGGTTAAGGTAAAAGCCCCAGAGCAAAACACGATAAAAAAAGGTGAAATTCAGTTTAATTACAGTTCTGAGAGTTTGACTAACGGATACGGCCGATGGCGTAGTGCGTCGCTCGATTTCAGCCATCGTTTTACAGCGCGGCAGGTTCTTTACGGCTCGTTGCTTGCTACCGAGCGGTTTAATCGTCGCGACCGGCAAGCAACGCTTGGAATCTATCAACCGCTGAGCCGGAAATGGACGATTCAGCTCGAGGCAAACGCCAGCCTGACGCATCGAACGTTGCCAAAATGGAGTCTCTTTGGCGGTGTCGAACGCAATTTTAGTAGAGGCTGGAATGTACAGCTTGGTTACCGTCGAACGAATTACACAGCCGCAAAAGTAAATTTAACGAGCGCCGGGGTGGAAAAATATTTTGGTAGTTACCGGGCCGCTTACACTCTTTATATCAGCAATCTGACGACGGGCGGCACCTCCGCTTCGCATCGTGTCCAGTTTAATCGGTATTACGGCGAAAATTCGAGCAGTGTAGGCGTCAGCGGCGGATTCGGCCGTGAACTCGAATCGCTCGGTGCAAATGGCGTTTTGCAAACGGCGGTGCAAAGCGGGGGTGTTTCGGGCCGGCATTGGTTTAACCGCCGATGGGGCGTCAACTATGACGCTTCTGTTACGCGGCAAGGGAGATTTTACATCAGGCGAGGAGTAAATATTGGCGTTCGGTACCGATTCTAATACCGTGTTGCAAGTGGCCTGGTGGACGGGTGCGGCAAGCGTCGCGCTCGTCGTTTTACTGATGATCGAGATCGTCTTTTTGCGGACGCTCCTAGTCCGGCGCAAACGCCGCGTTACCCGGCTACATGAAATGTGGCAGCCGATTCTGGTCGAAAGTCTTGAAAGAATTCCTGAATTTTTACCCGCACCACCATCGAAAGCCGACGCTTTCGAGTTTCTACTGCTCTGGAATTATTTACAGGAATCAGTGCGGGCGGGCGACGCAGGTGAAAAACTAGCTGTTGTGGCCCGGCGGCTGGATGCTAACCGACAGGCGCTCAAAATGCTAAACCAGCGCGGCTTGCGAAAGAAACTTTTGGCAATACAGACTCTGGGTTGGCTGCGAGAGATCTCGGCGTGGGAAAAGCTGCATTCGATCTTGGGATGTAGCGACCCGATTTTATCCTTGTGTGCCGCGACATCTTTAATGCGGATCGACACGCAGCGGGCATTGCCGTTGATCCTGCCAATCATCGCTAGACGTAGCGACTGGTCGATGGCTGTCGTCGGAGCAATGCTCAAGGATGCGGGAGCCGACGCAATATCCGGACCGTTGGCCCGAGCCGTTTTGCTGATTCCGACTGTTCAAGTTCCGCGGATGCTCCGGTTTCTCGAATTAGCACACCCGCACGCGACCGTTTCTGCGGTCCGACAGCTCATCGGCTCTACCTCTGACATGGAGACGATTACGGCATGTTTGCGGATCCTACAATTTCCTGACGATTTGCCGATCGTCAGGCGTTTTTTGAAAGACGGACGGTGGCAGATAAGGCTCCAGGCGGCCGTGTGTCTTGGCCGGATCGGCACTCCGGCTGATGTCTCGAGTCTGTCGCATGCATGTGGCGATCTCGAATGGTGGGTACGGTACCGCTCGGCACAGTCGCTGGCGAATCTGCCGTTTATAACGTCTGAAAAATTGGACGCGATCTCCGAAAGTCATCCAAACGAATTTGCCTCCGACATTATCAGACAGGTTATCGCCGAAAGGGAGGTAACGGGCTATGCTTGAATACGCATTTTACACCTTTCAGTGGATTTGCCTAGTCTTTTTTATCGGCATAAATCTCGGCTACATTCTCCTAAATGTACTGTCGTTCTTTAGCTTGCCGCGCCATATGCAGAGGCAGGTGCTGCACCAGCTTCCGCAGCCGCATACTGATTTTGAGCCGCCGATCAGCCTTGTCGTGACCGCTTTTAACGAAGAGGTTGTAATCGTGTCGGCGGTTCGCTCGCTGCTTCAGCTTAATTATCCCACATTTGAGATCGTCATCGTCAACGACGGCTCAAAGGACAAAACGCTTGAGGTTTTGCAGGAGGAGTTCGGGCTTGTAAAACTGCCCGAAGCCTTTCGCCAACGCGTCAAACATGCGCCGGTGCGCGGCGTCTATCAATCGACGATTTACCCTGAGATTCGGGTTATTGACAAGGAAAACGGCGGTTCGAAAGCGGACGCGAGCAACGCCGGAATCAACGGCTCACGCTATCCGCTCTTTTGCCCGCTGGATGCCGACACGATTCTCGAGCGCAACAGTTTAAAGCTGCTTATTCAGCCTTTTTTGGAGGACCCGCACACCGTGGGCGTCGGTGGAACGGTACGGATCGCCAACGGATGTGAAGTTTCAGGCGGATTTTTGGGGCAAATCGGGCTGCCGACAAATCTGCTTGCGCTATTTCAGATCATGGAATATCTGAGAGCGTTTCTTTTCGGTCGCGTCGGTTGGGCCGCGCTCGACGCTCTGCCGCTGATCTCCGGAGCGTTCGGGCTGTTTCACAAGGAATCGGTTGTGGCCGTCGGCGGCTATAAAAACGATTCGCTTGGCGAGGATATGGAGCTGGTCTTGCGGATGCACCGGCATTTCCGGCTGCACGACATACCGTATCGAATCACTTTTGTCGCTGATGCGGCGTGCTGGACCGAGGCTCCGGAGAGTTTGGGAGTTTTGCGCCGTCAACGGGTGCGATGGTCACGCGGTTTGATGGAGAGTCTTTCACTCAATCGCGAACTTTTGTTTCATCCGAAAAGTGGAGCGCTCGGCTGGTTGGCCCTGCGAAAGATCATTGAGCCGTGGGGGAAGCTGCCAGCTTCCCAATTCTCACAAACCCGAAGCGCCAGCGAGG
>JANPCJ010000065.1:0-4897 GCA_031430895.1 Chloracidobacterium sp. | reverse complement strand
CCGCCGACCGCGACGTGGATATCATCGGATTTTATCGGGAACATCAGCGTCTCGCACTACAGCTTTTCACAATGCGCGAGGGCCGCATCGTCGGCCGCCGTGAGTTTTTTTGGGAAGATCTGGTAGAAGACGACACGTTTGACGCGTCGGAGTTTTTGGGTGAAGTGTTGGCCCAGTATTATTCGACCGATTACGTCCCGCTCGAGATTCATGTACCTCAGGATTTTGAAGACCGGGCCGTTCTTGAGAAAGCATTGACCACGCGGCGAGGCCGGCGGGTAAAAATACTCGACCCCAAACGCGGCACAAAACGCAGTTTGGTCGAGTTGGTCGAAACCAATGCCAAGATCGCCTTCGAACAGCGATTCCGCGTTCTCAAACCCGATTCACAAAAAGTTCTCGAGGAGCTTCAGGAACTGCTTGAACTCTCTTACTTCCCCGAACGCATCGAGTCCTTCGACATCTCGAATATCTCAGGCTCGGAAAATGTCGCGGGCATCGTTGTATTCGAAAACGGCAAACCGGCCCGCTCCGGCTACCGCCGTTTTATCATCAAATCCGTCGAAGGAGCTAACGATTTCGCGTCGATGCACGAAGCCATCTTTCGGCGATACAAACGCCAGGTCGCCGAAGAAAAACCCCTGCCGCAGCTCATTTTCATCGACGGCGGCAAAGGACAGATTTCCGCCGCCGCCGCCGCGATGCAGGCCCTCGATCTGGAACAAATAATGCTCGTCGGCCTGGTTAAACCGCCGCGACAGCACAACCAGATTTCGCATCTGCTAATTCACGGGCGTGAAGATAAGCCAATTCCCTTTGACCGAAATTCGCTTGCGTTCCGCATGATCCTTCAAATCCGCGAAGAAACGCATAAGACCGCAATCGAATTCCATCGCAAACGGCGCGAGAAACGGGATTTTTCATCCGAGCTTTCGGAAATTCCGGGCATTGGTGCGAAGCGGAAAATGAGGCTGCTCCGCTCATTTGGCTCGATCGAGCGGATCGCGAAGGCAAGCGTGGAAGCATTGTCACCGTTGACGGGAAAAAAAGCAGCTAACGAAATCGTTGATCATTTTGAGCGACAGCGACATGCCGCCACTGGAGAGATCGGCTGAACCGACGAAATCTGGCCCTCGATGTCGCGGGACGGCACAGCGACGAAACCGTTTCCTTGAAGATCGAAGGCCCGAAGGGTGAGTTTTGAGTCCCGCGTTTTGAGTCCCGCCTAGGGCGGCTTCTTTGGCCGGCGAGGAGGCCGCCTGAAGGCGGGACGCAGAACGGTGGAACTCAAACTTCAATTCTTCCGCACGTAGCTTTTGTGTACGGCGGCCTTTGTTTTCTCATCGCGGGCCTCGACCATTACGTTGTCCTTGTCTTCGCGTGTTACGAGCCGGGCGCCTGGGCCGAGTGAGCGTTCGCGGGAATTGGCTTTTTCGGAATCGTCGATGAGGCCGCGGACCGCGTCCGCTTTGACCGGTTCGGCGAGACGGACGCCGCGTGATTCGGCAACGGCTTCGGTCGCCGTCGCTTTGAGCATTTTCATCCAAAGCTTTTTGAACAACGCGTTCGAGACGTAAACGTCGGCGCTGTTTATGCGTCCGTTGATGGCGAAAGCATAGCCGATGACATCGGATTTGCCGGCGGTGATGCCCGAGAGTTTGTTGATATATTCATCAACATTTGCGACGACCTGTTTATTCTCCAGACTCAACTGCAAGCTTGAACGCGAATCCGCCGCCGCGACCGAGCCGCCGACGTTTTTGGCCAGTCTGGCCTGGGCATCGCTTACCTTGTCCCATACCTCTTGCTGCGAGCGCGTTGAGCCCGTCGCGATCTTGAGCTCTTTTGTCACAATTCGGTCGTTCGAACTGGTAAATTTGCCGGCGTCTTCATTGCCGCGTTTCGTCCAGCGACCGGATTCGACACAGAAAGCCTCAATCTTCACGCGTCCCGAATGCGCAGGGATGATGATGCTCACCGACAAAACGCGGTCCTGTTTGCCGCCTTTCACGATGTCACCGGACTGGATAAACACGTCCTGGGTTTTAGAGAGATTCTCCACCTCCAGCTCGTTTACATTCGACGTTTCATAGACAACGAACAGCTTTCGCTCCATCGCCTCCTGCAGCGTCATCATGTTTGTTTTCGAACTCTCGTCCTTTCCGTGAATCAAAAAGATCGTCAGATTCTTGTGCGAATACGGCGACGAAATGCGGTAACCCGCGGCCTGCGCGGCAGCAATGCCGGCAACTATCAGAAGAAGCCCGAAGGCCGTAATCAGCCGTGTAAAATTTCTATTATCCATACATAACTCCTTATCAAAATCAGACTTTTTTACCGGGAGAACGTCGCTATTAATGACTGAACGGCGAAAGAAGGACTTTCTTGCACATAGTCCGCCAAACTGAAGTTTGTTGGACTTTCTCGACACAATCTGCGACCTTTCCTCTATGACTTCCAAAGCACGTCTTTTTTGGATCCTTTGGGCATCTGGATTCGCGGGTGTGTTGTCGTTCCTCCTTGTCGACCTATCGGCATTGATCGCTTCGATCCCTCTGCCGCCGGGTGAACCGCCCGTCGAGCTTCCGCATCCCGCGCTTCTTAAGATCGTCAGCCTTATTCAGCCGACCGTGATTCTGACCATTGCCGTCCTCGCGGGAGTATGGCTGGCCGGGCGAGTCGGGCTGCATGCCCCCGCCGCCGAAGCCGCCGCGCGCGGTGACGGCTTTTTCCGGGCATTGAAACCTCAGATCGTGCCCGGTGTGTTAGCGGGACTCGGGTCGGGCGTCGCTGTGGCTCTGACATGGGTTGTTGCCAAACCTTTTTTGTCGGCGGAATTTGTAACGCGCGCGGAGGACTTTAATAAATTCATCCCTCACGCGGTGCGTATTCTCTACGGCGGCCTTACTGAGGAATTATTGCTGCGTTGGGGCGCGATGACCCTTCTGGTTTGGGCGGCGCGGCGGCTGTTACAAAAGGGTGAAGGCTCACCGAAGGCTGCTTGTTTCCTGGGAGCTATCGTGATATCTGCGGTACTATTCGGCGTCGGTCATCTGCCGATCGCCTCGATGCTCAACGGAGGGCTGACCTTGCCAATAATAATTTACGTCATCACCGGCAACTCAATATTCGGCATCGTCGCCGGATTTCTGTATTGGAAAAAAGGCCTCGAGGCCGCGATGATCGCCCACATGTCCGCGCATCTGGTGCTCATAATGGCAATTTGGCTCGCATTTTGACCGCCACGCCGACTGTCCCACTGTGCCAACTGTCCAGCGATCATCCCACGTCTCGTTCAGCCTTCATAGAATTCAAAGCGGGCATCCCCGCCACATCGACCGGCGGGTCGGCGGGCGAGACGGATTCGAATTGCAAAGGTTCGAGATAGCGCGGGCTGGTGCGATGCCAAAAATAAATTATGACGGGCTGTCCGGTGCGTATTCTTTCCCACGGATTCGGAATGCTCGTATCGGTGAACGCGTATCTGTAATAGTCGCCTTCGGTGTCGAATCCGTAGTCCGTATCAACGGCCGCGTCTTGATAGCCGACTTTTTTCAAAATCGAATCGGCGCGTTCCGCCAACACCTCAGGCGATTTTTCGAGCGGAAGCCATTCGTGAAGTTTTACTTTCCCCGAAAAGAAAACGATAAAAGGCAAACATCAAAACGACCGATGACAAACAGGCGATGGCGACGGCCGGTTTCAATGCGCCTTTCTTCGGCGCGGCGGCGACCATCTCGGGTGATGGCGTTTGTCCCGCTGCAATTGCCGCCTCCAGCGGGTTTCCGCCGGGCAGCATCATGGCTACCTGCAACGCGGTCTTCGGACGATCGTCCGCGTTCTTTTCCAGGCACTGAAGAATAGTTCTTTCGACCACCGGATCGATGTCATTCAACAGTTCCGACGGGTTTGTCGGTGCGGTGGTTTCCTGTTTGACCAGGAGGTCGATCATGGAATCGGCTTGAAAGGTTTGTTTGCCGGTGAAAATCTCATACAGAAGAAGTCCCAACGAATAGATGTCGCTCCTCTGCGAAACGCCTTTCCCCTTGATCTGCTCGGGCGACATATAGGCCGGAGTGCCGATGCGAGTCTCGCTGACCCCCATCTCGACTTCGATTCCGGCGATGCCGAAATCGGTGATGCGAGCCTTGCCGTTATCGTCGATGATGATATTCGCGGGCTTTAGGTCGCGATGGAGGATTCCCGCGTCGTGGATTGCGGCCAGACCAAAGCAGAGTTGCCGGGATATGACGATTGCCTTGTCCGACGCGAGACGGCCGATGCGTCTGAGCATCGACGAAAGATCGTCGCCGTGGATGTATTCCATCGAAAGAAAATGCCGCCCGCCAAACTCGCCGATGTCGAAAACACGACAGACATTCGGGTGAGAGACTTGCCTCGCCATGCGTACCTCGGCGTGAAATCGTGCAAGTGCGGTTTTATCTCTCGCGAGACGGTCGGGCAAAAATTTGAGCGCGACCGTTTGTGTTAGCTTAATGTCCTCGGCCTTGTAAACCTCGCCCATGCCGCCTCTGCCGAGCAGGTCGAGAATGCGATAGCGTCCGGCGAGAACGCTGCCGACGGCCAGGTTTGCGCTATCCAGATCGCCCGTCGTTTTATCATCGACAAGAGTTTCAAGATCATCGAACATGCTTGCCGCATCGGCCGCCGCGGGCTGTTCGAGAAAAGTTTCCGCCTCGTCGAGCGAAGCCAGCAGCTTTTTGACTTCGCGGGCGAGCTTACGGTCGCCTCCGCAGGCGTCGGCCAGAAACCGGTCGCGTTTATCCACCGCGATATGCGACGCCGCGTCGAACAGAGCCTTTACTTTTTGCCAGTGCTCGCCTTCCATTGATTTTTTTTCGTTGTAGGAAAAATAAACGAGTTTAGCCGATTTGTC
>JANPCJ010000064.1:0-11980 GCA_031430895.1 Chloracidobacterium sp. | reverse complement strand
GTCGGAGATGCGGTTGCGGCCGGCCTGGCACCGTTATCCGGACCGGCCTTGGAAGCCGTACCGAAATAAAAGCCGACAATCGTTCCGAGAATGCCGACCAGCAATGTCAAAACCTCTTTCGCCAGTGCAAATCTTTCCTTGTATTCCCTGATGACCATCGCCGTCAGAATAGCCAGGAAAGCAATGGCGACGGTCGAGACGGCGACCAGAAACGTGATCAAAATCCGCGCGGCATCATCTGCGGTCGTAATCAATTTCAAATTCGGATCGGAGTTGAAATTATATAATTTTACCGCCCCAAGACCTATAACCCCAACAAACGTCAGCGTCACGACGGCGATCAAAATATATTGAAATACCGTTAACCCAAACCAATTTGGCTGACCCGCGCTAATCTCTTTGAGATACTTCACGCAATCATCCAAACTCGCCGGCCCGATCCGCAGCGCAAACCCGGCAGGAATTTGCGGTGGAATTGGCTGATTCACATCAATCTTCAAAATTCGATGATTCTCAAACTTATTCGCAGCATTCACCGCCGGTTGTGCAATTACGATGTATTCCATAGTCTCCTCCTTCCCGTTCCATTTTCGCGCTCGACCTCGCCTTCCTCATCACTCAAAATCAGCCGACGAATCACACAGCGGCCCTCGGGCCCCGGCTTTGGGCGATGGCGGAGGCGATGTCCGGGTGATTTATTACTCTACGGATAAACGCGGCGTCGGCAAAGACCGCGAACGAGCCGAGATTGCGAAAAATGCTGACGGCGCCCGGCTTGTAGCCGAGGGCGTCCACGACCTCCTGAAGCACACGGTACGTCGCCCGTTCAATCTTCGCCGGTTCGGGCATTTGTAATCGTAATGGCAGATCAAGCGAGAAGATCGCCTGGATCGAACGGCTGCTGTCGCCGGCGGCGCCCATCTGCCTCACCAGTTCCGGGTCGGTCGCTGTATGTTTTATCGTTTGCATAATGCAGTGTTAATCAAAACTTTTCTTCATTTGCGTTCTTTGCGGCTCTGCGTGAAACTGCCGGTCCACGCAAAGACACGAAATTCGCAAAGAAATCGCCGGAACCCCAAGCTGCGTCGTCCTCAGCGACCTCCGCGTCCTACTCTCCGACCTCCGCGTTAAAACCGTGTTTGACGACCATTCAACCGGATTTTCAACGCAGAGAATCACGGAGGCGGACGCGGAGAACGCCGAGATAAAGCCTGCGCGGAATTCAAATTTTCAGGGGCGCACCGCCGTCCTTTAGGCTACAAATCCACGCCATACGCTTCGTTGAAGAAACCGGCTTGAATATATGCTTCGGTGGCATAACCAAAGCCCTTATCGCCCCAGGTCGTGTTCCAACTGTTGCGGATAATAAATCTGCCATCGGCGCGGTAACCGACGACGGAAACGGCGTGTCCGCCGCGAACCGTTGCCGGCATGAACGTATCGAGCTTACCCTGTGTCGCGGTGGCGTTGTCCCATGTGCTGTCGACGCCCAGAGCGACCAGAAGCGGGCCTTTCGTCGCCAGCCACGTCCGCCATTGACCGACATTCTTAAACAAATTGAAATAGCTCGCGATCTTAAGCTGCGAAGCGACCGCGTAAAATGTGTTTGCGTCGCTCTGATAAAGCTGTCCCGAAGCGAAAGGCAAAACCGTATCTTTTACGACGCCGTACTTCCGGGCTATGTCCAAAGCTGCCTTTAAACTCGTCCCGTCGCTTTCGATAAAAGTTGAAGGGCGGCTGTTGAATTCGTCGGTCTCCTTCGCCGCCATCCACACAAATCTCGGCGACAGAGTTTCCGTCTGCGAAATTCTGTTTGCCTTGACAAAATGCAGTCGCAAAACGCCTTCGGCCGTGGCCCATCCGACACACGAACCGGTCGATTTTTGGTCGCCGACCTTCCACCAGGCCGTACGTAAATCCACGCTTGCCGGCAGCGCGACCGGCGCGCCGAGAATTCCCGCACCCAAGGCATTGTCCATAACCCAATCTTCCTGGGTATCCATTGAAGGAATCACATTTGCGATTCTGTTTGTATTCTTTCGAGCTGGCATATTTTTTCTCCTATTTTGTTTTATTGTGAAGGGAAGCATATTCTTCCCCGTTTCGGTCCTCGCACCGAAGGTGCTTCAATAACCCCGTTTCGCCGCCCGACGTGAAACGTCTGGAAAAACGGGCGAAACGCGATTTGTATAAGAAAGTCGCCTCATCCGATTTCTTTTCCGTGCTTTCTGTGTAATCCGTGGTTGATTTCCCCCCATTTTAGTACCCAAGAACACACCAACCACGGATCACACGGACGGAACACGGAACAAGGCCTCGGTTTTTCAAAGGACCCCATAAGAAGGGATGAAATCCTCTTCACCCCTTCATTGCTTAAGAATTATCCAACCGTTATCGAATATATCGGGCTCCATTGGCCGACGCGGACGCCTTTTTTGGAGGAAGACGGCGCGGAATTTGTGTTCACCAAAGCGTAGCCGCCCAACGCCGGGCAGGCAGCGGCAGGAAACCCTGCCGCCAAATAACTCGCCTACCCCCCTGACTATTTGGTGATGTGCTTCTTCACCTCCTTATGCAACTCTTCTGCCGATTCGACTTTTTCTAAGTGGCTCGGCAACTCTATTTCATAGACTTTCTGCCCGGATTTGGCATCCGGCTTAAATACGGGATCGTGTTGGGATTTACTCGTCGGAAAACGAGCAGTCCCAATGACATCACCCTTCGCATCTGTAATCACTGTGATTTTCATAACTCTCTACCTCCTTTGTTAGCTAAAACCGCCACCTTGCACGCTGAAAAAGACTACGCGTGCGCTCTCGCTCCTGACTTTGAAACCATAATTGATCTTGTCATTGGCATCACGGCACTTGCTCTGATCAAACATAACCAGCACAGCTTGCCGATCTATGGGGTGAGCCGAAAAGTACTGCGCCCCCTGATCGTTTCCGTTAAATGACCATGCACAAGTCCAATTGATGGTAGCACCAGGACTAATGCTGAAAACTCCTACATTGTTGAAAGCCATCGTATATACCTCCTATGTTTAGGTGGACGCTTTAACCAGGCAGTTTTGTATCGCCGCATCCACAAAAAGCGATAGTTGCCAAACTATTTCTTAACTCTCAACTCTCCACTTTCTCACGGCTGTGTTATGGCGGTGAGGACGTCGGAGTTTAGGCCGACGGCGGTGTTGTCCATGAAGTAGCGCAGGCGGTAGCGGCGTTCTTCGGGTTTGCCGGGCACGGACGGAGCCCGCGTGTCCTCGTAGGGCGAGCGCATGTCGATGTCGAGGCGGGTCCACAGCGTCTCGTCGTTTCTCTGCGAATCGATGTAAATGCCGTCGAATTTGCCTTTTTTCCAATCGATGCGAATAATACTGCCGGTGAGCGAAGTCGTCGTGCCGGTCGGTTTTGCGTCGTCCATATTTGGCGGCGCACCCGGTGTGGCCGCGATCATCAGCAGCTCGCCGATCGTCGGCGTGTAGCCCGGGCTGAGCTTCGCCGTGTTCATCGCGTTGCTGAGACGCTCGATTATACCGGCGTCAACCGGTGCCGGCGGATTTCCCGGCGGCGTGAATACCGGCTGGACCGGAGTCTGTTGATTTTCGCCGACGCCGCCGAGCATCCCGTTCTTAAACGCCGTCGAAGCTTTTGAAAACACCGCTCCCGCCTGCGCAAACATTATCGCGTGCCGCATCGCTGCCGAATCCAGCAGCAATGCCGTCATCTCAGGATTAGTAAACCCAAGCGTCCCCGAAACCCCCGGAAACTCAGCCTCAAAATTCATCGACCACGCAATTCGGTCATTATCTCTTGTTGGTATGATTGTTGTTCCAGCCATAAAATCTCTCCTTTACTTTAAATTCGTCCCTAATTTCGTGTCACTCATCTTTTGTCGCCAACGGCGACGAATATTAAAGCCTATGGTGTAGGCAAAGCCGGAACCATAGGACAGATGCCGGTGGACGACGGCTCCATGAAGGGGAGCAACGCCTGCGGGTTTGTTCGTCACTTTCAGCGACGCAAATTGCCTGCGTTCCCATCCCAGGGTTCCGCTTAGCTCCACCCTGGGCTTTAATGTCTATCGCCGTTGGCGACTAAAACGAGGGCACCTGATTGATGAACACGACACCAGGGCCGTGTTTCGCCTGTCTCAAGAACCATCCCGCCGACGGGATGCTCCATAACGCTGACGATATGCTCCATCACGCTTGTGACGAGCTTCATCACGCTGGCGAAATCCTTCACTACACTTGTGGCGAGCTTCTTTACGCTTGCGACACGCTCCACTACGCTTGTGAGGAGCTTCATTACGCTGGCGATGTGCTCCATTACGCTTGCGACTTGCTCCATCACGCTGGCGAAATGCTCCATCCCGCCTGTCTAAATCCTCTCAAAACCAGTCAAAAACCTTTCAAAAACACCCGCTTTACAGGCTTTTCACGAGCCGCCGCAGGTCAAAGAACTTATCCGCATCAAATTTCAAACCAAAATTAATCCTAAAACCTGTTTCTTCTCCATTTCAGCCCGAAAAATCATCATTGCTGTCGCGTCAGCGACAATTGATCATTCGTCAACATTTGTGTCAGTCGTCTTATCTTCTCCTTTTAAGAAATAGATCTAGTACGCTCTGTACGTTAGGCGAACATCGCCGTTACCGTGATTTTTGCCATATTAACTAGATAATCAAAATCAACCTTTTCTATTGTGTCGCGATCAGTATGTTGATGCTGATAGTTTCCCGATTCGTATAAACCGAAGACCGTGAAGCCGAGAGCCTCGAAGGGCATATAGTCGCTTCGTTCAATCTCCGCCCTCTCAATCGGGACATTCAATCGGGTTTGAGCGACTTGAGCGACTGTCTCTGCGAAAAATTGCGAAGCCTGGTCATTGCTTGACATTATATTGTCTTTATCGTGTTCGATAACAACCGTTTTGTTTGCCGCAGGAAAACCGATCTGGTCTAAATTCAAAAGAAACCGCAAATTTAAATTAGCCTGTTTAACCTTGGCGGAATACGCCTCCGCACCCCAATATCCTTTTTCTTCGCCTGAAAAGCATACGAATTGAATTGTGCGATTCAAAGCAGTTGCGGCAAGAATACGGGCAACCTCCAGAATTACCGCGACTCCCGTGGCATTGTCGTTTGCCCCAGGCGAGCGGAGTGTCGGATTGTTGGGGGAATTCGCAATAATTGTGTCGAAGTGCCCGCATAGGATTATTGTTTCAGTTTCACCGCCCTGACCTGATTTGACGCAAACGACATTGTTTAAATTCAAACCATTTTTGGTATATGGGTCGAGTTTGACATCGTCGTATCCGAATCCCTCAAACTGTGAGATAAGCCAATCGGTAATCTGCGGAAGGGTTGTCGAAGCGGTATGGCGTGTGTGAAATGATGATAATGTCTGAACAGTTTGCTCCAAATTGGATTTGGAAACCTGTGTGGCGAGAGTAATACCTGTTGCAAACAGGTCGGCTTTATCCGCAACCGCTTCTAAAGTTTTAGCCGAAGCGACAAATGGTATTCTTTTATTGTCCGATCGCCGATGTTTGCAAAACGGTGAATAGGTTTCCAAATCCTTTTCCGAGAGATGTTCTGACATAAATTTAGTCCTTAGGTTTGTCCTATAAATTAAGGCCGCGAGCCGCAAATGCCCCTCGAATATGTGCTGTGTTTGCTCCACCATTTAAGGCTTGGTCGGTAGTTATCAGACCGTTTCCTAACTGTTTAACAGTGGCATTACTCGGCATCGTTATAAGCATCTCGACATACAAATGAATCACACTGTCGGCTGCTTGTTCGCGGACATTTGCATCAGCAGAATTGCCACCCATCCGCAGATACAAATCCCACAATGCCGCCGCCAACACGCTGCCTTTGGCGTGAACTCCCAGACTGCCGAAGGTTGCATCGGTATATTTTCGCGGAGTGTTAAAAAAGCGGTCGCCGCTGTAGTGATCAATATTGTTATTGTTATCCCAGGGAAAAACGGCTTCGCGCTGAAACTGATTAGTATTAAATCGGTCGAGCCACACGCCGCCGAGAAAATCGCCGAACCCTTCTTCGTTACCCTGTGCATTCTGACGGCTCCCGACATACCAATGCAGGGCGTGTCCGAATTCGTGCGCGATAACGTGAGCGTCCGCCGCGTCCGGCACACCGCCTTCCCCGAAGGCAAGATATGGTTTGCCGCTTGAAGTCAGCGTAAAATGCGAATTGTCGTCACCATTTACACCCTGCCCGTCCAAACCGATTTTTTTGTTCTCGACGGTTTGATTAAATGTTGGAATACCGAACCCACGCAGATATTCAATCAAGCGGTCAATCCAGTAATACGACATAACGCTCAGAAATTCACGATCTGTCGCGTCGTATTTAAAATCGGTTTGCGTTACAGGATGACCGAAGAAAGGCGGTTCAAGATCCAGACATTCCGCCCATTTGCCTTCGAGCCGAAAATTATTTCCGTTCGCTGGCGTGTTCAGATTATCAATATCGACTTCGCGACGTTCGGCATTGAGCGTTGCCGCGCCGGTTTGCGATGATAGAGCGGCGTTGCTCGATGTAGTAATCGGGTCCGGCATAAAAACGAAGCCTTTGCGACTTGCGTAACTGCGGCGGTCTTTGACCGCAACAATTTTGCCCATTTCCGCGTCAACCAAGAATTCCCAGTTGCCGTTTGGTTCGTAAGTATCGAGCAAAACCTGCCAGACAAGATATACTTGACCGTCGTTGCCCGTGCCGAGTTTTAAGAGTGCTTCACGAATCGGTTGCGCACCGTGTGGTGGTTCAGCGACATCCGGCGAACCGTAACGAAAGACGAAAAGCTGTGGTTTGGCATTTTCTATTTTGGCAAATTGCTCACCCAAAACGCCGCGCACCACGGAAATCGCATCCTGACTGCTGAGCCGAGCATCTTCCGGTCGCAGTTCGGCGGGTAATTCATAATCTACCTGATTGACTGACGACGTTACGAGATTGTCTTCCTTCCGTAGCCCGACTACGAATCTCGCGCCATAGACGGGAACGCCCATATGTTGTTGCTGGTAAGAGATTGATTCAGTTACGCTGCCTTCGCGTTTATCGGATTGCACCAAATCAATATTGTCCAGTTTGAACAACTCTTTATTCAGTTCCAAAAAATCCGTTGTTTTTGAACCGACGGTTTTGTTCGATGCGGCATCGGGCGGCTGTTTAAAAAGGTCTTCGCCGAAAAAACTACGAACCGCGCCGCTTTTTTCGTCATATTCGATTGTGTCGTTTTTAACGTCCGTATTACTCATGTTTCACCTCGTCAAATTTTATTAGACTAAGAAAATATCAATTGTCATCTTAAAAAAATACTAGCTTTTGAATCGTCTGCCAGAAGCATCGCTTGTTCCTCATTTTCGCTCGGCTAGTTCTTTTTCTGGCCACGACTTTTCCCTATTTACACTCCACATACTCGCCCGCATCGCGGGGATTGTTACACCAGGGTTTGAGTTCGAGGACAAAAGCCGTTGCATTTACCTTTGTCTTAGCGTCGGGCAAAACGAGCTCAGCTGCCTCGCGGGTGGCAAAGCCGGGTATCACCGTCCTAAACTGCGTACCGGCCTTATATATCTTCGCTAGTTTGCTTACACCCAAAGCTTTTTCGAGTTCAAACTTAGCTTCGCTTACCGACACGTCGGTACCTACAATGATCACCCATTCTGGAGGAGTTGTTTCCTGTGAAATGAGGGGCTTCTCAAGTTTTGGGTTTGTCTTTTGTAATTGGGCTAGCCGAGCATCTTCCTCGGGGTTTCGTTGTTTTAATGCCAAGCGATCCTCCTCCGCTTTGCTGGCCACGTATTTCTCGACCTCTGGTTTGATTGACTCTCGATACAACGTCCACGAATCCCGCAGATCGCCCTTCGGCGCAACCATAGAGAAGTACTGAGCAAGGAGCCACCGATCCTCTATTCCCCCGGCTTTGGTAATTGTCGTAACGTGTTTCTCGAACACTGCGATCTCCTGCACGTCCGCATCACGTTCCTTGAACGCATTAGTGACTATCGTCGCTCCAACTACGATTCCAACGGAGACGATATACCATTTGGCCATCTCAATTATCTTGTCAACCGTCGCTTGCTCAACGCTGGCTCGGTTCCACCAAAGCATGAAACCGAGAAACGCAAACGCAACGAACGTAACTGCAAGAAACCCTAGTCCAAAAATTGTCGAAAAGCTGTCTGCAGAACTTAACATTAAATATTTCCTCCTATCGCATTCAAGGCGAGATCACGCTTTCGCCGATATAACCATTCCCTCGCTAGTCTGAATAATCAGGCTCGCATACGGCATTCGCTAAACTTAGAGCCGTCATTTGGCTCGTTCCTTCCTTATTTTCAAAACCTGAAAAACTTTATCGGTGTCCAAAGTGATTCCGAAATTTGCACGAACGCCAGCCTTCCGTGATTCCGCAGTTGCGTTTGAGTAGGTGACGGAAAATGGAATTGACAGCCCAGTAAAGACGGGGAGTACGAACTTAAATTGTCCTGCGCCAATGTCGGCTTTCTTTCCAGCGAAACTTCTATTTTCAAATAGCCTTTGGTAGCTTCCTGTGAATGCGTATGTCATTTGAGATTCATCGTCCGGATCGGACAGAAACGGACTTCGGCCTGCCAAACCTTCAAAAGAAAAGGCAATAGCGAAGTCGCGGTACTGCTTCTGTTTCAACATCGCATTCGGTTTGTGATAGAGCGAGACTCCCGCATTCGCTGTCCAATTGAGCTTTTTCTCAATCTTCTTTTCAAAAAGCACTTTTATCGTCGAATAGTCCGAAGTCTTCTCTTCACGTCTATTCGTATAGGCTAGTGTCCACGCCGGCTTAAAGGTCAAAGCGGTCAATTTACCATCGAATTTCTTAATCGCATCGGCTTGCTTAACGGTTAACTCGTTGAAATCCAGTTGTCGCTGGGCAATAATTTTTACTTGTGAATCGGAAGAGAGGCCAAATTCACCTGAGATAATCTTATCGACTATCTCCGATTTAACGGTGCAAAGGATCGAGGTAGCAACTTGGGTAATTTTTTGATTGCGGGACAGGGTACCATCCGTTCGAGCCGCATCCACGGCAGGAATAGTAGAAAGTTTGTTGACCGCGGCTCTTCGCTTTGCTTCGAGTTCTGGAGTCCTGAATAGTGCGTTATGCGCTCCCGTCAGCGCATTTGCGGGGCCGTTAAATTTAGCCCTTACTTCGCTGTTCCAGATCGCTTCAGCCTCTTCGGAACGATTTGATCTGTCACCCGACAAACGCAACCGTAGGTTCCATTCGGAAAGCTGTTTTCTCGACGCATTAGTAAGTACATTATCCTTATTATCGATATTAAATGTTGCTGAAATGCCCAATCGGGATAAATAGCCGTTGTTTTTGTAAACGGTTGCGGTGTCGTCCTGACCTGCGACGATAAACGCATACGGTGAAGTACTTAAGGTGAGGGTTGTTCCACTGACCGCTTTTGTAATTGCTCCGTTCTCGACCGCGAAACCCAGAAGTTCCGCAAAACCCGGCTTTTCGATGGCGCTGGTTGTGCCTTCGGAACGTGCAGTAGAACCGATCTGCTTGTTCGTTTCTTCAGTTTGTTTACTTAATCTAAGAATATTTATGTTTTTTTCAAAATCTTTCTTTCCTTTGGCAACAAGGGCCGAATCAACTGCCAGGGCGTCAACTGCAGCAAAAAAGACGATTTCTTGAGAATAGGTCCCGACCTCATTTGAATTGTTATTGTCGACGATATCTTGGGCCGCCTGGTTAACGGCGGTAAGAAGCGCCGGATGCGGGTTCGGATAACAACCTGCTTGGCCCGGCGTGACAATTAATGGATTTATCGGTGCCGGTTTGGTTGAACGAATCGGGTTTGTTGTCTCAATCGGCGGGTTTTGCAAACCCGCAGTTGACGCAAACGCCGGATTACTCGACGCCAAGAAATTCCGACTGACCAAAGCGCTGTCTGGCTTTACGGCACTTAACTTGGTTTTGAGGTTGCTTAAGTCACCTTCCAGATTCGCGATCAGCTCCTCGATTGAATGCCTTTCCTTCTTGGATAACGCAGACTCAACCTTGAAATAATACTCTTTCATCGAACGCAGCCCGACCTCCACTAATTCCTTAAGTTGAACACGGCGGTCATTCAAAAGCTTTTGGTTGACTGCCTGAACCTGGGATGAAACGGAAGCGTCGTCGTGAACGCTCTCAAGCAACGAGATCTCCTTTTTTAACTGCTCAATCGAAGGAGACGTTTGCTGGGCAGATGTCGGTTGAACGACGAGTAGAGTGATTAGACAAATTATCAAAACTCCTGAAACAAGCTCTCGGTGTAGGTCTCTTTGAACGGGTTTTCTATTGCAAAGTTGGTTCCTCATTGATGTGCTCCTTTTCTTTATCGTTCGTTCCTGCTACTTAGGCGCGTCTGAATTCTATACCTCGACGCCAAAGCAGGTCAGGCTTCTTAATGTCCGAACCTGTAAATCTGTCGCCGCCTTTGTCACCGGAAACATATATCTGGTACATGGCATCGTCCGGAGCCGACGTCGGGAAATGAGAACTTGCCATACCGAAATGCGTTAAACCCGCGTCGACTGTTACTTTAAACGTATAGGTTATAGGTGCGTTGGAACTCGGATCGACCGAGGCCCCATCCAACGAAAATGTGACGAAATTTCCGACTTTGACCGCGTCAACTTCGACCGTTACTATTTCTTTCGCTTCTACCAAATATATTGATCGACTAATCTGTTGCATGATTTTTATCTCCTTACTAATTAAACTATCTACTCTTTAAACCTCAAACGAATATCCCGGATCGATGTGTTGGTAGGCGACGAGGATTTCGTGGATGTTGTAGGGGTTTGTGTCTCGTCCCGGGAGCCAATTGTTAACTACCTGGAAAATGTGTTCGATACCGGCGGCGTCGTCGATGTCGATGTCGGCGACCCAGTCTTTTTCTCCCGCAAAAAAAGTAAGCTGTAAATTGCCGTAGCGGTCTTTGGTTTTATAGCTTCCGGCGTGTTCGTATCCCGCTGGCGGATGGTGCAGAATCTCCGGGGCCTTTTCGAAGATGTCGTCCGCGATACTGTTTTTTGTGTCGTCACGAAGCTGCTGCGGGACGATAGCAAAAAACCGGTCGCCACGAATATCGACCAGTTCGGTTATTGCCGAGAAAACGGTCTTGCCGCCGGTTAGAACGGTGTTTTGAGTTTTCGCGGCGATGTTCAGAAGCCCGGCCCGACGGATGTCGTCTTTTCCGATGGCGTCGTACAGATTTTTGCCGGTGAGACCTTCGAATCCCTTTACGTTGCCGCTATTTTCAAGCAGCGTTCTGAGTTCCGCCGACAATTGGGCGTAGGTGGGGAAGTTTATGGATACGATCTTTTTTGGATCAATCGGAAACTTAATTTCAAGATTAGTAACGCCGCTCGATGCAATATTCAAAAACTGCGAGACGTACTGGTAAGATGGCGGATCGATTTCGATCTTGTATCGTCCCTGTGGAGCGCCTCTCAGGCCCGCAATCTGAAACACGCTTTTCACCAAGTGATTGACCTTCCTGACTTCGGACAGCTCCTGATGCCGCAGGATGATGTCAACCTTTTCATTCAAGGGGTTTCCATAAACATCAATCAGATTTAGTTTTAGTAATGGTTCATTCGCCATTTTAAAATCTTGCCTCCAAAGTTTGATCCGAACCGCGAAAACCCCTTGCAAATGACTTTTGAAGTCGCCCCTTGATCTTTTAGTTTTGGAAACCGGGTCAGTCGGACGTTTGTGTTCGGGTCTGGCCCGGTTTCTTTTTCGAAAATTGCTTCTTTCAATTACTATTGACAAAAAAGGGCAAAACCTTTCACATTTTTTTTATTTTTTTTTCGATACCGCTAAAAGCGAGCGATGCGGACGGTTGCTTTCAATGGCTTGATGCCCATTTTTCCGTGTGTTCCGTGGTAATTTCGGAAAGATTAA
>JANPCJ010000063.1:0-2403 GCA_031430895.1 Chloracidobacterium sp. | reverse complement strand
CATCGTGTCGAAGGCGTTCGTGCCGCGCTCGACGCGGGAGCTGACGCCCGTTCCCCCATCAACGGCAAACCGCCGGTCTATTGGCTGCTTGAGGAGTACACACGATCCGACCGGCTGCCCGATTGCCTGCGCCTGCTTTTTGAAAACGGTGCGGTAATGCTGGATCCGCTTGCGGCTCCGGTTCTCATGGATGACGCCGACGCGATCAAAAAGGCGTTTTCGGAAAACCCGTCCGTGCTCGATCACCGTACGACGCTGGTCTCCTCATTTACCTCGCTGGTCGATGTGTCGCTTCTCCATGTCGCGGCTGAATACGGGCACCTTAACGCCGCCCGCGCTCTTGTCGAGTTAGGCGCAGATGTGAACGCCCCCGCGGGGATTGACGAAAATGGCCTAAACGGGCACACGCCGCTGTTTCACACCGTGAATTCCAACGGAAATCGTTCGGCTCCGATAATGCGATTGCTCGTGGAAGCCGGCGCCGATTGTAAGGTCCGTCTCGACGGTATCTATTGGGGCAAAGGGTACGAATGGGAGACGACATTCTTTGACGTCACGCCCATCTCCTACGCCCAGATAGGCCTGTTTCCGCAAGTCCATCGGAACGAGAGTGATATTTACTCTAATATAGAGTTCCTGTTGGAGGCGTCGGGCCGGAAAATTCCGCCGCTCGATAACATTCCGAATCGCTACCTGAGACCCAAATCCCGAGGTTGATAATGAGTTTGATTCGGCATAATAACGCGGCTAAAATCTACTCAAATGTGCAGAAACATCAAAACTCTTTTCAATTTCGACCCACCGGCGACATCGGATGAGGTTTTGGCTTCGTCGCTGCAGTTTGTTAGAAAACTGTCGGGTTTTAGCAAGCCCTCGAAGTCGAACGAGTCCGCTTTTGAATTAGCGGTTGAGCGTGTTTCCGCCGCCGCGCAGGAGATGCTCAATTCGCTTGTGACAACCGCCGAACCTCGTGATCGGGATGTGGAAGCGGCACGGGCAAAAGCAAAGTCGGCGGTGCGATTCGGAAGAAGTTGACTACAGGGCACCTCTAAAAATAGATCTTTTAAACACACAGGACACAAAGTGAAGACACGGAGTACACAAAGAAATCATTTAGTATCAACACTTTGTGACCTTTGTGTTATAGGTTTTTCCATTTTTAGAGGTGCCCTACAGACTGACAGGGTGAACACGGATAAGGTCTGATGAGAATCTGTGTCGATCTGTGTTAATCTGTGGCTAAATTCTTATGGACAAAGATCAAATACTCGATGCCATCAGCCGGGGCCGGACTGATCTTGTCTTTAATTTGTTATTTCTTCCCGGCTGGCGGGACATACTGCACGAAGGGCAGGTCAAGCCGCTTCAATGGTTTGTCTATTACAACGACACCACGGCTTTAAAAGCGGTGCTCGCGGCCGGCGGCGATCTTAGTAGTCTTGATCTGAATCAAGAACTCAGCCACGCATCGTTTTTCGGGCATTGGAAGGTTGCCGATTTTTTGATCAGCCGGGGAGCGGATGCTAATTTTGCCCAACCTGAAACAGGAGAGACCGCGCTTCACGGCGCACTATGCAAAGCTGGGCGGCCTTATTTCCTATATGTGCTCAAGGTGCTCATCGAAAATGGCGCGGATGTGAATGCGAAAACGATTGCGGGCAGAGAAACAGGCGGTTTTATGCGCGACGTTCGCACAAAAGGCGAGACGCCGCTGCACCGCGCGGCCGCATATGGCGATGAGGCGATGATCTCGTATTTGGTCGAACACGGCGGCGATAAGCAAGCTCGCGACGCCAACGGTGACTCGCCACTGACTTGGGCGAGTGAACATTTACGGCCGGGCACGATCCTGCATCTTCTCTCATTTGGCCGGCATCGCATCCATGAAAATTCGCGCGTTTCGATCACAAGCGACCACGGCTGCGGCTGGGGCAATGGCATGGAACGAAAGTTTTTGGGTGATTATCTGCCGGAGAGTATCGTGACCGACGAGGTGAATGATGGCAATTGAGATCGATGGAATGGCACCGCTGCTGAGTGTTTTTGACATGCCAACATCGCTCGCATTCTATCGCAAGCTCGGTTTTGAGGTCGTGGAAGATTCGGGCCAGGGTGTTGATTCGGGCTGGGCGATGCTTGAGCTCGGCGGCGTCCAACTAATGCTGAACACGCAATATGAGGCTGACAATCGGCCCCAAAAACGCGACCCGGCGAATGTTGCCGCTCATCACGACACATGCTTATATTTTGGCTGTCCGGATGTTGATGCCGCCTACGATCATCTTCGCAAAATCGACGTCGACTCTGAGCCGCCCGAGATCGCTTCGTATGGAATGAAACAGCTTTACGTGAGCGATCCGGATAATTACAACCTTTGCTTTCAGTGGCCCCACAAGGCCGAAC
>JANPCJ010000062.1:0-7426 GCA_031430895.1 Chloracidobacterium sp. | reverse complement strand
CAAAACTAACAGGGATAAAGACAAAGAACAAGTTTTCCTTTTTTATCCTTGCCTATCCTGTTATCCCTGTTAATTTTTTACACCAGCAATCAGTGCGCGTTGTAACTAGCCGCCGGATAATCGCCGTTTTGCCCGAATGGGAAAGCAAAATGTTGATTATCGCTGCTTCTCAAAATCCAGAATGTGCCGGTAACGGACCGCCAAACCGCAACGTCAGTTTTGCCGTCGCCGTCATAATCGCCCTGCACGGGGAAATCAGTGGCGGAGTTTCCGAAGACAATTGGAATTGCTCCCGTGCCGCCGCCCGAGCGTGTCAAGACATACCAGTTAAATTGACCGCTGGCCGCGCGAACCACGCCGAAATCGGTTTTCCCGTCATTGTCGTAATCACCCGGAACAACAATGTCCGTAGCGAGTCCGAAATAGACGTATTCAACCGTCGAGGTTTGCGACTTAAGCAGATAGAAAATCGCCCCGCCGTTGCCGAGATTTCTCTGCGTGCAGAAGTCGTTTTTGCCGTCGCCGTCATAATCGCCGGGCGCGACAAAATCGCGGACTGTTCCCCATAGAACGGAGGTGACGTTCCGGTTCGGATTGTTCAGACTGCCGCGATAAAGCCAAGTGCCTTGCGGCGAGGCGGCAGTGCCGGGACGATAAACCGCCACGTCAGCTTTATTGTCGCCGTCATAATCGCCGACAATTGTCGGGTCATCGAAGTTTTGTCCGAAAGCATCAATCCGAACCGTGTTGGTTTGACTTTGCAGAATGTAAAAAGCGGCTTGTGTTGCCGGGCCGGGCCGCCACACCGCGATGTCGTCTTTGCCGTCGCCGTCGTAGTCTTCAGGCACGAAGAAGTCCGAAGCAATCCCCCAGGGCGCGGCGCTTTGTCCGGCCACGCCGTTGTTTTGAATAAACCACGTTACTTGTCCCGAAGGTCCGCCGCCAGTATTGCGAACGATGGCATAATCGGTTTTGCCGTCGCCGTTCATATCAACCGGCGCTTCGCCCAAAATCGCCTCCGGGCCGGAAGGTTGAACTAATCCAACTTCATCGAGAAAATCGTTATTCTTCGTCCCGCTTGTAACGGCCTCGCCGTCGCCATCGGAACTTGCGCTCAGATCGCTCCGCGTATTTGTCGAAAAATTCGCTCCGGATTTTTTCTGCGTCAACGACTCGAATCGCCGGCTCATCATCAATTTCGCATCGGAGTTTTCCGCGGTCTTGCTTTCGCTGTTTGTTTGCGCTCTTGTCCCGGCGGTTTGCCGCTCGAAGAAAAAGCAGACGACCGATATTATCAGCGCGAAGGCTAAAATTATTTGTCGGGTTTGTTTTGTTTTTTGCCGTTTCATTGTTTTATCTCCTTTAATTTCTAATTAGCCGGTTATCGGTTGGAATCCTCCGTGTCAGAAGCGGCGCCAGTAGTTTCGGTCGCGGCGATGCGCGTTATGCGCCCGGCGAGAATCTCCGTTACGAATAAGTCTCCGGTTTCCGGATTTCGCGTCATACTCGTCGGCGAGCTTAAATTTCCCGCCAAAACAATCGGCGTTGCCGTCGGCGATGTGTACAGTCGCAGGCGTCCCGGTCCGAGCGGTTGCGCCAGAAACGCCGTGCTGTATTCCAGCGTGTAAAACAAATCGTTGTCGCCGGGAATCGGAACGGGCAAAACGTCAATCGCCGTTGTCAAGCCACCGATGAAGGTCGCTTGCGCTCCGGTGCTGAGATTGACCGAGCGCACTTCCGCCAGATTCGCCGCAAACGGAAAACCCGTCAATAGAGTTATCAGCAGTTGATTGCCGTAAATACGAACGCTGTCCGGCACGGCTTCGACGAAAGGCGGACCGACAGGCAAAGGATTCGGCTTCGGCGCAAAAACGGCGAAGGTTTGAAATTGTCCGCTTGCCAGATCGATTTTATAAAGCGAATTAAAACCCGCGTCCACGACGTATAAATCGTTTCCGACGATTTCCGCGGCGAACGGATTTGCATTGCGCACGAGATAGGGCTGCCCCAAACGCTCCGCGCGGTGATCAGGCAAATCCGCCAGCATGCGAATGTTGATTTGCTTGGCTTGCGCGTTGGTCAAAGTCACGGTCGAGCCGTTTTTCAAAGCGGTCTGGTCGCTCATCGAAAGCGTAAAGCCGCTTGTGTTTTCTTCGTAGTCGGCGTTCAAGGTAATTTCCAAAACGGAAGCGAAAATCGGCGATGCCGGATTAGGATTTGGTGTGACACCACCGCGTCCGTTTTGCAAAAGGTTATCTCCGGGACCGATTACCAGATAGAACTTGCGCCCGCTCAATCTCATCGCCGCCGGTCCGCTCGGAGCCGGCGCGCCGCCGCCGGGGTCGAGTCCCGACGCCAAGCCATCAATTAAAGTTTGTCGCGCCCCGCTCCGCCCGTTGACCAGCGAGATACGCCCGTTGTTCGGGACCAACGTGCCGCCTTCGGCGACGAGCAGATTGTTTTGCCCCGTCATAATAATTTTCGAGGGCCTGTTTAATCCGGTCGTAAAAACCGAGGTCGCCTGTGCCGAAGCGACGTTTGCCATCGCGCAAACGAGCGCGATGACGAGAATCAAATAAGTTTTATGTGTCATTATATTTCTCCTTTTGTTAGGTGGATCTTGTGCTCCATATATAAACGCGACATATCTATTCAAAAAGGCCAAAAATCGCCGTTTTGTCGCGTTCCGCGCCCGAAATCTTTTGCCCGCATTGCGGACAGATCTCTTCCGGGTGTAAGTCATTACCGATGTTCTGGTTGATGTGGACTTTATCTGTTGACAACACGGCAATCGTTTCCTCCACCTCGATAAAAATTTCCGTCTGCGTGCGCTTAATCATCGGTTTTTCTTGGGTTTTCGGGTTTCCAGGGGTTACAATCTGTTTCCATAGGAAAGCGAAAAATTTCTGCTTCGAACTCGTGCAAGTGTGCGACGGGCATGCGGCAAAGTCCTTGCAAATAGCTTGGAGTTTTCGTGGGAAAATCTTGGAGTTCCCTAATATGACGGAGATTGTGAAACGCGCAGAGACAATTTATCGCTTCGGGCGATTCGAGATTGACACCGTCAACCGTCTTTTGCTGCGCGAAGGCAGGACAATAGCGCTAACGCCGAAAATCTTCGACATGCTTCTGCTGCTTGTCGAGAATAATGGGCGGATGGTGACCAAAGACGAAATTATGGGCGCCATTTGGGCCGATACTTTTGTCGACGAAACCAATCTGACCTCAAACATCTCGCGCCTGCGAAAGATCCTGCACGAGGGCGGCGCCGACTGCATCGAGACAATGCCGAAGCATGGTTATCGTTTCAAGGCGAGGATCGAAAAGAGCGACACGACGGGCGAGATGATTTTGACTCGCCGGGTAAGGGCGCGAATTCAGCAGATAACCGAAGAAACCGAGACAGGCAACGGAATTGAGCGACTGCCTGCCGCCGACCGAAAAAATCCGTTCTGGAGAAACAAATTTTTCGTTTCTGCTGCCGGATTAGTAATTTTGGTGGCTATTGGTTTGTCAATTTTCCACTGGAGAACGTTTCAGGCACCAATGGGTAATGCCATGCAGATCAAATCGCTGGCTATTTTGCCGTTCAAGCCTTTAGTGACAGAAAGCCGGAATGAATCGCTCGAACTTGGAATGACCGACACTTTAATTAGCAAACTCGGCAGCAGCGAAATAGTTGTCCGCCCGCTGAGCTCTGTTCGCCGATTCGGTAACGTGGACCAAGACCCCGTGCAGGCGGGACAGTCGCTTGGGGTTGATTCTGTTTTAGATGGAAGTATCCAACACTGGGGCGACAAAATTCGCGTAAATGTCCGCTTGATTAGAATTGCGGACGGCTCCACGCTCTGGACAGGAACGTTCGACGAAAAGTTCACCGATATTTTTGTCGTTCAGGACGCGATTTCCCGCAAAGTCGCCTCGGCGTTGACATTGGAGTTTACCGGTGAGGAGAAAACGAAACTTGAGAAACGCTACACAAACAACGTTGATGCATATCAACTGTATTTGCGGGGGCGTTATCATTATTTCAAATTAACCTTACCGGAAATGCGCAAAGGCATTGATTTTTTCCAGCAAGCCATTGACCTCGATCCGGCCTACGCCCTCGCGTACGCGGGAATGGCTGACGCTTATAGAACTCTGCCATTAGCCGGTTGGAAGGTGGCTTCCAAAGAGGCTTTGCCGCAAGCGAAAGCGGCGGCCACGAGAGCGTTGGAACTAGACCCGAATTTGGCGGAGGCTCACATCGCTTTAGGCTGGGTCGGATTTTTATACGATCGGGATTGGAACTCGGCTGAAAGCGAACTTAAACGAGCCATAGAACTTGCACCGAATAATGCGGACGCTCATCGCGCTTACGCGCATTTCTTTTCCATTCTGGGGCGACACGATGAAGCGATTGCCGAGGGCAAACGCTCTAGAGAACTCGACCCGAATTCGCTCATCACCAACGCGCTCGAAGGTCAATTTTTGTTTTACGCCGGACACGACGAAGAAGCGATTGACCGATTGCGAAAAACGCTCGAAATTGAACCGAATTTTTGGATCGCGTACAACGCTTTGGGGCGAGTTTATATTCGTCAGGGACGCTATGACGAAGCGATTGCCGCATTGATCAAGGCCGAGGATCTTTCGGGCGGCGGCAGCACCGTACCGGTTACGCAATTGGGCTACGCTCTCGCAAAATCGGGAAACCGAGAACGGGCGCAAGCCACGCTTGCGGAACTGACATCGCTCGCCGCCGAAACTTTTGTTCCGGCATGCAGTTTCGCCATGATTTACAACGGTCTGGGCCAGAAAGAAGAAGCTTTGAATTATCTCGAAAAATCATTTCAGGAGCGCGAGGTGCAACTGTCGTTTATCAAAATTGATACACGGTGGGACAACCTACGTTCGGAGCCGCGATTCAAGGATTTAATGAAACGGATGAACTTTGAATAGAAATGAAAATAGCACTGATCGGTTATGGAGCGATGGGCAAGGTAATCCACCGGCTCGCCGAAGAGAAAGGACATGAGATCGTTGTTTGCACAAGAGCGCGCGTAAGCGGGACAGCCGACTTGAGTGTTACGCCCTTGCTTACGCGCTCTCTTGTGTACTCGGATGTTGCGATTGATTTTTCGGCGGCGGAAGCGGTGGCGCGAAATGTCGAGGCGTGCGTCGCGGCGGGTGTTCCGATTGTCGAAGGGACGACGGGTTGGAACTCGCATCGCGCGGAGATCGACCAAATTGTTCGTGATGGTGACGGCGCTTTTGTCTTTGGCGCTAATTTTTCCATCGGCGTAAATCTTTTTTACCGCGTCGCCGACTTCACCGCCGAGCTTTTCGCGCGGTTTCCCGAATACGAGGCGTTTATCGAAGAGCAGCATCATTCGCGCAAAAAGGACTCACCAAGCGGAACCGCATTGAAACTCAAAGATATTGTTTCCGCGCATATAAAACGGGGCTTTGGCGTTTCCGCAACTCGGGCCGGCAATATTCCCGGAACGCACCGCGTCGGGTTTGACGGCCCGGCGGATCAGATTCTGCTCGAACATGCCGCGCGTTCGCGCGAAGGCTTTGCGTCCGGCGCAATTCTTGCCGCCGAATGGATCGTCGGGAAGAAAGGCTTTTACGAATTCTCCGACGTCATGGACGAGATCTGTCGGAACCACGCATGACAAAGCCGCGCGTGAAAATTTGTTGTATTGCTGCCGAAACCGAGGCTGCGGCGGCGATTTCGTTTGGGGCGGCGGCGATCGGGCTGGTTGGGGCGATGCCTTCGGGGCCGGGGCCGATCTCGGACGAGGAGATTCTCGCGATTGCCAAGACGGTACCGCCGCCGATCGCGACGTTTTTGTTGACGAGCGAACAGACGGCGAAGGGAATTATCGACCATCATTTCCGAACACGCACGAATACGATCCAAATCGTCGACGAATTAGTCGGCGGTGAGTACCACCTGCTGCGCGCATCGCTGCCAAATGTCAAACTTGTGCAGGTAATCCATGTCGTTGGCGAACAATCGGTCGACGAAGCGGCGGAACTGGCCGAACACGTCGACGCGATCCTCCTCGACAGCGGCAATCCATCTCTGGCGGTCAAAGAATTAGGCGGAACCGGACGGCGGCATGACTGGCGTTTGAGCCGGCGGATCGTCGAAACATGCGGAAAGCCGGTGTTTCTTGCCGGCGGATTGAACGCCGATAACGTGCGGGAAGCAATCGAAACCGTTCAGCCGTTCGGACTTGATCTTTGTTCTGGTGTGAGGACGGACGGGAACCTCGATCTGAAGAAACTTGAAAAGTTCTTCTACTCGATTGAGCATTTGTAATTTGTGACACACACTCCCTACCGGTCGTGTTTCCGCCCCCATATCTGTGTTAATTTGTGACACACACTTCCTACCGGTCGTGTTTCCGCCTACATATCTGTGTTAATCTGTGTTCACCTGTGGTTTCATTTGATTTATGACGATGAAGATAGACTGGATGCACGGCTGCGCAACGGCACTCGTAACGCCATTCAGAAAGGATGGCTCGATTGACGACGCGTGTTTTCAGCGGCTGGCCGAGCGGCAGGTTAAGAATGGCGTGACGATGCTTGTGCCGTGCGGGACGACGGGCGAGAGCGTGACGATGAGCGAGGGCGAGCGGCTGCATGTTATTAAATTGACGGTCGAGGTCGCGAAACGGACGCGGGCGCATGTCATCGCCGGGACGGGCAGCAATAATACGGCCGCGACGATAGATTTTACACGCCGGGCACGCGAAGCGGGTGCCGACGCGGCATTGATCGTTGCGCCTTTTTATAACAAACCGACGCAGGAAGGGATGTTTGCCCATTTTTCCGAGATCGCTAAGTCGGTGAAAGGGTTTCCGATCATGCTCTACAACGTGCCTGCTCGGACGGCGTCGAATATTTCGGGCGAAACGACGCTGCGTTTGGCCGCCGAATTCGAGAATATCGTCGCAACCAAAGAGGCGTCGGGGAATTATTCGCAGATAATGGAGATCATCAAGGGCAGGCCGAAGAATTTCAAGGTCTTTTCGGGCGACGACGCGTCGGCCATCCCGATGATCGCGCTCGGCGCCGACGGTTTGGTGTCGGTCTGCGCCAACGAAATTCCAAAGGAAACCGCAAAGATGATCGCTCATGCGCTCAACGGCTCGTTTCACTTTGCGCGCAAGATAAATTACAAAATTCTGCCGCTCATGGAGGCGAATTTTATCGAATCGTCGCCCGCTCCCTGCAAGTTTGTGATGAAGGAAATGGGCTTGTGCGAAGAGAATCTGCGTCTGCCGCTCGTGCCGGTGACGGCCCCGACCCGCAACATGCTAAAGGCTGTAATGAAATCGATGGGGTTAGGAAAAGAGTAAATGAGGAAGGTTCAAGAAAGCTAAGGACGGTCAAGAAAGCTAAGGACAGTAAGGAAGGCGGGTTT
>JANPCJ010000061.1:0-31115 GCA_031430895.1 Chloracidobacterium sp. | reverse complement strand
GCCTTAACTTGGCGCGAATGGGGCTTGCCCCCGCTCTTTTGGCTATGGGAGAAAGAGTGAGGGTAAACCCGCCTTCCGGACTGTCCTTATGTTTCTTGAACGAATTTTCTTTGATTTTCGCAGGCGTTTGTGTAGACTGTTCTTTGTTTGAACTTGCACGACTCCGTTTACAACTATCT
This sequence comes from Chloracidobacterium sp., assembly GCA_031430895.1. Taxonomy (GTDB): domain Bacteria; phylum Acidobacteriota; class Blastocatellia; order Pyrinomonadales; family Pyrinomonadaceae; genus OLB17. Next base: position 30,936 of record JANPCJ010000061.1, on the reverse strand, counting down.
CGCATGACTTAAGGCGGATATGCGCAACCTATAACGGTTTTTCATCATCTGAAGAAACAAGCTGGCGCGAAGGCACGGTCGCCGCAAGATTTCACACCCAGCCGGAAAAGATCGGATTCTAAAATATGTTTTACATCAAGAAGATTAGATCGGGTATTTCAATACTGCTCGCCCTTGCCATAACCCACGCGTCGGTGACGATGCTGAATGCATCCGAAACGGATGAGGCCGCGTCGGCAACTGCCTATGGCGACTGGCAAGTGGTTGGCCCGGCCGGCGGCGATGTCCGCGTGGTGGCGATTGACCCGAAGGACAAGAACAGGCTGTATATAAGTACGCTCGACGGCCAGATTCATACCTCGGCCGACGGAGGCCTGTCGTGGCGGCTGCTTGTAAATCTAAACAAACCGGAGCTAATTTTAGATCAGCTCTTTGTCGATTCCCGTGATTCGCGCAGCATTTACGCATCGGGACATCGTCATAAGGACCCAGGCGGTTTTTTCCGCACGACAGACGGCGGAGCGACTTGGAAGGAATCGAAAGAGCTTAAGAACGAATCGATTCATTCGATGACGCAATCCACACAGGATCCGGGAATTTTGCTTGCCGGAACGACCAACGGCGTCTGGAGATCGACAAATTCGGGTGCGGATTGGGAAAAAATATCGTCTTCCACTATGCCTGTCAACGTCGACTCGCTTGCGATGGACCCGCGCAACACTAGCACGATGTACGCCGGCACATGGTGGCGCGCCTATAAAACAACCGACGCCGGCAAAAATTGGCGGCTTATAAAAGACGGAATGATTGACGATTCCGACGTATTCGCCGTTACGCTTGATCCCCGCAACCCGGAACACGTAATAGCTTCAGCTTGCAGCGGTATATACGAGTCGCAAAACGGCGGGGAGAAATGGGCGAAGATCAACGGAATTCCGTCGCAATCGCGCCGCACACGCGATATTCTGCAGCATCCGTCGATACCCGGAACGGTTTTCGCTGCTACGACCGAAGGCTTTTGGATGTCGAGCAACGCAGGGAAAACTTGGGCGCTGACGACCCAGCGTAATCTGGAGATAAACTCCATCGCGGTGCATCCTGACGAGCCGAACCGCGTGTTTATCGGGACCAACAACTACGGCGTTATGGTCTCTAATGACGGCGGCAGGAATTTTGCTCAGACAAACGACAATTTCACAAGCCGCTTTACCTATTCCATAACGCCGGACAGCCAACAGCAAAACCGGCTCTATGCCGCGACGCACAATACGGCGACCGGCGGCGGCTTTTTCTTTGTCAGCAATGACAGCGGACGCACCTGGCAGCAGGGCAGAAATCTCGATGTTAACCGCGTCCGCGTATTTACCGTTCGACAGGACGCCGCCGATCCAAATCTGATGTATTTGGGAACAAATATCGGCATTTTCCGTTCCGTCGATCGCGGTGTTTCGTGGAATCAGCTTGTCGCCCAAAAACCAGTGAAAAAGCCGGTGGCGAAGAAAGCCGTGGCAAAAAAACCGGTCACAAAAACACTCGCAGTGGTCGCGAAAACCGCAACACCCGCCCCGCTCGTTCCCGGCCGGTTGCCTGCGATAACCGAAAAGGTTAAAGTGCTCGAACCCGATGGCAAAGGCGGCATGTTCGCCGGTACCGACAACGGCCTTTACCGCAGTTCGGATATGGCGAAGGGCTGGGAGCGAGTAACGATCGGCGGCGGTTTCAACGAAAATATTTTTGCCGTTCATGTCTCACCCGCACGGCCTGAAACAATCTGGGCCGGGACAGCGACGTCAGGCGTGGTAGTGTCCCGCGACGGCGGCAAAACCTGGGCAAGGACCGGCGGAGCGGTGGATAATATCCCCGTAAGTTCGATCGCGACCGACCCCAAACGCCCCGATCAAATCTATGTCGGAACGATTCAAACTTTTTATCTCAGCCGCGATGATGGAAAAACCTGGATTCGCCGCGGGGGAAATCTCCCGCTCGGAAATTTCACCAGCATTTTGATAAATCCGACTAATACGGACGAGATCCTCATCTCCAGCTCTATTGAGACGGACGGCGGTATTTTTATCTCGACCGACGCCGGCAACAAATGGAAACGCGTCGATACAAAGGAAATGAAACTGCCAAGCCGCCGCGTGTGGTCAATGGCGTTTGACCCGCAGGATTCGACCCGGATATTCGCTGCAACGCATTCGTCGGGTGTTTACAAGATTGAACGCACGGCGCGTACCGCAGCCGGCATGTAAGGTTGCTAAAACTATGCGAAAGGGCGGCTATGGCCGCCTCTTTCTTTTTTTGGCGACAAAACATCAAAAACAGAAATATTAATTTGGCAACAATTGCAGGTCAGGAAGGGCTGCTCTGCACCCGCTCTTCACTTCCAAGCACAGAAAGAGCGGGGGCAGAGCCACCCTTCCTGACCTGCAATCACTACTAGCTTGTCCTAACTCCACAAACTTGATTCATCTCGAGCGAATATTCTGAGTCAACTCAGTAATCTAATTTGGAACTTCCTTTGCATGACTCTATAATCGAGGAGCATAGGAGCCAAAATCTTGAAGCAAGAGATGAAGCGTGAATTCCGGTCGGGAAACGCAAAACTACAGGTATCGAGTCTGGCTTTTTCCGAGATTCCGCATCAGTCGCGTCTCTTTACCGAATATCAACAAGATCCGCTCTCACTCAAGAGTTTCTACCCAAACGCGGTCGCGTCGCCGACCGATGTCAGCTCATTTGTTCCGACCGTGCTTGCGAACTATCGGACCGACCGCGGCGAACTTTGTGATGCTCTGGTCGAAACAAGCGCGAGTGCCCGTGCCGGTGCAAAAACCTTCGACAACATCGAGCTACTTCGGAAGCCCGATACGGTAGCCGTCGTTACGGGCCAGCAAGCCGGGCTTTTCACGGGACCTATTTACACGATTTACAAGGCTCTCTCAGCCGTCAAGATGGCCGAGATGCTAAACGCGAGCGGCGTAAAGGCTGTTCCGGTATTCTGGGCCGCGACCGAAGACCATGATTTTGACGAGGTCTCGTCCGCATCGTTTATCGACCATTCGGGAGCCTTGTTTTCCGTTGGTTATCGTCCGTACGAATATACCGACGGATCGCCGGTTGGCTCGGTCGAGATTGATGGCGGTATTGAGAGAACGATTGACGAATTGTTTGGTTCGCTGGCTCACACTGAATTCACTGAGGAGTTACGCGTTTTGCTGTCCGTCTCATGGTCAAGCGGTGCTCAATTCGGCGGTGCATTTCTGCGAACCCTTGCCTTGACTTTGGACAAGTTTGGCTTGGTGTTTCTCGATCCGATGAACCAGCGATTGAAGAGCCTTGCGACGCCCGTTTATGTGGATGCGGTTCGCAAATCGGACGAGATAGTCGCCAGTCTTATTAAAAGAGGAGACGAGCTTGAGAGCCAGGGATTTCACGCTCAGGTTCACGTCGAAAGGGAATTTTTTCCTTTGTTTATCATCGACGAAAGCGGTCGCCGAATGGCGTTGCGAAAGATCGGTGACGGCGTTTACCGGACGAAGGGCGAACGGCGCGAATTCAGCCTCAGCGAACTCGAAGATTTGGCGTCGAACGAGCCGTCGCGGCTCAGCCCCGGCGTGATGCTGCGTCCGGTCGTGCAGGATTATCTGCTGCCGACCGTCTGCTATTTCGGAGGCGGTGCGGAGATTGCCTATTTTGCGCAAAATAGCGAGGTTTATCGAATTCTGGAGCGTCCGGCGACACCGATTTTTCACCGGCAGAGCTTTACTATCATCGACGCGAAACATCGTAAGTTTCTTGATAAATTTGATCTCGATCTCACACGGCTTTTCGACGGTATGGAGGTGAGTCTTTTGCGTATTGCAACCGGTCCGATAGGTGACGATACGGCAAGACTTTTCGCGGAGGCCGAGGAAAACATTAACACGGAGCTAAACAGATTGGATCAAAATGTGTCGCAAATAGATTCGACGCTGGCGGACAATCTCGCAAAACGCCGCCGCAAGATCATGTATCATATCGCCGCGATACGGAAGAAAACGCTGCTCGCGAGGGCACTCAACGATGAGACTGTAAATCACCAGATCGAGAGCGTTTTCGCGAGCCTCTTACCAAACGGACAGTTGCAGGAAAGGTCAATCAACGTATTTACATACCTGAACAAGTTCGGGCCGAATTTTGCCGATTGGATATACGACGCGATCGATCTGGAAGATAGAGGGCATCGCGTCGTCAATCTTTAAGATGAACAAGATCAAGGTTTTACCTGATAATTTGGCAAACCAGATCGCGGCGGGCGAGGTTGTCGAGCGCCCGGCTTCCGTCATCAAGGAATTGGTCGAAAACTCGATTGACGCCGGCGGTACGCGTCTGCAGATCGATATCGAGCTTGGCGGTCGGCGGTTGATGCGGGTTCAGGATGACGGCGAGGGAATGACGCGTGACGACGCGATACTGGCTTTCGAACGGCACGCAACTTCTAAAATAAGAACGGCCGAAGATCTGGCCCGAATCGCTACGCTCGGATTTCGCGGCGAGGCGCTCGCGTCCATCGCTTCGGTCGCAAAGGTTGAGTTGCTGACAAAAACGGAATCGATATTGGCTGCGACACAGGTCACGATCGAGGGCGGCCGGCTGCTTGACGTCCGGGATGCCGCCCGCGATACGGGAACCACTATCGCCATCCGCGATCTGTTTTTCAACACTCCGGCCCGCCGCAAGTTTATGCGCTCCGAGGCGACAGAAAACTATCATCTTGCGGCGATTGTCACGCATTATGCTCTCGCCCATCCCGAGATCGCCTTTACAATGACCAACAACGGGCGTGAGGTGCTGCGGGTTTCGCCAGCGAAGGATTTGCGTGAGCGGGCGTTCCAAATCTTCGGCGGCAATCTTCTTGAAAGTCTTTTGCCCGTCGATGGCGGTCGCGAATATGTTGCCCGGGTCTCAGGCTTTATTTCCGCTCCCCGCGAACGGCGAACGACTCGCGACGCTCAATATTTCTTTGTGAACAAACGGTTCGTCCGCGACAAGACGATTGCTGGCGGCTTGTTAGAGGGTTTTCGTTCGGTGTTGCCGCATGGTGTTTACCCGGTGGCCTTCCTCTTCGTTGACATCCCGGTCGAGGAGATAGATGTCAATGTTCATCCCGCCAAGACTGAAATACGCTTCAGGCGCGGCGAGGCCGTAAAGGATGTGATAGCGGAGGCCATCAGATCGGCCCTCGCAAAGGCTGGCATAACGGGGGACGCGAGACCCGAAGCTGGTATTGATTATGAGCCGGCCATTTCGCCGCCCCTATTGGTCGCGGTTCTGCCACCGCCCGAACAGGGCAATATTTCGTTTGCGGGCGGCGCGGTTGAAGCGCCTTTGCCAGAGAACAAACAAGCGGTTGAGTCCCGGACACAAGCCGTCGCGGCGACAGCTTTTTCGGAAAGGATCGCGAATTCCGAAGTTCCAGGGAACGATGATTCCGGCGCTCAAGCACCCATTGAGTTCATCGAAAATATCTCTGTACCCGAATCGCGCCAAACTCCTTCCGGTTACGCCGAGCTGCCGCCCGTGGATTCGGCCGCAAAGATATCCAGATCGATCGACATCACGGATTTGTCGGTGTCAAAGATACACCCGCTCGGACAACTTCACGAGAGCTTTATCATCGCGGTCGATGACGAAGGTTTATTGCTTATCGATCAGCACGTTGCTCACGAGCGGATTTTATTTGATAAGTATCGGAAGGGCGAGATCGACCGGCAAATCGAATCCCAAAATTTGCTTCTGCCGGAAACAATTGACCTCACGCCGGCGCAATCCGAGGCGTTTCAGCTCATCGAAGACGATCTCGAACAACTCGGATTCGGGCTAATGCGGCTGTCGGGCCGAACAATCGCGATCAAGAGCATTCCGACTGACCTTGCCGCGTCCGAGGCCCGAAACCTTTTCGCCGAGATACTCGATACTATCGAACTCGAGAAACGCGGATCACCGAAATCGACTCTCCGGGATGACATCGCCGCCAGCCTGGCGTGCAAGGCGGCAATCAAAATCAACATGAAGCTCACATCGGAAAAGATGCGATGGCTGATCGACCGGCTTCTGATAACAACGTCGCCGACGACCTGTCCGCACGGGCGGCCTATCATTTTGCGGCTTTCGATGAAGGACATCGAGCGAGGATTCCACCGAACCTGATCTTATGCAGTCAAATGCGCCTGACAAATTGATTCGCGGCGTCGGCCTGAGCGGTGCGACGACCCTCAACATGATCGACATGATCGGCGTCGGCCCATTTATCACAATGCCGCTCATCATCGCGGCGATGGGTGGGCCGCAAGCGATGATCGGATGGATCGTTGGAGCCTTTCTTGTAATCTGCGATGGCCTGGTCTGGGCGGAACTCGGCGCGGCGATGCCAAAATCAGGCGGGCCGTATAACTATTTACAGGAAATATACGGCAAGAAGAAACTGGGACGGCTAATGTCGTTTTTGTTTATATGGCAATTGCAATTCAGCGCCCCGCTGTCAATGGCGTCCGGGTGTCTGGGCTTTGCGCTCTACGCGACCTACATTTTCCCCGATCTTGGCATTACTCTTTTTCAGCAGGATTTCAAGGCGTCGATACCGCTCGTCGGTGATTTGAGCGCGAGCGTTCTGGCTACGTACGGAACATTCGTGGCTATTGGCATCTGCCTGTTCTGTGTTTTCCTCCTCTATCGGAAGATCACGATCATTGAAAAGCTCGGGAAATTCCTGTGGCTCGGCGTGATGGCGGCTATTGTTTGGATCATTTTTGCGGGCCTGACAAATTTTGACCCGGCTCTTGCCTTTGATTTTCCGCCGGATGCCTTTACGCTCAAACCAGAATTTTTCCTCGGCTTAGGCTCCGCACTTCTCATCGCCGTTTACGATTACTGGGGCTATTACAATGTCAATTTCTTTGCCGGCGAGGTAAAGGACCCGGAAAAGACGATTCCGCGTTCCATCATACTCTCGATTGTGGCGGTGTCGGCGATATATATCGTCATGAACATCTCGATTCTGGGCGTGATACCGTGGCGAGAGTTTATGGGAACGGCGGATACCGACGCTCGGCGTTTTGTGATCTCGGTGTTTATTGAGCGTCTCTACGGAACGACGGCTGGCGTTATAGCCACGCTGCTGATTATGTGGACAGCGTTTTCGTCCGTGTTCTCGCTTCTTCTCGGCTATTCCCGTGTGCCCTATGCCGCATCGCTCGACGGGAATTACTTTAAGGTGTTTTCAAAGGTCCACGCAAAACATCGCTTTCCGTACGTCTCGCTTTTGATAATGGGCGGTATTGCGGCTTTGTTTTGTTTTTTGCGTCTTGCCGACGTTATCGCCGCGCTGGTCGTGATCCGCATCATCGTACAGTTTCTCGCCCAGATAATCGGCGTGATAATTTTGCGGCAAACGAAGCCTGACTTTCCACGGCCATTCAAGATGTGGCTCTATCCGATCCCGGCTCTCGTGGCGATTACCGGATTCCTGTTTGTTCTCTTTAGCCGGCCAAACTTTCAAAAAGAAGTAAAATACGCCGCCGTTTTGATTATTCTCGGCCTCGCGGCATATCTTATCCGATCCTACAAGCGCGGTGAGTTTCCATTTGGCCCCGGAAGCGTAGAACCGCCAACCCCGACCGAAGCGTAATATATGAAACGTCTTTTATTGACAACCATCTCTTGCGGTATTTTCCTGTCTGCGACCGGTTTCGGCCAGATACGGCCAGGGTACGACCGCGGAGTATCCGGTCTTGGACAGATGCTAAAACGTCTTAACACGTCGGCGAGTGTGCTGATGATCGGCGCCCATCCGGACGACGAGGACACGGCTCTGCTTTCCTATCTGGCTCGTGGAGAAAGCGCGAGGACGGCCTATCTTTCACTGACGCGTGGTGACGGTGGACAGAATATTCTTGGTACGGAACTTGGCGAATCGCTTGGCGTGATTCGAACCGAAGAACTCATTCAGGCTCGTAAGCTTGATGGAGCGGAACAATACTTTACGCGAGCGTACGACTACGGTTTTTCGAAAACGCTTGCTGAAGCAAAAGAGAAATGGGACGAGAAGATCATTCTCTGCGACGCGGTTCGGGTTATCCGCGAGTTTCGGCCACTAGTAGTTGTTTCACAGTTTTCGGGTACACCGACAGACGGTCACGGCCAGCATCAGTACGCCGGTTATATTTCACCGCTTGCCGTAAAGGCGGCGGCGGACGCTAGCCAATGCAAATCCTCGGGCGATGCCTGGGAGGTGAGAAAGTTTTATCTCCGGCATCGCGGGGCGGGCGAACCAAGGCTGCGCATCAACACGGGCAGGTACGATTCCATTCTTGGCCGGTCATATTTCGAGATCGCTATGGAGGCGCGGAGCCAACATAGGTCACAGGAACAAGGCGTTGTCGAACTTCGCGGGGAACAGACCTCAAGTCTTAATCTTGCGGGAAGCGAAGCGAAAGAAACCGGTATCTTTGACGGGCTCGATACCTCGGTCGCAGGATTCGCGAAAAATTCGAAGAATACGGAAAAGCCAGTCATTGACGCATTGGCAAAAATCGCTGATGCCGCATCTAAAGCGTCACGGGAATTCGATTACCGAAATCCGGAAAAAATCCTGCCGCATTTCGTGAATGGTTACGCTGAGACGGTTGGAGCTAGCGTCGCGACAACCGGTTCCGCGCCAAGGGCATTCTTTGACCGCAAGGCGGGTGAATTTGCCGCGGCGATTAAGTTAGCCGCCGGCATCCAGATTGATGCCCTTACTGACCGCGAGACGGTCGTGCCGGGCGATTCGTTTCCGGTGACGGTTAAGGTATTTGTCGGGGCGAAGGGAGTCGCTAAGAAAATCTCGGCCAAAGTCGCGGCGCCCGAGAGTTGGACAGTCGCGAATCTCGAGCCGCCAAAGGAAACACCAAATCAAGGATTCTTCCGGCGTGAGACTGGCGATTTTGCATCGTATTTCAATATCGGCGTACCGGCCGAAGCAGCTTTGACGCAGCCGTATTGGCTGGATGAGCCTCGCGATGGAGATCTGTTTCGTTGGAGGGAAGACGATAAGCAGCGTTCGCTTCCGTTTCATCGCGAGATGCCGTTTGCACTAGTCGAGGTAGATGTTTTGGGTGTGGTGGTTACTTTTTCACAGGCCGTCGAGTATAGATATGCCGACGACACTCGCGGCGAAATCAGACGGTTTATAGACGTCGTTCCGATGGCTTCGGTCGAACTCGACCAACCGCTCCTGATCGTGCCGACAAGCGACAAGCCGCAAACGCGGAAGCTCGTGATGAGTGTCACAAATCTTTCCAACAAGGCACTGAACGGCACGGTCGCGTTGAATATCACTTCGGAAAAAGCGTGGGCATACGGCGCGTCGTCGCGGACTTTTGATCTAAAGAAAATCGGCGAAAAATCAACGGTCGATTTTGACGTGACGATTCCGGCGAAAACGAAACCGGGAAGCTATTCGATAACCGGTCAGGCAATGATTGGTGATGGTCTTGGCTCGACGACCATGGACACCATCGCCTATCCGCATATGCAGACGCATCGAATTTACCGGCGGGCGGTGACGAATGTCAAAGTCCTCGATCTAAAGGTCGCTCCGGTAAAAATCGGTTATGTTTCGGGCAGCGGCGACCGTGTGCCTGAGGCGATTCGGCAGATGGGTCTCGCCATCGAATTGCTGAGCGAAAAGCAATTGGCGTCGGGCAATCTGTCGATGTTCGATGTAATCGTAGTTGGTATTCGCGCGTCCGAGGTCCGGCCAGATTTTGCCGCCGATAATCAGCGTTTGCTCGAATTCGTACGCGGCGGCGGCACCTTGATCGTACAGTATCAGCGCCCGGTTTACTCTCAACAGGGGCTGATGCCATACCCGGCTCAGATCACAAACGCCCGCGTCACCGATGAGAACGCGTCTATTCGCATGCTCCTGCCGGAACATCCACTCATGAACTTTCCGAACAAGATTACCGACGCCGATTTCATCGGCTGGGTGCAGGAGCGGAATCTTTACAATTTTTCGACCATGGATGAAAAGTACATCGGCTTGCTGGAATCGCACGACGCGGGCGAACCTGAAAACAAAGGTGGCCTGGTGATCGCCGACGTGGGGAAAGGGAAATATGTTTACGCCAGTTACTCGTTTTTCAGGCAGCTCCCGGCGGGTGTCGGCGGGGCCTATCGTCTGTTCGCCAACATCTTGAGCCTGCCCAAAGCGAAGAAATGATCGCGGTGCTACTTTGTGGTCTTTGCGTCTTCCCTTTGTGTTCTTTGTGATAACGGTTTTTAACACAAAGACACGGAGTTCACAAAGAAATCCAAAATGAAAAAATGTCTTGACAACCTGCAAACGAAAAAGTTATCTTACCTCTGACATCATTACTGTCGATGAAACGATGACAACACGCAACTTTTTTAACTTTAGCTTTTTTACTTTTTACTATTACGGTAAAACGGCTGGAGTTTGGGTTGCGATAAAATAAGATTTAGAATATCGACCTAACGAAAGCCGTGAAACTGAAAAGTTCACGGCTTTTTTGTATTTGAGGACAAATATGAAAATTGAACAAAAGAGAAATGAGATTGATGAGATCGACGCCCGCGTCGTTGACATGTTAAACCGCCGGGCGGCGATTGCGAAGGAGATTTCGATACTAAAATTGAGCGCGGGTCTGCCGATCGTGGACGAGCATCGGGAAGCCGAGGTTTTGCGTCGATTGGCTCAGTCGAACCACGGCGAGATTAGCGAGGCGGCGATGGCTCGGATTTACCGGAGCATTCTTGATGAATCCCGCCGAATTCAGGCGTCCGTCCGTGCTGAAATGGCGGCCAACGGAGTGTGCAAATGAATTTGGTGGCTATACAAGGCATTCATGGCTCGTACAGCGAGGAGGCGGCGCGACAAATGCTCGGAGGGTCGGTCGAGCTGGTTGAGTGCGATGATTTCGCTTCGACCTTTGAGATGGTTTCGTCTAATCGAGCGTCGCGGGCGGTTGTCCCGCTTCGAAACAAGATCGTTGGCGAGATCGAAGCCGTCGCCGATCTTCTGAAGACAAACGGGTTCAGGATTCTGGATGAGTTTGACCTGAAGATTCACCACGTCCTGGCCGGAACCGGCTCCGCGGAAATCGACGATGTGACCACGGTGCGGTCTCACCGCGAAGCTCTCAAACAGTGCAGCCAATTTTTAGCTGCGAACCCGGGAATAAGACCGATAGCGGAAAGCGATACGGCGACGGGCATTCGCCGGATCGTGAGCGAAAACTCAAGAGAAAATGCCGCTATTGGGAGCGAACGTGCCGCTTTGTTTTACGGGGCCAGAATACTTCACCAAGACGTGGCGAACGAGAAAGACAACTGGACGACTTTCGGATTAATAGGCAAGCAATAATACTTTAATACTTTGGAGAAAAATCATGCATGACGTTGGAATACAAATAGGCAGGGCGACGAATGGCAACAAGATCAATGGATTGCCGTTGGGTTCGCGCAAATCAGAACAGGGAACCATCGTGTGGGTCGGCGACGTTCCTATCGGCGGCAATTCCGTTGTTGTGATGGCTGGGCCGTGCTCGGTTGAGACGCGTGAACAGGTTGTCGAAACGGCCTTGTCGGTTCGTGCCGACGGAGCATCGATACTTCGCGGCGGCGCATACAAGCCGCGCACGTCGCCATATGATTTTCAGGGCCTCGGTGTTGAGGGCCTAAAGCTATTGCGTGAGGCGGGCGATGCCGCCGGTATGCCCATCGTGACCGAGGTTATGAGCGAGGAAGACGTTTCGATTATTGCTGATCACGCCGATCTGCTGCAGGTTGGAGCACGCAATATGCAGAATTTCGCTCTGTTGAAAAAGCTGTCAAAGATCGACCGGCCGATTTTGCTTAAACGAGGAGCCTCGGCGACCGTGAAGGAATGGCTCGCGGCGGCGGAATATCTGCTCCACGGAGGCAATGAAAACGTGATCTTGTGCGAGCGCGGCATAAAGACATTCGATAACAGCCTCCGCAACACGCTCGATCTCGCGGGCGTTGCCCTCGTAAAAGAAATGACGCATCTGCCGGTGATCGTCGATCCTTCACACGCTACCGGCAAGCGAAGTCTGATCGGCGCGACAGCCAAGGCCGCACTGGCAGTCGGAGCCGATGGCGTCATCGTCGAGGTTCACCCTGACCCGGACAATGCATGGTCGGATGGAGCGCAGTCGCTAACTTTGCAAGGCTTTGCGGAGATGATGGAAAGTTTGGAAGAACCTGTTCGGCGTGTGCTCAAGCCGGAATATTCAATCGCCTACGCGTAATCGCACGATGCTGTCTGGAGATATATTCGATTCTCCGACTGCGTCGTCTCCCTTTTGAGAGCGAATAGATGCACAAACGGAGCGGGGGCAAGCCCGCCTTCCTGACTGTCCTTTCGTTTCTTGATTTTTCTCCGGCTCGGCCCTCATTCAAACTGAACAAGACCAATGGAGGTCGATCTAGGATAGTCAGGCGGGCTTGCCCCCGCTCTTCGGCGAATTCTAATCAATAATTACCAAAACGTCTCCGGCGCTCACAGTGTCGCCCGTGTCAACTTTGATTTGGCTAATGTTACCATCTTTCGGCGCCTTCATTTCGTTTTGCATCTTCATTGCCTCGACGACTATGACGCCATCGCCTTTTTGAACGGCGTCGCCCTCGGCAACCAGAATTCGCACGACTTTTCCGGGCATCGCCGTTTTGATTTCAGCGGAGCCGCCGGCATGTTCGTTGACCGCCCCGGAACCCCGGAGACGTTTCGGATCGATTATCGTGACGTCGATTTGGCGCGTACCGACCGTAACACGAACCGGTTCCGACGGAGCCTTTTGAGGTGAGACGAAAATCTGATGGATTCTGCCACTGTGCTTAAAAAGAAACACGTTTGGTTCCGGTTCTGACGCTTCGATCTCGTATTTACGACCGTCGATGTCAGCGAAGACCTTCTCGCCTTCCCGCTTGAAGTCGATTTGATATTTAGCGTCGCCTATTTCAGCTTGAAGTTTCACGTTAAGCCGATGTCGATTCACCCTTATCAACTTTATTCGGCTGGGGCGTAATCCTTAAATACGGTTTGACCGTGTTCCATCCGGCCGGGAATTTTGCCTTTGCCTCTTCGTCCGAAAGAGACGGAACGATTATGCAGTCATCGCCGTCCTTCCAGTTTACCGGTGTCGCGACGCTGTAATTTGCGGTCAGTTGCAGCGAATCGATCACGCGTAACACTTCGTCAAAATTACGTCCCGTGCTTGCCGGGTAGGTGATCATCAGCTTGACCTTTTTGTCCGGGCCGATCACATAGACCGAGCGGACGGTAAACGTGTCGCTCGCATTCGGATGGATCATGTCGTAAAGATCGGATACCGCGTTGTCGCTGTCGGCGATCATCGGGAAATTTACGGCCGTGCCTTGAGTTTCCTCGATGTCCTTTTCCCATCCGATGTGCGAGTCGAGCGGGTCAACGCTCAAGCCTATGATCTTTACATCTCGTTTATCAAATTCCGGTTTGAGCCGCGCGGCCATGCCAAGCTCGGTTGTGCAAACCGGTGTGTAGTCTTTTGGATGCGAGAACAGAACGCCCCAACTATCGCCGAGCCATTCGTGAAAATTTATAGTTCCCTGTGTTGTTTCCGCCGTAAAATCCGGTGCGGTATCTCCTAATCTGATCGACATTATAATAGTCCTCCTTAACGGTATAGAGATAATAACACGTTCTGAGTCCCGCCTTTAGGCGGCTCTTAGCCAGCGAAAAGAGCCGCTTAAAGGCGGGACTCAAAACTGCCCGCTTACGCATGTGGTTCTGACATGTCGGGTTCGGCCAATCGCAGTCTTAGCAAATGGAGTTTCTTGTCATCTGCTCTAAGAACTTCTATCGCGAGTCCGCGAAGAGTTAAGCGGTCACCGACCTTTGGCACATAACCCGCTTCGCTGGTGACGAGGCCCGCGATCGTTGTGTAATCTTCGTCCTCGAGATCAGTTTCGAACAGGCGTTCGATCTTGTCGATCTCCGTCGAGCCAAGCACGTCATAATAACCGTCCTCGCCCTCGACGATCTCGATGATCTCTTCTTCCTCGGTGTCTTCGTCCTCGATCTCACCGACTATTTCTTCGATAATATCTTCGACTGTCACGAGGCCCGCGACGCCGCCGTATTCGTCGATCACGACGGCGATTTGAACGTGATTGACCTGCATGTTCTTGAGCAGTTCGTTCGCCGTTTTAGTTTCCGGGACAAATAAGGCATCGCGTAAAAATTCGGCGACAGGGCGGTCTTCTTTTCCTTCGGCCCATGCCTGGAGCAAATCGCGGACATAGACCATGCCCTCGATATTATCGATGCTCTCGCGATAGACGGGAATTCGGGAGTATTTTTCCTCAACGATCAAATCCCTCGCGTTTCTGACGGTCGAGTCGATCGGCAAGGCAATGATCTCGGTCCGCGGCGTCATGATCTCTCTCGCACGCGTGTCGCTGAACTCGACCATCGTTTCGATCATCTCGCGCTCTTTTTCCTCGATAATGCCCTCGGCCTCGCCGACTTCCATCAAAGCCTGAAAATCCTCGGTGTTATCCTCCGTTTTTTCGTCGGGGACATCCGGGACGATTGTATCCTCCAGTTTTTTCCGAGCACGTGAGCGTTTGCCGATCGCTATCGGCTCGACAAAGAACGATGCGACCGCATAGATCGGGCGAATTGCCGGCAGCAGGAACAGGAGTTTTTTTTCAGTGTCCTTGCGGACTAACAGCCTCGGAATTATCTGACGCAGAATAACCGTCGCAAAAAGCCCGATTATTAGGGCGAACACCAAAACCCTCGTCTTGCTCGTAGTGAATTCCGAGACAATGACAGTGAGTAAAACGGTGAATCCGATGAGCAGTATTTGAATTGCTGATGACAGGGCAAATCGAAAGCGCGGGCGGTTTTCGAGGATTTCGCGGAGAAACTTTACTGAGTTTCTTTTGTCAGGCGATTCCTCATCAGACGACATGCGGCGCAATCCCACATCCGAAAGATGAAAAAATGCCGTGTCAACCGTCGCCAGAAAAACGAGAGCTAAGAGAATGATGACTGCGATCGCAATCTCTGTTTCCATAAGAAGAAAATTCACCGCGGAGACGCAGAGGTTTAGAAATTGTTAGCGATTCGTTTTATACCGTCTCTGAGGCGGGGGACATGAAAATTTAACAGAAGGCCAATTTTTTTGTCGTACAGTTTTAAGTACGACAGTAGTTGAGCTTCGTGGACGGGAATAACTCTCTCGACCGCTTTAATCTCGACTATGATCAATCCTTCGACCACCAGGTCCATCTTATACCCACAATCGAGCTTAACATTCTTATAGCTGATCGGGAGAGGAACTTGTCTCTCAAACTTTATTCCGCGTTGTGCAAGCTCATAACACAGACATTCTTCGTAGGCCGACTCCAAAAGTCCTGGCCCAATGGCGCTGTGTACCTCAATCGCACAACCAATAATTTTCTCGGTCAGTTTATTAATTTGAGAGGTGATTGCCTCGATGTTCAAAAATTATCTCCTTTCCTCTGCGTCTCCGCGGCTCTGCGGTGAAAAGTCTTAGAAGAATTATCATTAATCGGAAAGGTTCTTCCAGGCTCGGCCGTCTGCTTCGAGCATTAAGTCCGAATCCTTTGGCCCCCATGTGCCTGCCGCGTAATTTGGAAAGTCGCGGGCCGGCAGGGCCTTCCAGACATCGAGTGCAGGGTTTACGATACGCCAGCCGGCCTCGACCATGTCGGCACGTTGGAACAAAGTCGCGTCACCGATCATGCAATCGTACAAGAGCCGCTCATATCCGGTGCTGACCTGCTCGCCAAAATGATCGAGGTAGTCAAAATCCATATCGACCGCGCCGACATTAACTATAGGCCCAGGGATTTTTGCTCCGAAGTGGAGCGTGATGCCTTCGTCGGGCTGGATGTGGATGACGATGCGGTTAGTGGTCAGGCGTTCGACCGGCGTGTCGCGAAAGAGTGTAAACGGAGCCTTCTTAAATTGAATGACGATGCTCGAGTGCCGGGTCTGCATCCGCTTGCCGGTGCGGATATAAAACGGGACGTCGGCCCAACGCCAGTTGTCTAGTGAAAGTTTGAAAGCGGCAAATGTCTCGGTATTCGAATTTGGTGCGACTTTGTCCTCCGTCCGATAGCCCGGTACCTTTTTGCCGTCAACCGTGCCCTCGCCGTATTGCCCGCGCACCGCGTGTTTCAACACGTCCTCCGGTTGAAACGGCTGGATCGCTTGCAGAATCTTTGCCTGCTCATCGCGCACCGAATCGGCTTCAAACGACACCGGCGGCTCCATCGCCGTCAGCGTTACAAGCTGCAGGATATGATTCGGTATCATATCGCGAAGCGCTCCGGCGGTGTCGTAATATCCGCCGCGCTGCTCGACGCCGAGCTTCTCGGCCACCGTTATCTGCACATGGTCGATAAAATTGCGGTTCCAGATCGGCTCAAAGATGCTGTTGCCAAACCGGAAAACCAAGATATTCTGTACCGTTTCCTTGCCCAAATAATGATCGATACGGTAGATCTGTTTTTCTTTAACAGTGCGCAGGAGATCGGCGTTTAGCTTTTGGGCAGAATCGAGATCGTGGCCAAACGGTTTTTCGTAAATAAAGCGTCGCCAATGTCCATCCTCTTCTTTTCCCAGTCCGTTTTTCACGATCTTGTGTGTGACGTTGCCGAACAGGGAAGGAGGCGTCGCGAGATAATAAAAATAATTGCCGGGAATCTGGTGCTCGGCGGAAACATCGCCGATCAACTTCTTGAGGTCGTCAAAGAGTTTCGTATCGTCATCAAAATCACCGCCGGTGTAATACGTGCGCTCCTCGAACCATTTGACGACTTTTTCGTCCGGCCCATTCGGGATGAATTCGCGCAGATGTCCTATCATCTGTGTGCGAAATTCCTCGCTACTCATCTCCTGCCGCCCGACGCCGATAATGGCAAACGTGTGCGGAAGGAAATCATCCTTTGCGAGATTGTAGAGCGCAGGAAAGAGTTTGCGTTTGGTAAGGTCTCCGGTCGCACCAAAGATAACCATCACGCATGGTTCGGCAGTTTTTTTTGATTCAGACATAGTTTTTCACCGCGGAGTCGCAGAGACGCAGAGAATCAGATTTACCAGCAACTTCGCATCGGGTCGATTATCACGAGAATTCTTCTCGGAGTTTCTGCATCTCTGCGTCTCTGCGGTTAAAATTTAATTTCAAATTCCGATTTTTTCACGCAATTCCAATTCGCGCAAATTCATTTCGCCATTATCTTTTTCATGGTCGTATCCGCAGAGATGCAACAGGCCGTGAAGGATGAGCTGCCTGATCTCATTTTCCAGAGTCAGGCCGTTTTCGCCGGCCTGTTTCTGCGCCTGTTCGACCGAGATCACCACGTCGCCCAAGTTGTTCCTGTCGGGATCGAATTCATCCGGTTCGTGAGGGAATGAAAGCACATCCGTCGTCACATTTCTGTCGCGGAAGAGATTGTTCAGCTCTTTCATTCGCCGGTCGGAGATCAATGCGATCGCGAAATGTTTGTCTTTCGCTTCCGGGATTGACGAAAGCAACTCGGTTTCGAATTGATTCAGGGTGTTCGGATCAAACTTTATCTTTCGCTGAAGGTTTACGATCACGAGGGTAAATTATTGCGTTCGGGCGGACGACTCGCCGCTAAAAATGAGTTTAGCTCAGTCCCAAATCGTCGTCCAAACGATAAAAATGCCGAATCATGACTTTTGCAAGTTTTGCTGATTCAATGTTTGAATGATGGGCGCACATATACAACGCGTCCTCGGCGAGACGTTTATCATTTCGCATGATCGAAACAAACTCTTCCCAATCCGGGCGAGTGCCGCGCTCGAACAGGGAATCGATCGCCATTCGCGTCCAATCCTCATTTTTTAGATTTCTGTGCTTCATGTTTCGTTCATGTCAGAATTCTAATCGCCAGAGCCTGGCCGATATCCCGACATCTTTGTTCGACCTGTTCCCAGTTTTTCAATTTAGGTTCAAGAAATCGAAGTTGATCAAAGCCGTGCTTTTCATGGTAAAGGTCATGTGGCTCCGGCGAAAGAAGGTTTTTTATCACTTCGATCACGATCGTCGGCTGTTTTTCCCAACTAAAAATCTCGTCCAGGTTTCTTAAGATGTTTACGACCTCTTCAATCTCATACAGACACGAGAGTTCGGCAAAATCGAAAAAATCCCTTGTATAGTTTCTATTGTAAGTCAAAAAAGCCTTTGTCCGAATTAATTCGGGTACGGTGGGTACGACCAACTCTCCCTCGGGCGTATCGATTATCTGCGTTTCGATCGGTACCGTACGGAGCATCTGCCGATAACCGATCTCGAAGCCGTCCAGCGACCCCAGGATTAGGACAGGAATACGCACTCGCGCTTCCTTCCATTCGGGAAGGTCTAAAAGATCGTCGCGGATTTTGCTGAAGCGCTCTCGAAGATCGGAAAGAACAAAATCAATATCCGAAGACTCGCGATGGTGGGCGAACAATGAACAGATCGTACCGCCGAGTGCGATGCTTCCTTCGACCGCGCGATTAGCTTTAACACCGGCTTTGATGACTTCAGTTAGTTGTTCCGGGACTTCTATCTTCATCAGAACTATCGGAATGCGCCTCGTATGCCTTGACGATCATCTGCACGAGTTTGTGCCGGACGACGTCCTTATCCGTGAAATAAATAAATTCGATACCTTCGAGGTCTTTTAAGATAATCTCCGCTTCCTTTATGCCGCTCTTTTGACCGCGCGGCAGATCGATCTGCGTCCGGTCACCGGTGACGACCGCCTTTGAACCGAAGCCGATGCGGGTGAGAAACATTTTCATCTGCTCGCCGGTGGTGTTTTGAGCCTCATCAAGGATGATGAAAGCGTCGGACAACGTACGGCCGCGCATGAAAGCCAGCGGGGCGATCTCGATGATGCGTTTCTCCAGCATCTTCGTGACCTTTTCTGAATCGACGAGGTCGAACAGCGCATCATAGAGCGGTCGCAGATAAGGATCGACCTTGTCCTGAAGGTCGCCTGGCAAAAAGCCCAGCCGCTCGCCGGCCTCGACCGCCGGGCGTGTCAGGATAATTCGGCTGACTTGTTTTTTGAACAATGCATCTATCGCCATCGCCACGGCCAGATAGCTTTTTCCCGTTCCGGCAACACCGATGCCAAAAACAAGATCGTTGGCCGCGATCGCGTCAAGATATTTACGCTGGTTTGCGGTTTTTGGAGCAACCTGTTTTTTGCCGGACGGATTAAAACGCGCCTTTAGAAAATGGTCCTTTAAACTGTAAGCTCGATCTTCCGCAATTTGCTTGAAAGCGTCCCGCAGTTCCTTGTCCGTAAAAGTATTCCCATCGGCAAAAAGATCACCAAAATCGCTCAGAATCTGCTCGACCGTTTTGATGTCGCGCTCGTCTCCGTCCAGGAGCAGTTCATTTCCGCGGGCGCCTATGCTGACATCGAGCAGAGTTTCGAGATATTTGATGTTCTGATCTTGTACGCCGAAAAGCGTGTTGAGTCCTTGGGATGGTAGTTCTAGTTTTTTCAATTGAGTATTAGACGCCGATAGTTGTGACCCCAATTGTCGGGCGTTCGAGCTGCTCTTTTATCTGAGGAACCAATGGCTGCAAATATTTGTATTGGTTTGAGAATGCGGTCAGAACGATCACCGAAAGCGGATATTTGTCGAAATTTTGTTGGTGTCGTAGATTTTTATCGAAAGTTATGAGCGTCTTAAATCCCGTGTCGAGCAGTCGTTTCAACAGATCGCCATTGCGCACACCGTTCCAACCTTGATCGCGAACCGTGTAGATTTCGAATTCCTGAAAATCCTGTTTTAATCTCTTAGGCAAGTTTTCATCAAGCAATAGCTTCATAGATCGCTTCAAACTTACTCGAAGTCAAAACCTCCTCCGCTAATGAAAGAACCTCAATTGCCTGCTCCCGCTTCACAGTTGGAAAATCCTCAATGAAGTCGTCAAGCGACACGCCATCCTCCAGGTGATCGAAAAGACTCTCAATCGGAACTCGGGTTCCATCGAAAACGGGTGTACCACCGAGTATTTGAGGGTCGATATTGATAACTTTGCTGCTCATGTCTTTCCACATAATACACTATTGCATATGCCCTGTTAAAATGCCCGGAGAAAGCCAAATCCTAACATTGCGTCGTTGCAACCGCCAATGTCGCTATGGTAACCTTACTCCTTTGTAAAAAGCCCACTTTTTACCTTACATATAGGAGCAGGTTACTAATAATGGCTAATGATGGAAACGGACAGGTCGGCAAGGTTGTGCAGATCATCGGTCCTGTCGTTGACGTGGAATTTTCAGGCAATTATTTGCCGCCGATCTATCAGGCGCTCCGCATTACGAGCGAAGGCTTTGATGTCGAGACCACGATAGATGTCGTTGCCGAGGTGCAGCAGCATCTGGGCGAGGGCCGCGTTCGGGCCGTCTCAATGCTGCCGACGGACGGCATGGTCCGCGGAATGAAGGTCATCGATCTCGATGGCCCGATCACGGTACCTGTGGGCGGTTCGACGCTTGGCCGCGTTATGAATGTAATCGGCGATCCGGTTGATGAGCTTGGCCCGGTCGAATCCGAAACCCGCTCGTCGATTCATCGTCACGCTCCGAGTTTTGACGAACAGGCGACCGAGCTCGAGATGTTTGAGACCGGGATCAAGGTCGTCGATTTGATTCAGCCGTTTTTGCGCGGTGGAAAGATCGGGCTTTTTGGCGGCGCCGGTGTCGGCAAGACCGTTCTGATTCAGGAACTGATCAATAACATCGCAAAGGCGCACAGCGGCTTCTCTGTTTTTGCAGGCGTCGGCGAACGCACCCGCGAGGGCTTTGACCTGCTTGAAGAGTTCGTTGAGTCCGGCGTTATCAACTACGGCAAAGCCTTCATGAAGGACAAGGAAGAGAACGGTGGTTTCAATCTTCCGTTGGTCAACATGGAATCGCTCAAGGAATCAAAGGTGGCCCTCATCTTTGGCCAGATGACCGAGCCTCCGGGAGCACGGCTTCGTGTTGCGTTATCCGGTCTGACGGTCGCCGAGCATTTCCGCGATCAGGGTAATGACGTGCTTTTCTTTGTCGATAACATTTTCCGATTTACCCAGGCCGGTTCCGAGGTGTCGGCTTTGCTCGGGCGAATGCCCTCCGCCGTTGGCTATCAGCCAACTTTGGCGAGCGAAATGGGCGAGATGCAGGAACGTATCACCTCGACAAAAACCGGTGCCATCACATCTATTCAGGCTGTCTATGTGCCCGCCGACGATTATACTGACCCGGCCCCGGCGACGACATTTGCCCACCTCGACGCCGTCACGGCCTTGTCGCGGCAGATCGTGGAATTGGGCATTTACCCGGCGGTCGATCCTCTGGCATCGAATTCGCGTATTCTCGATCCGCAAATCGTCGGTGACGATCATTATAATACGGCCCAATCAGTCAAGCGGATTTTGCAGCGATACAAGGACCTTCAGGACATTATCGCGATTCTCGGCCTCGACGAGTTGAGCGAGGATGATAAACAGACCGTCGCCCGGGCGCGAAAGATACAGCGGTTCTTCTCGCAGCCTTTCTTTGTTGCCGAAAAATTCACGGGCCTCTCCGGCGAGTACGTCAAGGTCGAGGACACGGTCAAAGGCTTTAAGGAAATTCTTGAAGGCAAATGCGACGACATGCCTGAGCAATCCTTCTATATGGTAGGCACGATCGAGCAGGCCCGCGAGAAGGCACAGAAAATGGCGGCGGCGGCGTAGCTGAAGTCAATTAAGAATTAAAAATTAAGAATTACGAATTTTTGGATCGTCCCTTCTAGTTTCTTAAATTTTTAATTTTTAATTTTTAATTTTCAATTGTATGCGACTAGAAATAGTAACTCCCGAAAAACGCGTCCTCGACGCCGATGTCGATTCCGTCACGGTACCGACAGCATCGGGCGAGGCCGGCATTTTGCCGAGCCACGCGCCGCTTATTTCGGCCTTAAAACCCGGCATTCTTACATATATTATAAAGGGTGCTGCTACGAGGCTCGTTGTTTCCGGTGGATTCATCGAGGTAAATGCCGATAAGGTAGCGGTGCTTGCCGATACGGCGGAATCGGCGGACGAGATTGATATCGAGCGGGCACGCTCTACTCGCGATGAGGCAGAGAAGGCTTTCGCCGCCGTTGCGGCCGGATCGCTCGACGAGACTGAGGCGGCGCGCGAACATCTCGAAGCCGCCTCGGCGCGTCTCAAACTTGCGGCGGGGAAATGATTTTTGATCTTTGATTTTTGATCTTTGAAATCGCGTACTTTTCAAAAATCAAAAATCAAAGATCATTTTTTTTAAGAATGGAAAAAACAAACTTCGAAGTTAGATATATATCAGATATCCGAGCGGTTGGCGGATGGTCTTTGGGATTTAGTATTAACTTGGGATAAACTTGCACAGGACACAGTTGGAAAACATAATTCGCTCGGCCGACAGCATCGGAGCGAATATTTCGGAGGGAAGCGGACGGGAAGTGCACCGGACAATCGGCGATTTCTCCGCATGGCTCGCGGTTCACTTTATGAGACGAGACACTGGCTCCGACGGGCGTATCATCGAAAACTGCTTACGGAAACAGAGGTCAATTTTTTATCGCCCTCGATCACCGAATTGACGCCGAAATTGAATTCGTACCTTCGAAAAGTCGATGTCACCGTAACCGGGAACCGAAAAGACACGATATGAGGATAGCGGCGAGATTAAAGATCAAAAATCAAAGATCAAAAATCAAAGCTCGAAGATCAAAAAAAAATAACATTCACTTCGTCAAGCCCTAAATATCGCTTGACATCGGGGTGAGAATCGGTATAATCCGTATTTGTTCGCGTCTTAAGTAGTTATATTTGAACATTAGAATTGCGGTACTTGGTTAAAGCTCAAGCCCCCGAGCTTTAATCTGACTGCATCAGAGTTATCATACTAAACGGTAAAACATCGACAACAGGTTTGCCGGACGCGCGTTTTATAGGCGCGTCGGGCGACATTTTTGCCGCAACTGGGGGATCCGCCGCTGAAGGCGGCTATGCTTTTCAAGGCTTAACCCGCGGCACTTTCTGGGATATGAGCTCGTCAGGACCTCCTGGTCTTACGACATACGGCCGCTGCCGAATGCGGTTTATTCGGCAAACTAGGTTCTGAAAGAGAACCTAATCAGGCCGGGAACGGTTCTGAAGCACGATTTTAGGAAACAAACTGTTTGAATAATTTAGTTATCTAGGAGAATCATTATGTCATCCACGCCCCAAAGACAAGGCTTGTCCAAAACACAATACCTTTCTAACGGAGTTAAATCTTTTCGCAGCGTACAGACGCGGTTGTTTGCCGCGTCTGCATTTCTGCTTGTAGCCGCCTTTTTCAGCGTTAATGTGCTGGCGGTAAATCCAAACCAATCTGTATTGGCATCCAGTAGCGCGAACACGCAGCAGGCTGGTTTTGTTGCCAGTACGATTTCGGATCTTATTAGTTTCTTCGGTTTTGCCGAAGCCGCTCCGGCTCGAAACGAGAACGATCCCAAACCTGAGCCGACACCGCCGATTTACGATGAGGCGGACAATGTCAAGATTTATCCGGATGTCGATCCTGAGCTCAGCTTGCTTGAGGCGACGGGTAACTTCTCCGGCGATACAACTGGCGCGCCGGTCTTTAACCGTCCGACGGCCAATGGTACAGCGCCGCCAGTTGCACTTTCCGGCGGCGCGACTGCGGTTGCGTTCCGGGTAAATCAGTTTACGGTGGATGCTAATGGCTCGTACACGATAACCAGCAATACGTCGACGTACGACGGTTTTCTGTGTGTCTACGCCGGAAGCTTTAACCCGGCCACGCCGTTGGTGAACGCCCTGCAATGCAACGATGATTTTGTAAACACTCGGTCTTCGCAGGTTGTTCCAAACCTTGTCGCCGGAACGCAGTATTTTGCAGTCAATACGGCATTTTCAAACGGCAGCGTCGGAGCGTTCACGACCTCGGTTGTGGGCCCGGGCAATGTCTTTGGTCAGGGAGTCGGGGCCTGCGCCCCTCCGCCCGCGGGTATGACGGCATGGTTTGCCGGTAACGGCAACACGACCGACACGGCTCCGGCCGATGCGGTTGACGATGTCGCTACGCTTACCAATGGAGCCGCCTTCGGTCCGGGCCGAGTGGGTCAGGGTTTTGTGCTTGACGGCGTTAACGATCATGTCGCCGTCGCGAATCCAAATTCCGCTGACCTCGACGTTGGTAGTACTGGCACCGGAATTTCGATGGATGCCTGGATCAACCCGACCTCCTTCGGCACCGGACGCCCGATTGCGGAATACGGCAATCCGACTGACACCGGCGTACACTTCTGGCACTCGGTTGCGGGTCTTGGAGGAAACGGATCGCTGTTTGTTAATGTTGTTGACGACGCCGGTCTAAACCACTTCTTCTTCACCACCACGACCCCGCTGACACTTAATTCATTTCAGCACGTCGCGTTCACGTACGATTTTGCGAATAACACGCCGAATATTTATTACAACGGCGTTGCTCAGCCCTTGAATGTTGCCGGTCTTAATCTGGCGAATTTTCTTACGCCCGCTGAGACCGATTATCCGCTAAACATCGGCGCCCGGCTTGATGCCAGCCCCAACCCACCGGTTTTCTTTGCCGGCACGATCGACGAGTTTCAACTTTTCAACAACGCGATTAGAGCGTCGGATGTTGCCGCTATCTTCAATGCGGGTGGTAATGGCGTTTGCTCGAGCACATTCCAGTTCTCGACCGCCGCCCAAACAACGCCTGAGGCAGGCGGACCCTCGATCACTGTCACGGTAACCCGAACAGGTGATCTTGCAAACCCGGCCTCGGTTCAGGTTTCGACGCTAAGCGGCACGGCAGTCTCCACTGACGGCACGGGCTGTGCGGCTGGAAACGATTTCCAGGGATTCAGTGCGGCCAACCCGATCCTGCTTAACTTTGCGGCAAACGTCGCTAGCCAAGCCGTCACGCTTCTGATCTGCGACGACGCGGTTGCTGAGCCGGATGAGATGTTTTCACTCAACTTGAGCAACGCGACAGGCGGTGCTTCAATCGGCGCACCGGCAACTCAGACGGTCACGATCACTGACGGGGGGGATAGTCCGGTTTCGGTAACCGTTGCTCCTGCTGCAGTCGCCGAAGACGGCGCGGCTAATCTTATATACACGTTTGCCCGTCCGAATGCGGGAGCGGGTGCGATCACCGTCAACTTTAGCGTTACCGGAACTGCTACCGGCCCACCGGCAGTTGCACCCGCCCTTGATTACGCCTGCTCGGCAGGTACCGGGGCGACCGCTGTTACTTGTAACGGTGCTACCAGCACGGTTACATTTGGGGCGGCGGCGACAACCGCTATCGTAATAGTTGATCCAACGCCAGACACGTTAGTCGAAGGCACTGAGACGGTAATCTTTACGGTCACCGCCCCGACGCCTCCGGCGGCAAATTACACGGTCGGAACCCCGCCGTCGGCTACCGGTATGATCACGGAGGACGACACCAATGTCAGCGTGGCCGTTGCCCCGTTGACGGTCGCCGAAGACGGTGCACCGAACCTGGTATATACATTCACAAGATCGGGCGCGACACCGGCTGGCCAGGTGGTCAACTTTACCATCGGCGGCACGGCTTGCTCGCTCGCTCCGTGTACCGACAACTTCCCGCCGGATTACACGCAAACGGGTGCCACTAGCTTTACGGGCACAAACGGAACCGTTGCCGGAACCGGAACAGTTACCTTTGGCGTCGCGGGCTCACTTACGGCCACGGTAACGGTCGATCCGACAGCGGATACAAACGTCGAAACCAGCGAAACTGTGATCTTTACAGTAACGGGGTCAACGGATGTCAACGGAGTCACCGTCATTCCGACTGCTCCGACATCGGCAACCGGTACGATCCTCGACAACGACACGACCTACACGATCGCGGCAACGCCTGCGAACGGTCTTGAAGGCAACACCAACCTTGTTCCCAACCCGCAAGCGGGTGGAGCACCGGCTGGTTCATTTGCCACATTCACCGTCACCCGAACGGGTGATCTTACGACGACGGGTCAGGTCAATATTTCGACCGTCCCGATTCCGCTTCCGAACAATAACCCGAATCTAGCCACGCCAGGCGCTGAGAACAGTGCTTGCGGATTGGTCGCGGGCGTTGACTACATTACGGATGGCGACACTCTGACGTTCCTCCCGACCGTTGCAACAATGACCTTCACGGTCGCGGTTTGCGGTGATCTTACATTCGAGTTGAATGAAACATTTGACGCCGTTCTTACCAATCCGGTTAACGGAACGGTCGGCGTTCCCGCACGGGCAACCTACTCCATCACCAATGATGACGGTGCCCCGGTTCTTAATATCTCTGACGCTCAGGCAGCGGAGGGCGGCAACGTCGTGTTCACGGTCACTCAGTCTATCGCGAGCGGCGTCGCAACTACGTTCCGATTCTGCACAGTAGATGTTACGGCGACTGACGGTGCCAATCCGGGTGCTCTGAATCCTGACTACACCGGTCAGCCATGCCCGGGCGGCTCCGGCATCTTTACGATTGCCGCCGGATCGTTGAGCTCGAATGCAATTTCGATACCGACAAACGTCGACCTCTTCTTCGAAGGCCCGGAAACTTTCCTGGTCAACCTGATCGACGTCACAAATGCGACTATCGGAGACGGCCAGGGCGTCGGAACGATCTCGGACGGCCAACAGCCAAATACATTCACCCTTGACGATGTGGCACGGGCTGAGGGTTCGGTCCCGGCGGGCACCACGACATTCAACTTTACGTTGAGAAGGTCGGCTCCTGCTCAGACAAACCAGCTCGTCTGCATCCGTACACAGGCTGGCACGACCATTCCTCCGGGCAACGCCAATCCGGCGACGCCGGGAACGGCACCGGGCAATCCTCCGGGAGCGGACTATACGGAGATCACCTCCAATCCGCCGAATAACTGCTTCCTGTTTACCCCGGGCGGCCCCGATACGGTGTTTGTACCAGTTATCGTCTATCAGGACACTGTCTTTGAAAACGATGAGTCGTTCACGGTTCTTATCGAATCCGTGACGGGCGGCCCGGTTCTTCCGGCAGCTAACTTCTCAGACACGGGTCTCGGAACGATCATCAATGATGAAAACGCTCCGACGCTGGCATTCAATCCGACGAGCGCAACAGTCGTTGAGACGGATACCGGCACAACGACCCTTCTTACGTTCACTGTCGTTCGAACCGGTGATTCACAGTTGTCTTCAACGGTCAACTATGTGGTCGATCCTTTCAGTGGAACAACGACAACTCCGAGAGTTCCCGCTACGGCAGGCACGACCTGTACTAATGCGGATACAACGGGCGTCGACTTTATCACGCCTATTCCGACGCCTCCGGCAACCGCGAACACCTTGACCTTCCCGGCAACGGGTACGGCGGGTTCAACCTCGCAGAGCTTTAGCGTCACGGTTTGCGGTGATGTCAGGGACGAAGCAGACGAGGCGGTGAGAGCCACCTTGAGTGCTCCGGTACGGGCAACCATTCCTGGAAGCCTTACTGCAACGGGAACCATCGTTGACAATGATCTCTCGGGTGTCTTCACGGTGAACGATGTAACCATGGCTGAAGGTAATTCCGGAATCACCAATTTCACGTTCCGGGTTATGAGAACTGGCAGCACAGACCAGGTTCAGGTCGTCACGGTTTCGACTATTGACGGCACGGCAACTGTTGCCGACCTTGACTATAATCAGGTCGTCAGCCGTCAGTTGACCTTCCCGTTAAATCCATTTGGCAACCCGGCCTTGAACTTTATCGACACCGTTGTCGAGGTTCGCGGTGATTTGAACTTTGAAACTGACGAAAGGTTCACGCTTCAAATCGACGGTGTTACAACCGCTGGAACTGCTGATGCCACCGGACTCGACATTAACAGAGGTGCTGATCCGCAGGGTCTCGGTACCATCACTAACGATGACGGTCCGAGGACGTTCGCCATCGACAATGTGACACAGAGCGAGGGCAATGATCCGTTAAATCCGGTCATGTTCAGATTCCGCGTCACGGGTACGGGTACTTCGGCAATCACGCAGGTCATAACCTTCGCGAGTGCGGACGGAAGCGCCACTGGCGGTGTAGCATGTGCTAACCCGGGAACGGGTGCGATTGACTACATCCCGCAGGCGGGTACACTGACGTTCGCTCCGGGCGGCACAACCTTCCAGGATATTCTGGTTCCGGTTTGTGGCGATACGGTTGTCGAAGGTAATGAGACCTTCACCGTTACCATCAGCGGAGCACCGGCTACGGTTCCGCCGATCGGTTCGGTCGGTACGGGCACGATAGTCGAGGATGACAGCCTTGTCTTCAGAGTCGACAATGTTACCGGACAGGAAGGCAACGATCCTGCGACAACGACGAACTTCGTGTTCCGCATCAGCAAGGATGGCACCACGACGCAGGCGTCGAACGTGTCGTTCGTGATCGAGGCCATTACGGCGACTGGAGGAGCGGCTTGCGGTCCGGGTATTGATTATATCTCGACGCCAACCGCACCGGCAGGAGGCCCACCGGCCAATCCGGCGGTGTTTGCAGCGGCAACGACGTTTGTCAATGTCACGATCCGAGTTTGTGGTGACGTAGTGCCCGAGTTTGACGAAACATTCAGACTACGGCTCACGGGTGCCACAGTCGGAACGATCTCGACGACAAATGGAACAGGCATCGGAACCATCGTCAATGACGACGGCCCAGTCGTTCCGGCAGGTCTCGAAGGCGATATAAACCGTGCTGTTGCCGGTGTCTGCGGACCTGGCGACGGTATACTGTCGGCTCCTGACTCGGCTCAGTTCAAGCGTTTCATTGCTGGACTGGATACGCCGTGCACCGGTGACGGAACTCCGGGTACTTTCAATGAGTATCAACGAACGGATACGGCACCAGGGGCGACATTAGGTAACGGCAGGCTCGATGCTACCGATCAACAGCAGATTGACAATTACATTGCTGTTCTTCCCGCTGCTCCGGCGGCTGGTGGACCGACCGCTCCGATTCCGGCTCCTCCTGTCGATGAAACTGCGGCAAGAGGCGACAAGTCTGAGTCTAATAAGGGAGATGACATCGGACCCGAGACCGGCGGTGGAAGAGAATTCCGCGGCGTTATGGTCACCGGTGCTCCGGGCGACTTCGTTAACTACGCTGTCGAGCTGATCTCGCAGGGCGATGAGACTGTAACAACGCTCAGCCTTCAGTTCAACCAGGCGGTGCTCAGCATCAACGGAACCAGCGGTACGAACAACAATCCTGATGTTACGGCCGGTACGGGAGCCAATCCGGGTACGTCCAGAACTGTCAACGCTACTCAGCTTGCGAATGGCAGAATAGGCGTCCTGCTTGACTTCCAGGGTGCGATTGCAGCCGGAACACGACAGGTCGTTGTATTCAGGTTCCGCATTCTGCCAGGTACGGCGGCGGGAACTTATCCTGTCACCTTCGTCGATCAGCCGATTGTTCGCAGCACGTCAAATGCTGCTGCTCAATCACTCACCGCGAAGTACACGGCGAGCAACGTCACTGTGACGGGTGCTGGCGGCGGCGGTAACCGCACACTGACGATCGGAACCGTTACGGCTCCGAACGGCGGTCAGGCTATCGTCCCGCTGACGCTTACAAACGGTGGAGGCAATGAAACTGCTATAAGCGGCAGTTTCACCTTCCCCATAGGCGCAAATGGCCTGACAATAAGCAATGTCGGTGGTACCAACCCCGACGTGTTCCTCGGAACGGGCCTTCCGGCAGGGTGCACGGTCACGACAAACGCAACGCAGGTAGCCACTGGCAGCATTGGCTTCCTGGTTGCCTGTCCGACGGCTATACCCGCTGGAACCCAGCAGATTCTCAGATTCCGATTTGGTGTTCCGCCGGGAACTCCAATTCCGAGAACTCTGCCGCTCGCGTGGAGCAACACGCCGATTGCTCAGGGCGTCAGCGATGCTCAGGCAATGCAGCTTCCGACGACATTTGTAAACGGCGCGGTAAACGTCGACATCCCGACGGCGGCTGGCGTTTCGCTTAGCGGTCGCGTGACGGATGCAAACGGTGCCGGGGTTCGCAATGCGATCATCACGGTCTCCGGAGTTGGTCTTGAACAGCCCGTCAGGGTTGTGACGGGAAGTCTCGGATACTATAGCATCGAAAACCTCGAAGCCGGCCAGACATATCTGGTTTCGCTTCGAGCGTCGAAGCGTTATGATTTCCCGAACGCAACTCGCTTGGTAACATTGAGCGACAATGTTCAGGATATTGATTTCGTCGCCAACCCGCAGTAATTGCGGACGCGACCAGGACCGAGAAATAGTTGTCGCAAGACAGATCGTTTCGAGGATAGAAACAAAAAGCCTTTACCGCTTGCGGTAAGGGCTTTTTTTTCGGGTTTCGATTGGCATTCATCGGTTTCATTTTTTTTCTTGGCAAAAGACGGGAGAAGGCCTATAATAAGAATTACCAGTCAATCGTTCCAATGCCGGACTGGAGCTCGAAGCTTCGTCAGAACTGCTGCTTTTTTTGTAAAAACTTTTGTAAGGGGAGATCTCGTCTATGTCTAACAGCCGACTTTCAATTCGCAATGCCGCACTCCGATTCGCCTTTGTCGCCGTATTCGGTATCACATTTTTAACGCTTGCATCCGCTGTGACGAATGCTGCCTCCGTTTCTTTTATAGATTCCGTTAGTGCATTTTTCGGCTATACGCCATCGACGGTTTCCGCAAATGCAGGTGTACCCGCACCCACGCCGCCCGCCGACATCTCGGTCGAAACGAGCGGGGGACGGGAGTTTCGCGGG
>JANPCJ010000060.1:0-12204 GCA_031430895.1 Chloracidobacterium sp. | reverse complement strand
CTTACAAGACTTTTGAAGAACGAGCAGATTTGGCCGGTTCGCCCCGGGGCGAGAAGACGGCGCTGATCGAGGTGGCTATTGACGGTCTGCCTGACGAATTTCGGATTGGCGAAATTGAAAAACGAGTTCCGGCCGGAATCGATATGATCCGCAAAGTCTTGCGCGATATGAAAAAGAAAGGGATGGTCGAAGTAGTTTCAACCGGTCGCAATGCCGTATGGCGCAAACTAGGTAATAACGATTAAACTGGGTAATAAACTAGGTACTAACGCGTACAAGGGACCAAAAAGCGCGCTAGTAACTTTGCGGAGATCGACGTCCGGGTTTATTACGTCCAATCTTGATTCGAGACGCATTTTTTCTCGACTTTGAAGATGGAACCGACCTTTTTTTAACACCCGAATCCAGTCCTGCTGGGAATACTATGTGGAAAATTTTTACAATTATATTTTTAAGTTTATTCGCGGTCATCGCATGCTGCTCCCAATCGAAACCGACGCTCGATACCGCGAAATTGAAGGCCATTGAAGTATCGACGCCAGCGACACTCCCTCAAGAGCCGGTTGTGCCCAAGGAACATTCCGACGCCCAAGACGAAGGCCTGAAGGGAAAAGTAAAATCGGTTACCCGCGAATCGCAGGATCTCTCAGGAACCGGCCGCGGGGATTCCCGACGTTTTTCTTACATAGAGAATTATAACGAAATAGGGAATTTAGTGAAGCGAATATCATTCGATCATATGAGCGACCCATCGGATATCACGGTGTATGGGTATCTAAATGGGGTGAGAGTTTCCAAAACGAAGACGATAACCCATGAATATGATCCTCCGGCTCCGATTACGCCACCCGGAGCCGCTAAATCGGACCAGAACCAGAGGGAGGTGCGGATTACCTACGGCTACGGCTATAAATACAGCAAAGGTAGATTGGCGGAAATGCAGATGTATCGCAACGACAAAACGCTCGGTATGCGGTATACCTACACGGTCAGCGGCAATACGCTTGAGAAACTCGCTTATGATGACAAGGGCGAACTTAATCAAAAATATATTTACAAACTGGATGAAAAAGGGAATGAGATTGAGGATATTAGAATCGATCTCACCCCTCAAAAATATTATGGCGATAAGAAGTTCGTTTTCAAATATGAGTCGTTTGACGGAAAAGGAAATTGGACAAAGCGAACCGCCTCTCAAATTGTCATCGAAAACGGTAATGAGATCGTCAAACCCGCCTTCATACATTTCCGAACGATAAACTACTTCGAATGAAAGGCATCAAGTAGAACTGCAGCATCCCGCTTACTACAAATAGCCAAACACCTTCGTGCCGGCACGTACTCGCCAATTTGCCTAAACTCACGCGTAAAGCTATCCTTTATGTTTGCGTTTTTTGGAGGAAATTAATGACAGTTAAGGGCGTGGATATTGCTCCCGCAGAAGGGAAACTTGGTATTTTGCTGGTCGGCCTGGGTGCCGTCAGCACGACGTTGGTCGCGGGTGTTGAAGCGATCAAACGCGGGATTTCGGAGCCGGTCGGCAGCCTGACACAGATGGGGACGATTCGGCTCGGCAAGCGCACGGACGACCGCATTCCAAGGATAAAGGATTTTGTCCCGCTCGCATCCCTTGACGATATCGTTTTTGGAGCATGGGACATCTTTCACGACAACGCTTTTGACGCGGCGATGAACGCTGGTGTGCTCGACAAAGATCTGCTCAATCAAGTTTCCGAACAATTGGCCTCGCTCAAACCGATGCCCGCCGTCTTTGAGCAAAATTACGTCAAACGGCTCCACGGCGAAAATGTCAAAACCGGCAAGAACAAGATGGAACTTGCCGAGCAGCTAATCGAAGATATAGCTCGATTTAAAGCCGATAACGGCTGCGTACGCATGGTTATGGTATGGGCCGCTTCGACCGAGATCTATATCGAAGAATCGGAAATTCACAAGTCGCTCGAAGCCTTTGAAAAAGCGATGTATGACAACGACCCGATGATTGCGCCGTCGATGATCTACGCTTATGCCGCGATGAAATCGGGTGTGCCCTTTGCAAACGGGGCTCCGAATTTAACCGTCGATATTCCGGCATTGACCGAGCTTGCCGATAAAACCAAGATGCCGATATGCGGCAAGGATTTTAAGACCGGACAGACGTTGATGAAGACGATTCTTGCACCGGGCTTGAAATCGCGTATGCTCGGCCTCGATGGCTGGTATTCGACAAACATTCTCGGCAACCGCGACGGCGAAGTGCTCGACGATCCGGAAAATTTTAAATCAAAAGAGGTTTCTAAACTCTCGGTGCTCGAACATATTTTCCAGCCCGAGGTCTATCCGCATCTCTACGGCGATTTTTCCCACGTCGTTCGCATAAACTATTATCCGCCGCGCGGCGATAACAAAGAAGGCTGGGACAACATCGACATTTTTGGCTGGCTCGGCTATAAAATGCAGATCAAGATCGATTTCCTCTGCCGCGATTCGATCCTTGCCGCGCCGCTCGCGCTGGATCTGGCATTATTTATGGATCTCGCCCAACGTGCCGGGATGAAGGGGATTCAGGAATGGCTCTCGTTCTATTTCAAGGCGCCGCAAACCGCTCCCGGCTTGTATCCGGAACACGATTTGTTTATACAGCTGATGAAGCTTAAAAACACTCTACGGCATCTGCGGGGCGAGGAATTGATTACGCATCTTGGATTGGAGTATTACGATTAGCGCAAGTACAGATTGTCAGTATGACGATCATCTTATCTTCGTGCGAATTAGGGTTATGGTTGGGCGGTCAATCCTTGGATTCTGACCGACCTGCTCCGTGTTTTGTCCGTGTGTTCCGTGATCGGATTTATCTTGCGTCAAATTTCGGACAAAATCAACCCGGATCAGACCGGAAGCACGGAAAAGAACTATTATGAGGCGGGCTGTTTGTACAAAATCGCATTTTCGTCGCTCTCAAATCAGGTTTTTTAAAGAACTTGGATCGGTGTTTACCTTTATTGACCTCGATATTTCAGAAAACTATTTTCGAACATGGTCAATTTCCTGTTGCGTTAACAGTTGCCTTTGTGTTAATGATAAGAGTTGAGGCGGGCCTCCATACTTGCCTCAGCCCCTGGACTGACCCTTCCAGACCATAAAGTCCAGCCAACGTACAATCTTTTGAAATCATCATTATAGACGACGATGTGCCGTTTAGTCTGGCACAAGTCTCGAATGAGCAACGGGCCTTTCGGTAACAAGGTGCGAAGCAGCCGAAGCGGAGACAAAGAGATGAAACAGGAAACGGTCAGGAAAAAAGAAAACACGGACAAAGGCATTCTGCTCGACCCCGAACGCAAAAGCCCTCGGGCGGCTGAATTCGAGGACAAGCTCTCTTCGCTGATCGTCGGTCAGGAAAGGGCTGTGCGCCGCATGAGCGGGCTTTTTCAGATATATCTGGCCGGGATGAACAATCCGGCTCGACCGATAGGCACGATGCTGTTTCTCGGCCCGACCGGTTCCGGCAAAACGCGTGTCGTCGAGGCGGCGGCGGAAGTGCTGTTTAGTGAACCGCACACGGTCGTCAAAATCGACTGCGCCGAGTTTCAGCATTCGCATGAGATCGCCAAACTGATTGGCTCGCCTCCGGGATACCTCGGTCACCGCGAAACGTCGCCGATGCTGACACAGGAAAACCTCGATAAATCGCATACCGATGACACCAAGCTGACCTTCGTGCTGTTTGACGAGATCGAAAAGGCGTCGGATTCACTATGGCAGCTTTTGCTTGGTATTTTGGACAAGGCAACGCTGACATTAGGCGACAACCGCCGCGTCGATTTCTCGCGAACCGTCGTCATCATGACTTCAAATCTCGGCGCCCGTGAAATGTCGGATATGATCTCCGGCGGCATCGGATTTTCGCCGACAAAAGTCGATCAGGCGAAAGACGACAACGAGATCGACTCCAAGATCTATCGCACCGCCCTCGAGGCCGCGAAACGTAAATTCTCACCCGAATTTATGAACCGAATCGACAAGGTGGTCGTTTTCCGAAGCCTCAAGGAACATCATCTGCGCCGCATTCTGGACATCGAACTGACGGCGGTTCAGGACCGCATCACGGAGTCGGCGGGAACGAAATTTGTATTCGAGTGTACCACTGAAGCGAAGGAATATTTACTCAGCGAGGGCATCGATCTCAAATACGGTGCCCGCCACCTGAAACGATCGGTGGAAAGATTTCTCGTCTACGCTCTGTCAAATCTGGTCGCCACTCAGCAGGTCGAAACAGGCGACTATGTGATGGTCGATTTCGACAGCGAAACTGATCTGCTCACATTTACCAAGCAATCGGGCAAGATGATAGTAGCCGATGTGGCCGACGAGGACAGTGATGATGACGAACCGCTCATCAGCGCCGACGCCGTAGGCATCCCGCTGCCTCAATCCCAGATCGCAGCCACCATGAGCAAGTCAAAAGGCGAAAACAACGACGCTTAAGCAAAACCGCCTGCGTCAGCGGCCGTCAATCAAGCCGCGTAAGAAACTAGCCGGAGATAAAGGCGGACGACGCAGTTGCAAAACAATTATTCATCTGCGTAGTCCGAGCTTATCTGCGGCTAATTTTCTTAGTGCGTTCGTTCCGCCCGCTTACAGGCGGTTCTGACTTTGCCCACCCGAGCGAGCGATTGACCGCTTCGTGCCATCTCGCTATTAGCGCAGATACCTGTCCAAGCGACATTTTCGGCTCAAACCGCCGGTCAGCCTGCCAGTGCTCGGCCAGTTCAACTTTTGACGACCAAAATCCGACGGCGAGCCCAGCAAGATACGCCGCCCCGAGAGCCGTCGTCTCGGCGATCTTGGAGCAAACGACGGGAATCCCTAGAATATCGGTCTGAAATTGCAGCAGGGCATCATTTCGTGTGGCGCCGCCATCGACCCGAAGTTCATCGATCCTCAAATCATTGTCGAAGTTCATAGAGGACAGCAGATCAGCGGTTTGAAAGGCTATTGACTCTACCGCGGCCCGGGCAATATGTGCCCTGCCAGTACCTCGTGTCAGGCCGATTATTAATCCCCGAGCTTCCTGATCCCAATGCGGGGTACCGAGCCCGGCAAATGCGGGAACGAAATACACGCCGCCGTTATCCGCAACCGATGCTGCGAGAGCCTCGACGTCGGATGAGTTGTCGATCACCCCGAGCGAATCACGAAGCCACTGTATGACCGCGCCGCCGATAAAGACGCTGCCCTCGAGTGCATACTCGGTACGTCCCTCGATTTGCCAGGCGACCGTCGAGAGAAGACGATTTGTGGAACTAACCGGCCTATCGCCGACATTTTGAAGCATAAAACAGCCGGTGCCGTATGTATTTTTAGTCCAACCGGGGCCAAAACAACCTTGCCCGAAGAGCGCGGCTTGTTGATCGCCCGCGATTCCCGCGATCTTGATGCCTTTCAGTTCGTTCGGCGTTTCGATTTCGCCGTAAACCTCGGAAGAGGAACGCAGTTCCGGCAATAGCGTCCGCGGCACACCGAATATTTCTAGAAGCTCGTCATCCCATTCGAGCGTGTGGATATTGTAAAGCATCGTCCTCGAAGCGTTTGACGGATCGGTGATGTGGAGTCTGCCGTTTGTAAGTTTCCAAACGAGCCAGGTATCAATCGTGCCGAATGCAAGATCGCCGCTCTCAGCCTTCGCTCGGGAGTCCGGCACATTGTCGAGCAGCCATTTGATCTTGCTGGCACTAAAATAAGCGTCTACCTCAAGGCCAGTCTTTGCTCGGATTCGGTCTTCATAAACGGCGCGAATTTCATTGCAGAAATTTGATGTTCGACGGTCCTGCCAAACAATCGCGTTGTAAATGGGCTCACCGGTTTTCCGATCCCAAATAAGTGTCGTCTCACGTTGATTAGTGATCCCGGCTGCAGCGATATCCGATGCCGTTAGATTCGCCTGTCCAAGCGCGGCTAATGCCGTTTCAACCTGCGACCGCCATATCTCATGCGGATCGTGTTCGACCCAGCCACTTTGAGGGTAGATCTGCGTAAACTCTCTCTGCCCCGTCGCGACTATTTTGCCGCCGCGATCAAAAATGATCGACCGGCTGCTTGTCGTTCCTTGATCTAATGCGAGAATATGAGTCATTCGATTGATATATGCGACTATGCGTATGTATTATAACATTACAAATTTTGTCGAGGGCCTGCGTCGATTTCGGCGATAGAGTCCAACATCTACGGACACTCACGTTTCGGCCATCATCTCTCCCAATTACCGATCATCGTATACGCAAAGCGTTTAGAATTCAAACTTCAACTTATTCCGCCAGCTGAGGCAGGCTAACGCTCTAACTTTGAAGTCCGACTTGCGGAACATATATGCATAATGTAATATGAAGGAAAATGGACCATTCAACCGTCGAAAAATTCGAAACTCTCTTCTTGGCACTTGCGGATAAGACGCGCCTGCGTCTATTGGCTTTAATGGCTGGCGGCGAGGTGCCTGTGGGTTTCCTCGCCGATCAATTGGGTGAAAGCCAGCCTAAGATATCGCGGCACTTGGCGTATTTGCGGAGCGCCGGACTGGTTTCAACCCGCCGCGATGGCAAACGGATTTACTATGACATTGACGCTCGGATGGACGAGTCTGTAAACGTCGTGTTAGATGCCACCCTCAGGACAATGGCGACTCGCCAAGTTGATGAAAGACGACAATTGCTCTATCCAAATGGCATGGAGTCTACGGTAAGAGAGAATGAGGAAAACGACACATTCACCGAATCGTATATGACCGACTGGAAACCCAACGAGCTTGAAATTTATTTACTGTGAACCCGTAGCCTCCGAAGAGTAAGGGCAATGGCGGCAGCCACTTTCGCAGCAAGTGCCGCGTTTAGACAGATAACTGCGAGTAAGCACCATCAATCCCGCCTCAAAATAGAAGTCCAGTCCCTCGACAAAAGTTTCGGCCTTTACCAAATTTTCCTCACTCTCTTCCATACATAACGAGAAACTCCTTATTTCCCTCGGCCCCGAGGATCGGTGATTCGATTAGGCCCGCGAGTAAAAATCCCAAAGCGCAGGCAAAATTGTCGACCTCAGCTACCACGCGTTCGTGTTTTTCCGATTCGCGCACAATTCCGCCTTTCCCTACTTCCCCTTTTCCAACCTCAAATTGTGGTTTGATGAGTACAATGAGCCTTCCGGTTGGCTTGAGGAGCGATGGAATCGCGGGTAGTATTCTTGTCACGGAAATAAACGACACATCCATCACGGCTAGATCGAATTGTGTCGCAAAATCATCCGGTTGGAGCGATCGGGCATTTGTATTTTCCCGCACCTCGACACGTGGATCATTTCTCAATGACCAAACCAACTGATTTGTTCCGACATCTATTGCCACCACATGTTCGGCGCCGTGCGTGAGCAAACAATCGGTAAACCCGCCGGTTGACGAGCCAATGTCGAGGCAAACGAAACCGGTCGGATCGACCGAGAACGATGTCAGTGCCGCTTCCAGTTTCAGTCCTCCGCGGCCCACATATTTATTCTCAATCGAATCGCCTTTGATCCTTATCGCGGTGTCCGCCGAGAATGTCTCCGATGGTTTGGCAACGCGTTTTTCATTTGCGAGCACCACTCCGGCCATCACAAGTGCCTGGGCCTTCGTTCGCGAATCCGCAAGCCCTCTAGCGACGAGCACTTTGTCAATCCGTTCTTTTTCAATCATACATCTCATTCTTGCAGCCGGTCGAAAGTGCTATTCTATGCAAAATGGCCAGAGAAACAAAGCTCGATAGATTCGCGAAATATGCATGGTTTGTCCTCGCATTTAACATTGTCGTCATATTGTGGGGCGTTTTTCTTCGGGCTTCGAAATCCGGCGATGGCTGCGGACAACACTGGCTGACGTGTAACGGAGAAGTTTTGCCGGCGGCTCCGGAACTAAAGACAACCATTGAATTTGCTCATCGATTAATGAGCGCCGCCGATGGCCTCTTGATGTTGATACTGGTTGGATGGGCGTTTTGGATTTGGTATCAAAATAGGGAACCATCGACCAAATCGACGCTGAAATGTGCCGCCGCGTCGCTCTTTTTCGTGGCAACCGAAGGTGCTATCGGGGCGGGCCTCGTACTGACGGGCAATACGGCGGAAACGCTGACCGCCGCACGGCCATTTTGGATGGCCGGACATCTGATAAACACCTTTATTTTGCTGGCTTTTTTGACGCTAACCGCTCGATCGGCGAGCGGCGCTCAGCCGCTGAAATTTCACGCAGAAAGTAAATATATGGCGGCACTCGCGATAGGCATTGCTGCGATTCTTCTCGTCGGCATTACCGGATCGATTGCTGCGTTGTCCACGATGCTTTTCCCCTCAGGCACACTTACCGAGGGGATCGTGCAAGATTTTTCGCCGACATCGAACATTCTGCTTCGCCTTCGTCTGCTGCACCCGATCACCGCAATCCTGACCAGCGTTTTCCTCATTTTCTTAACCGGGTCTCTAGCGAAGGTATGCACCGGTGATCGGGTCGTTTCGCGGTGGTCAAATACGCTGTCGCTTTTGATACTGGCCCAGATCGCATTTGGCTCGGCGACGCTGCTAACGCGGGCACCGATCATCATGCAGCTCGGGCATCTGCTGTTTGCGGACGCGATCTGGATAAGTTATGTCCTTTTTTCGGCGCGTTTTCTGTCATCTACGACCGTTGTCGAGGAGAGTCAGCCGCAGGGAGTTGGTTCAGTTTGATTGAAGATTGAGCGCAAAACTCTCTTCTCTCATTCTCTGCGGGAATCTCAGTGAACTCCTTGGCGGCCTAATCCGGCATCATTTCCAGTTTCCATTTTTCACGCCGCTTGGTAAGGTCGTCCATCGCCTTCTGAAGTTCGATTTGCTTGGCTTCGGTAACGGCATCGCGCGCAGTTCCGCTCACATAAATCGGGGTTCCAAATATCAGCACGGCACGTGAGAACGGCCGTGGGATGTGCATTTTGTCCCAACTTCCGAGCGTCCAATGTTTTCGCGGCTGAACGACCAACGGCAAAATTGGATTACCGGTTTTCCTGGCGAGCATGATGGGGCCGGGTTTTACCTCATGCCGCGGTCCGCGCGGGCCGTCAATTGTAAATGCCATCGGATGCCCGTCTTTGATCGCCCGAATCATTTCAATCAACCCCCGAGCACCGCCGCGCGACGACGAGCCGCGAATCACGCCAAAACCCATTCTTTTTACAAACCGGGCAATATACTCGCCGTCAAAACTTTTGGACGCCATTATTACAACGCCCCGGTGCTGAAAAAAACAGGCGCTCAGGATTATGCTGTCGTGCCAAACAACGTAGATCGGAGTTTTTCCGGCCGCCGTAACAGCATCCCAATTCTCGCGATCGACGACCTCAAAACGGCTGGAGCCTCCCGTTGCCTTTGTAATCCAATAGAACGCTAGATCGGCAAGGCGGATCAACACGCGCTGTTTGAGCGAATAGTCCGACAACGAATCGAACGCGAAAAGTTTGTCGCTTTGTTCGGCCACGGTTAGAAGATAACTATCAAGTTGGGGTATTATTTGCAACAACGGCAATCGGTAAATCGTAATCTGAATTACCTCTCCTCACGCTTCTATGCAGCGACGAATTCTCATCATCGACGATCACGACGATCTCGCCACCGCGCTCGATGAAGTGTTTACACACGTTGGTCATGAAGTTAAAGTCCTTGAGAATCGCGACGAAGCCCTGGAAATAAAAGACCTGGAAGCGTTTGACCTCGTGATTACCGATCTAGATGTCGACGGAAAACCACAGCCTGCCAATGGTGACGGCACGGAATGCCTGACGGAAGTGGAGCCGGCCAAACCGGGCGAGCATGTCAAGGCCTTTAAGTTTTGCGCGTCCAATTTTCGCCGCGACGAATTTGACGAAGACGAGCTAAAAAATCTGACCGCGACGGTGCTTGATTACAAGATAAGGTTTGTCGATAAACGTGACGTTGTAGCCGATCTGCATGAGCACATAGAATTCGAGCTGCCAAGCGCCATATCGCTGATGCATATCGTTCTCGAATACCTGATGAAACGCGTCGAAAAACTCGGCGTAATAAAGGCGGAACAATCGAATCTGTTCGTCGCTCTCGATGAAGCATTTGTAAACGCCGTAAAACACGGCAACAAATTCGACGCCCGGAAGCTTGTGCGAATTACGGCTGAGGTCTCAAAACACGAAGCAAAATTCACCATCGAGGACGAGGGCGAAGGCTTTGACGTAAACAACATCCCCGACCCGCTCGACCCCGCAAACCTCTTCAAAACCTCCGGCCGCGGCGTGCTGTTTATCTACAACATCATGGACGAGGTCAAATACAACGCACGCGGCAATCGTTTGACGATGGTGAAGAAAGCCGTCGTTCCTCAAAACGACTGACAATAGGTTGCGATTATGTCAACAATTGTATAACATGACATCGGAGGATTATGTGACAATGGCCTTAATTACGACCAAAATGACCGAAGGCGGCAGAATTGTTATTCCTGCTGAAATCCGTAACAGACTTGGTTTTAGAGTTGGCGAAACATTTA
This sequence comes from Chloracidobacterium sp., assembly GCA_031430895.1. Lineage (GTDB taxonomy): Bacteria > Acidobacteriota > Blastocatellia > Pyrinomonadales > Pyrinomonadaceae > OLB17. Next base: position 1,634 of record JANPCJ010000060.1, on the reverse strand, counting down.
GTCTTGAGATTGATAAAGACGATTCATTACGCATTTCGAGCCGAAATCAAGCGCTTCGTCGGGCACAGCAACTTTTCAGGAAGCATGTTCCGGAAGGCGTTTCCGTCGTTGATGGATTCATAGCGGATAGACGAAAGGCAGCCGACAATGAGTAATTTTATCTTAGATTCCTCTGCTGTTCTCGCCTTTCTAAACCAAGAAAATGGCGCCGAATATGTAGAGCGGCTCATTCCAGATTCAAAGATAAGTGCCGTTAATGTTGCTGAAGTCCTGACGCGATCTATTGAGTTAGGCCACACGGATGAATCTGCCCACAGGGCGTTCGCCATGTTGAATTTAGAAATTGTTGCTTTCGACGAGAGTCATGCAGTGGAGGCGGCTAAACTTCGTTCAACGACGCGACACTTGGGATTATCGCTTGGTGACAGAAGCTGCTTGGCTTGTGCTATCTTACACAACGCAACCGCTGTAACTGCCGATCGTCAATGGAAAGGACTTGATTTCTGCTCGGTAGAAATAGTCAGGTAATTCAATGAGAGTCACCATCGCTCAGATTAATACCACCAATGGCGATCTTGCCGGGAATACTTCAAAGATAATTCAGGCGATTGAGAAAGCTAAGTCTGGCGGGTCGGATCTGGTTGTTTTTCCTGAGGTCGTCACGCACGGGTATACATCGCAGGACTGGTTTCAGGACCGCGATATTATCGAGCACGTGGATGGCCCCCTTCGCGATATTATTCCGGCAACCGCGGGCGTCACGGCGATTGTCGGGACTATCAGGCAGAATGAGGAACCCGACGGGCGGCGTTTGTATAATTCGGCGGCGGTAATCTCCGATGGCGAACTGCTAGGTTTTGCGGACAAAACTTTGCTGCCGGAATATGACGTGTTTGACGACCCGCGATATTTCGAGCCGAGCGACGGCAAGAACCGGCGGTTATTCGCGATAAATGGTGTCAAGCTAGGCGTCGTCGTTTGCGAGGATTTTTGGAACGACAAGACGTTCTGGAAAGAGCGGTTGTACGAGAGCGACCCGACCGACGAGGTAATCTCGATGGGTGCCGATATAATTGTCTCTATCAACGCGTCGCCCTACAACAAGGGCAAGATCAAGCTCCGGTGCGATATGGTCGCGCATCGAGCTAAGCTGCAAAAGAAACCTATCGTTTTTGTAAATCTCGTCGGGGGAAACGACGGCATTATCTTTGACGGGGCAAGTCTGATCGCCGATCAGGAAGGCGACATTATTTTGCAGGCGGCTGCCTTTGAGGAATTTGTCGAGACGGTCGATCTCGATGTGCGAAAGCCCGATTCGCGCGGGATTACCGGCGATGAATGCGAATCCATTCGCAAAGCCCTCGTTCTTGGCATCCGCGACTACGCCGCGAAGAATGGGTTTGCAAAAGCTGTGCTGGGTCTCTCTGGCGGAATTGATTCCACTCTCGTCGCGGCCCTCGCGGCTGAGGCTATCGGAGCGGAGAACCTGCTTTGCCTGATGATGCCGTCGCCGTTCTCGTCCGAGGGAAGTATCAGGGATTCCGAGGAGTTAGTCCGCAACCTCGGCTGTGAAATCCGCACGGAACCGATATCCGACACATTCGAGGTTCTAATAGATCAAATGAATCTCCGAA
>JANPCJ010000059.1:0-2826 GCA_031430895.1 Chloracidobacterium sp. | reverse complement strand
TGAAGGCCACTATTTTTGGCAACTGGCTTTCTGATTCCGGTGACTTGGTTGTTGGGTGAGTAAGAGCGGGGGCAAGCCCGCCTTCCTGACTGTCTTTTGGTAACTTTAAAGGATTTAGCTCGGCTGATTTGATTATCAACTTCAAGAAAAGTGAGTGAAGAAACCCACTGAGTAGTTAAGAAACCCCATCTTTGCTACTCTTTCATTGTGATAGCCACAGGTTCAAAGACTCAGATCAACGACGAGGCGCGCTGGAATATCCTGCAAAGAAAGGCACAGGAGGTGCGGGTTGCGCGGGCATTTTGTTTGCTGAGATCCAACGGCATCGAACCGGTATTGATCAAAGGATTTGCGGCGGGGCGGAATTATCCGGAATCGGTAATCAGGCTTTCGATTGATACGGATCTGGCGGTCGCGGCCGCTGATTTTCAAAGAGCATACGAGATCGCCGTGTCATCGGACGCGGAGGGCCTGGCGATTGATCTGCATCGCGAACTGCGACACCTCGACACGCTCGACTGGGAAGACCTGTTCGAAAACTCGAAATTAATCGCGATAGACGGCGGAACGGTTCGGCTTCTGCGGCCCGAAGATCATCTGCGTGTTTTGTGTGTGCATTGGCTGAACGACGGCGGGACGGACCGGGGCCGGCTGTGGGATATCTACTACGCGGTAGAAAATCGCCCGGCTGATTTTGACTGGGGCCGGTTTCTAGACGTCGTCTCGCGGCGCCGCCGGCGATGGCTAATTTGCACCGTCGGCCTCGCCCATCGTTTTCTCGGCCTCGACATTTCGGAAACACCGATCAACATCGAAGCCCGCGACCTGCCGGCCTGGCTGGTAAAAGCGGTTGAAAGAGAATGGGCAAGCGAAACCAAGCCAATTCCGATGGAGGCAACCCTCAAAGACCGGCGAAAGTTTATCGACCAGTTCAAAAAGCGGCTGCGTCCAAATCCGATCAGGGCCACCATCGAGATGGAAGGCAGCTTTGATGCAAAAACCCGCGTTTTTTATCAGATCGGCAACTTTTTTATGCGAATCGCCCCGTCGTATCGGCGTGTGGCCGATACCCTCAGGAGTGAAAAGCTTTTTCAACGCAAAGACGCAAAGACGCAAAGGCGCAAAGACGAGAAGATTTAGTTCGGTTGCGTGCACAAGCCCGCGCGTAAGCTAGGGCGAAACACGCAAGTTGAAAGTATCGCCCTTGCTTACGCGTGGGCTTCTGCATGAACCTTAACGGCCAAATCACGCTTGCGATCGAATCCGCCATCGGCGGAGGGAGTATTTCGCTGATCGACGACAGCGGGGAAGTGGCGTGTTGGATCGGCGAAACGAATGTTCTGAGAGCCGCCGAGAATCTGTTGCCCACTATCGACGATTTGTTGAAATCTAACGGTATCGACCTCCGGGAAATCAGGCTGATCGCCGTTTCCGCCGGGCCGGGAAGTTTTACCGGTATTCGGATCGGACTGGCGACCGCTCTCGGGCTGAAGACTGGATTGACGGTTCCGATGGCCAGTCAATCGGCGCTAAAGGCGATGGCCTTTGCGCAGGGTGAAATCGGCGAGTTTGTTGTCGCCGTGCCCGCCGGCCGAAATGCCGTTTGTTGGCAGCGGCTGGCAAAATACGAGACGGAAATTGTCGAAACGGGCGATCCGTCGGCGATGGCAGAGGAAGAATTCGCCGAGTTCCTGGAAAACGACCGAGGGACGAAATTTTTGGTTCATTCGGCTTTGACCGGGCATACCGCCGCCCCGAATCTGATCGACTTCGGTACAAACGTTGCAAAAGCAATCGGCATGTACTGCCGCCAGAATCGAGCTTTCGTTGCCAACCCGCTCTTTGTCAGTAAGAATAGTTCTGATTAATGAACCAAGAGCGGGTGCAGAGCAACCCTTCCTGACCTGCGATCTCGGGAAAGTTGATTTTTCTACCTCGGTAAAAATGCTTGATCAACGGAAAAGGATTCAAGATGAAGAAATTACAAGTCAGGAAGGGTTGCTCTGCACCCGCTCCCAAGCCTTCAAATCAAGGCCCGACGAATAGCTAAATGAATGATTCGGCCGCACAAGTTTTACTCGAGGACATGAGAATCAGGCCGGTCGAGGCCGCCCATGTCGGCGATCTGATCCGCATCGCGGAGGAAACGGGGCTAAGCCCGTGGACCGCATCGTGCTATCTCGATGAGATGAAAAACCCGGATTCGATCTTGCTGCGCCTCGTTGCCGACGACAATTCAACCGTCGGCTTTGTGGTCGGGCGTTTTGTCACCGGCAGCGAGATCGAATCAAGTGTCGACGCTGAAATCTACAATATCGCCGTCTCGGAAACGCTGCAAAAGAAGGGTTTCGGACAGCTTTTATTCAACGCCTTCGCGGCCGCCTGTCACAAGAAACGCGCCCGCAAAATTTGGCTCGAGGTCCGCGAATCAAATTACAAAGCCATCGCCTTCTACGAAAAAAACGGCTTCTCCCGCGTCCATACGCGAAATCATTTCTACAACAACCCGCGCGAACACGCAATTTTGATGAGACTCGATCTAAAAGTCTGACGGGAAATTCAAGATTAGGGTATGAAGACAAGAAAACAAGAGCAGTCCGGAAGGCGGGCTTGCCCCAGCTCTTACTTAAATAATACCAAGGCTCAAAAACGAGTGGTGTTCAACTTACCTGTTTGCTCGCAAAATAAGAGCGGGGGCAAGCCCCATTCGCGCCAAGTTAAGGCTGTAAGCCCCTGACACCAATGGAGTTATCATATGTTCTTTGCGAAGGTGTTCGGCCTTCACCGCGTAGCGGTGACGTGAATTTAGCCGTGGGTTTCAACCCA
>JANPCJ010000058.1:0-28649 GCA_031430895.1 Chloracidobacterium sp. | reverse complement strand
GTCTTAAAACTCGCGTCTTTGCACCTTTGCGACTTTGCGTTAAAAAACGATTTTATGAATTTTGAAGCATATCAATCCGAGGCGAGCCAAACGGCGCTGTACCCTCGACGCATGAACAATCTCGAATACCCAACCCTCGGTCTTGCCGGCGAGGCGGGCGAGGTGGCTAATATTGTTAAGAAAATCCAGCGCGACCACGGCGGTGTCATCAACGGCGACACGCGTGTAAAGCTGAAGGACGAGCTCGGCGATGTGCTTTGGTATATCTCAGCCTGCGCCGACGAGCTTGGGCTGACGCTTGACGAGATCGCGGAATTTAACGTCCAAAAGCTGGCAAAAAGGCACAATCGGGCGGCGTGATGTTAAAAGTTGGGCTAACCGGATCGATTGCCGTCGGCAAATCATTTGTTTGCGACGTTTTTCGCGAACTCGGTGGCCGCGTACTCGACGCCGATAAGACAGCCCGCGAGGTAGTCGAACCGGGAACCGTTGGTTTGCATCGAATAGTAAGTGAGTTTGGCTCCGACGTGCTCACCGGCGATGGGCGACTTGACCGAGCGAAACTAGGATCAGTTGTTTTTGCCGACGCTGAAAAACGAAATCTTCTGAATTCCATCGTTCACCCCCTGGTTATCGAGGTTCAGGACGCTTGGCTAAAAGAAGCGGAGAAAGCCGATCCAGGCGGCGTTGCGATCATCGACGCCGCGCTGATGATCGAATCTGGCGGGTATAGACGCTTCGACAAACTCATCGTTGTGTGGTGCGCTCCCGAGATACAGTTGCGACGACTGATGTTACGTGATAATTTGAGCGAGGCGGAGGCCGAAAAACGAGTCGCCGCACAGATGCCGCAGGAAGAAAAAAAGCGTTTCGCGGATTATTTGATCGACAGTTCCGCAGGTTTTGACGATGTGCGAGGCCAGATAGCGGGAATACATAACAAATTAGGGCTTTCTATTGGTAGGTAATGGAACAGAGACACAAGACAAAGGTGAAAAGAGTGACGGGCCGCACCGCGGCGATGTTCTTATTTTCACTGTTGGTTTCGTCCGCTTTCCTTACTGGATGCAGCGAGCTTCAGCGGCCAAAGGTCGAGCCTTTTTACTCGGAAACAGTGCCGCCGCCAAAACAGGAGCTTCGGTGGAGCAATGGCAAAATGCCGAAGAGCCTTGATCCCGCGCGCGCCTCTGCGGCGCCGGAAACCGATATTATTCGAGCCGTTTACGAGGGTTTGACCGATCTCGACAGCAAGAGCTTGATTGAAGTGCCTGGCGTTGCGGAGAAATGGGAATCGTCCCCCGACCTTCGCACGTGGACGTTTCATTTGCGAAAGGACGCCCGCTGGTCGAACGGCGAACAGGTGACCGCCGCTGATTTTGTCCGCTCGTGGCACCGGCTCGCGAAGTTACCGGAAATGGCGGCGAGCAGCTATCTCTTCCAGAACATTGTCGGTATGCAAAAAAAGGTGCCTGCGGACGCTACGCCGGATGAGCCGTCCGATTTTCTGAACGATTCGCCGCTCCAGCCCGAACCTCTCATAGAAAGCCCACCGGTCGAGGACGGCAATTTGGCATTGTCGCAAACTTCTCTGTTTCCCACGCCTGATCCGTCCGCGCAACCCAGGGACAAGCTCAAACTGGTGACCACCGCTTTTGGCGCCGAAGCCGTTGACGAATTGACGCTCCGAGTGAGCCTTCTCCGTCCGGACAAGGACCTTCCAAAGCTCGTGTCGAATCCGATATTTCGCCCGGTTTACGGCGACGGTCAGAAAGTGGGCGGCCCACGCCTCGATCCGACGCCCGTTACCAATGGACCATTTAAAATTACAAAGATCGGCGGCGACGGCATTTCGCTTGAGCGTTCAGAGAATTATTGGAACCGAAAATCAGTCGCTCTGGAACGCATCCGGTTCATCGCGGCGACCACCGCCGAGGCGGCCCTCGACGCTTATAAAAAAGGCGAGGTCGACGTGGTTACCAACGCCGCGTTCGAACCGCTCGGCCTCAAACTGTTGGCCCCGTACGAAGATTTTCGCCGCACGGCCCACGGAGCGTTGAATTTTTACGAATTCAATGTAATGAGACCGCCGTTTGACGACCGCCGCGTTCGCGAGGCCCTCGCGATTGCTATTGACCGCGCCAAGCTGGCCGAAGGCGATCTGGAAGGCACGACGCAGCCGGCAAACAGATTTCTCCCGCTTGGTCAAATGAAACGAACCTCGGTTTCGTTCGACGCCGCAAAGGCGAAACAGCTTTTGGAAAATGCTGGTTATCCCGGCGGTGCCGGATTCCCGGTTGTCCGCCTGGTAATTAATAGAAACAACACCCAACACCGTGTCGCCCGCTCAGTCGCCCGAATGTGGAAACAGAATCTAAACATTGACACCGATATCGTGCCAAAGGAAAACTCCGAAATTGAGGGCGTCCGCAATTCGCGCGATTTCGATCTCGTCCGCCGCGGAGTGGTTCTTGCCGCCAACGACGAGATGGTCAATCTATCTTCGATCTTTGGCTCCGTGGATAGACCGGCAGAAAGGACGCCGGACAATGAGGGTGAACCGGTGATGACGCCGACCCCTCAAAGCGAAGAGACTGGCGACCTGCCGCCGACTGAAACCGGAAAAATGGAGAAAGTACCGGCGGAACAATCGACACTGACGGAGGAAGACGCAATGTTTGAGCTATGGGCAATACCCTTGTATTTTCCGACATCGTATTCGCTCGTCAAACCTTATGTTTTGGGTTTCGAAACAAATGGACTCGACGCCGCATCGCTTATTGAAGTCAGCATTAACAACACCTGGCGACCGGCGAAGCCGTAAATCCCGCTGGCCGACAGCACGGGAAAAATTCGATTTTTCGTTGTCAACTAAAAGTTGGCTGCATCAAATCCGCTTCTAATTAATACAATCAATTGGTAATTCACAACTTAGAATTAACGATGATAATCTCTGCCGCATGAGCGAAAACCTCCGGCCGATACTTTCGGTCAGTGATCTAAAAACTTATTTTCAAACTGGCGACGGCCTCGTCAAGGCGGTTGACGGCGTCTCATTCGATCTGAAAAAGGGCGAGACGCTTGGGATTGTAGGTGAATCGGGAAGCGGCAAATCGGTGGCAAGCCTTTCGTTGATGCGGCTGATACAGGAACCGGGCAAGATCGCGGGCGGGCGGATAACATTTGACGGAACGGATGTGCTCGATATTTCGCCAGCCGAGATTCGAAAAATCCGCGGGCGGCGAATGGCGATGATTTTTCAGGACCCGATGACATCGTTAAACCCTTTTCTTACGATATCAACCCAACTGACCGAAGTAACGCGTCTCCACCTGGGGCATTCGAAATCCGAGGCCCGGCGTCATGCCGTCAGGATGCTCGATATGGTCGGCATTCCGGATGCCGCGACGCGTATCGACGGATATCCGCACGAATTTTCCGGTGGCATGCGTCAGCGTGTAATAATTGCGATGGCCCTGAGCTGCGAACCCGAATTATTGATAGCGGACGAGCCGACAACCGCGCTCGACGTTACGATTCAGGCCCAAATCCTTGAACTGATCAAAGATTTAAAGCAACGCCTCGGTACGAGCGTCATTCTTATCACGCACGACCTCGGCGTCGTCGCGGGGATGACCGACAGGATCATTGTTATGTACGCCGGCAAGGTGTTTGAAAGTGCCCCGACAGCGGAACTTTTTGCGGCGCCGGCAAACCCGTATACCAAGGGTTTGCTGCGGAGCATGCCCGATACGGCCGATGAGCCGGGCACAGAGCTATATCAGATTCCGGGCCTGCCGCCCGATGTCGCTAATTTGCCGCCTGGCTGCCCGTTCGCCGAGCGATGCGAACGAGCCGCAGACATCTGCCGCCAGGAATTTCCACCGTTCGTACAAGTAAACGAAGGCCACAGTTCTCTTTGCCATTTTGCGGACGAGGTCTATACGGAATCCCGCTCAGAGTCCAGCTCAGAGTTCAAGCTTTAGCTTGCATCCGCCTCGACAAGGAGCAAACTAAAGTTTGAACTCTAAACTTAAGACCATGGAAAATTTGATCTCTATTCAAAATCTGCAGGTATATTACAGGAGCGGCGGTGGACTGTTAAGGGCACATGAAACGGTCAAAGCGGTCGATGGCGTGTCGCTTGAAATCGGCAAGGGCGAAACCCTCGGTCTCGTCGGCGAATCCGGCTGCGGAAAATCGACGCTTGGCAAAGCCGTTTTACGTCTGACCGAGCCGACCGGCGGGAAAGTCATCTACAACGGAGGCAACCTCGGCGATCTTCCGAAATCGGAGATGCGCGTCGCAAGAAAACATCTGCAAATGATCTTTCAGGATCCGTCGTCGAGCCTCAATCCACGGATGACAGTGGGCAGCATTATCGCCGAGCCGATCAGGAACTTTGGGCTTTCCGGGGCTGGTTCCGTAAATGTGAAAGTAGAAGAACTTATGGAAACCGTGGGTCTCAGCCGGCGTTTTATCGATCGCTATCCGCACGAATTTTCCGGCGGCCAGCGGCAACGCGTCGGCATTGCCCGGGCCTTGGCGGTCGAGCCCGAATTCATCGTCGCTGACGAGCCGATCTCGGCCCTTGATGTATCGATTCAGTCTCAGGTAATGAACCTGCTAAAACGGCTCCAGGCGGAGAGAAATCTGACCTATCTTTTTATCTCGCACGACCTCCGGGCCGTTCGACACCTCGCCGACCGCGTCGCAGTTATGTATCTCGGGCGAATAGTCGAGCTGGCCGATGGCAAGGAAATCTATCGCGACCCGTTGATGCCGTACACGCGGGCCCTGATTTCCGCTGTCCCCGTTCCTAATCCCGTTATCGAGGCAAAACGCGAGCGGATCATACTAAACGGCGATGTGCCATCGCCGATAAACCCGCCCACGGGCTGTCATTTCCACACCCGCTGCGCGTACGCGATCGATGAGTGCAAACGCGTTACGCCACGGCTTGTGGAGATAAAGCCGCGACATTTCGCTGCCTGTATTCGCATAAGCCCGGAACATCCGAATATCGGTTCTGGCCCCTTCGCCGGCGAGGAAGCAAACTGAAGTTTGAACTCTGAACAAAAAAAGGCCGCCCAAAAACTTGCGTTTTGGGACGGCCGTTCACCTCAGTATGAGCAATTCCTTAGAAAATTCCCGGTGTCGCCGCCTTCTGTTTTTCTTCTCCATTTTCCGCGTTGCGAAGTGCCTTGATTCGGTTGTGGGCCGCCAGAACGGTTTGGGATTGTTGGCCGAGCACATCGGCAACATTGGCCGGCAAGGTCAGTTTTAACGCCTCTTCGTATGCTTCCTTGGCATGGTCTTCGCCACGCTCGCATTCGTTCAAGATCGCGCCCTCGTCCTGTCCGGTGACGGCGGATTTGATATTTATCCATCCGCGATGCACCGCACCCGAAATGCTGCCGCTTGTTTCCGGATCGCCGCCAAGATTGCGGACAAGACCCTGAAGAACCCCGACAAATTCCGAACGCTGCTGTGAAAACTCATAGAATAGTGTTTTCAGCTCAGACCGCTCAACGCCCTCGGCCGCATCCTTGAAACCGTCCTGTCCATCCTTGCATATCTCGATCAAACCGTTGAGAGTCGAGATCACCGAATCGTTTGTTTCGCCGGTCGGCGTCGAAACAGTTGCGTCTTCTGTAATCGGTTTTGTTGCTTCGTAATCGTTAATCATATGTATTTCCTCCGTGAAATTTTGCAAGTAATGCGTATCTTATCTAACGCAGGACTCAGAATAATCTTTTTTTCCAATGCGGAAAGTCTGCTAGATGACATAAGCAGAAAACACATGCTCTGGCACAATAAAACTCGTGAAAACAAATTCCTCGGAGACCGGGGATGAGATATTGTCTGGTCAATCGGCAACATAGAGATCTGACATGACCTTTTACTGAAATATTGCCGCTATTAGACATTTTTTGCGGGATAAACTGATTGTTTTTTTGGCGTCGCGAAACGTTATTTCGGGACGCTCGAAAATCCCATTGGATCACAAATGATCGCGACATTGGAAAACATCGACAAACATCCCATTGAGGTCATGGCCGCCGAGGCAGGTCTTGCCATAGCCGTGGTCGACGATCAGGGGCGCGAAATTTATTCGGCCAACAATAACTCGATTTGTCGCCACTTGAATCCGGGCGGCGTGTTTTCACGTGCCTGCGCCGAATTTTGCGGAAAGGCGTTTGAGAATACCGTGGCCGCGGGTGAAACGACCGCCTTCGAGTGTCACGCCGGTCTCGAGTGCAGGGCGACGATTATCGCGGGCGCGAAGCCGCTCGTCGCTATCACGGGGCGAATCTTTGTAAAGGGGGGCAACTACCGAAAGGCGAGGCTGAGGGCGATCTCCGGTGACTGGGAACACTTTCCTCCATCGGATTTATTTGAAAACGTGCAATTAGCCGATTCGGTGGCGGCCCTTGAGAAAACCGCCGAAGCCGTTAAACACTTGAGTCTCGCCGCAAACGTCGAAATTGAAGATTTACAACCCGAGTCCCGATCCGCCGAAACTGAACAAATCACCGAGATGGTCGAGCAATTTAATCGTGAGACCGTCAAAACCCCGGATGTCGTCTACCCTGATTCGGAGCCGGAACTATCAAACGATCCGTTGCCGCGCCGGAAAGAAAGGCGAATGGCTGCGGCCGGTGCATGGCGATCGTTTTTTGGTTCGCTCTTGCAATCGGATTATGCGAAAGCCTCAGACTCTATCCTTGGGTTTATCGCTCGTCAGTACGGTTTTGCTTCGCTCATCTGGCTGGAAAAAAAGGAAAACCGATTTGCAAAAACGGCGGGATTTGGCGAAATGAAAAAACGGCGAATGCGTCTCGGTATTGCTCCCGACGACCCGCGCCTCATCGAGGCCATGCAGAATTATCTATCACTCGAATTGGGCGAACGCTCTAAGCAGCAGCCGGGTTCGCGAACCATGAATCTCTTTCCGATCGGTGTCGGCGGCGAGGTTTCGGCGGCGATTGCGGTCCTCGATCCGATCGAAGACGAGGGCGTCAAGCGGCAGATCGCCCGCATCGGCCATTCGATTGCGCCGCAGCTCGAGATTCTGCGGCTCAGAGGCGAGGTTTCACGCGGTGATTCGAAATCGGCGGCGGTGCGCAAATTTAGCGAGAGCCTTAAGCAGATTGATACCGACGATCTATGGCTCAATCTGACGCAGAACGCGGCCGAAATGCTGCGGGCCGAGCGAGCGTCGCTGTTAATCTTTGACGATAAAACCGATGCTCTCGCGATCAAGGCGATAATTGGAGCAAAGGGAAAACCGGGGCCGGGCGAAGAAATCGGAGCGCGGGTCGCAAAACATGTGCTGGCGGCGGGCGAACCGTTTGCCGTCGCCGACGTATCAAAAACGGGCCTGGCGCCCGAACCGGAACGTCGATACAAGACCGGCTCGTTTCTAAGCTGCCCGGTATCTATCAGTGGACGATCAATCGGCGTTATCAGCTTTACCGACAGGGCTTGCGGCCTCGCTTTTGACAAAGGTTCGCTCGATCTCTTTCAAGCCATCGCTCCGCAGCTTGCGGTTGCCATCGACCGGGCAACCTTAAAAGAAAAAGCCGGCAAATTCGAACAGCTCTCCGTTACCGACGAGATGACCGGGCTTTTGAACCGCCGCTATATGGAGGCTCGGCTTTTGGAAGAGATCAAACGCTCCGTTCGCCATAGCTTTCCGATGAGTTTTATGATGCTCGATGTCGATAATTTCAAATCGTACAATGATGAGCACGGTCATCCGGCGGGCGACGAGGCATTGAAACTCGTCGGAAATGTAATCAGAGAAACACTGCGCGGAGCGGATGTTGCGGCGCGTTTCGGCGGTGAAGAATTCTCCATCCTGCTTCCGCAAACCACGCGCGAAGAGGCTGCGGCCATCGCCGAACGTATCCGCGGCAATATTGAACAAACAAAATTTCCGAAACGCCGCGTGACCACGAGCATCGGCATAGCGAGCTGCTCGGCGGAGCTCTGCATGTCGGCCGATCTCGTCTCGGCGGCGGACAAGGCCCTGTATGAAGCGAAACGGCGCGGGAGAAATCGCGTGATTGCATTTGAAGAACTAAACAGCGTGGCGGACGGCCAGAGCCAGAAATGAAACTTGCTTCGGACAAACGAATTTTTGCGAGAATCGATCTTGCCAATTTTATCGGGCGGACGAAGGAGCTCGGTCGTCTGTTTCGCCACGCTCGCGGCGAGAGCGGGAGTATGGGCCTCGTGATGCTCGCCGAGCCAGGTGCCGGCGCGTCCGAGATGTTGAGACAGGTTTACGACGTTTTGTTCGCCGACCAGAACGAGATCGTTCCTTTCTATTTCGAGATAAAGGCGTCCGATCGCACTGCTGCGAGGGCCGCTCACCGTTTCCTGCGTGAGTTTCTGCTGCAAACCATCGCATTCCGGCGAGGTGATTCCGGTATCGTCGACGCCTCCCCCGAAATCGCCGAGCTCGGCGACCTCGCGCCGCCGGAAGACGGAGGCTGGATCGACCGTCTTGTCGAAACCGGCCAACGCGGCCCCGACGGCGGCGATGTGGTCCCGTTCGTGAGGAACTGTCTCGGGGCACCGCTGCGAGCGGCCGGACATGGCGTGCGTACCTTTGTAATGATCGACGGCATGCACACGGTATTGGAAGACGGACAGGCATTGACAGAAAATTTTCGAGACATATTCGCTTCCGCCGACATTCCTTTTGTCTTTGCCGGCCACCGGCGCCATCTTTTTGCACGGATGCCGTTTGAAACAATGCCCGTCGAGCGGCTGTCGTTTGAAGCGGCGGGCGAGCTCGCCGAACGCCTGGCGGAACAAACAGGAGTGGAAATAAACGATCAAACCCGTGATCTGATGGCCGTCCAACTTCGCGGAAATCCGGCGCACATAGCGAACCTCTTCGCGGCTGCTAAACGCGCGCGTTGCGATCTGAATAGCTTCAAGCACGTTGAGCAAATCTATACGGATGAGATATTTGGCGGGCGGATCAGCAAGAATTTCGATGCGATCTTCGACGCGGTTTCAGCGGAGGCTGACACCCAAAAACAGCTAATTGAGCTGTTGGCCGGCGCGATGAAGACGGTCGATGGCAAGATCGAGGCGGCGGATGATCTAAACCCGATACTCACCGCGCTGAATGGCCATGAGATCGTCAATCTTACCCGAGGCCCGGTGACCGTCGATGTAGCGAATTTGGTTTTGAGCGATTACCTTACGGCACGCGCGCTTCTCGACGCGGATGGCGTCACGCGGGCGATGGCGGTCGGCGCGGCAATGTTTGAAAACGTGAAACGGGCGCCGCAATTGATGGCGCGGTTCTATCGTCGTGGTGATTCGATTGATTTACGCGAATTGATGCGGTCATTCGACGGCCGGCAAATTTCGTCCGCCTTAATCGATTACGGTGAATTCAGTAGGGATTTAAAGGGTGCGGGGGGCGACAACGAGATATTAAAAGCCCTACGCGAGGATCGTAACAAAATTAGCCTGCCGCGTATCGTTTTCGCGGCATCCACGGCCGGGTTTTACCCGCCGCTCGGAGAGTTCCTCGGAGGCGAGCGCTCGGCCGTTGCGATCGGTTTCACGGACGCCTCCGAGAAAAATGATGTCGTGTGGATCGTTGCCGAGATCGATTCGAAGCTCGAGGCCACGCCCGAGCTCACAGCATTCTGGTGCGATCGCCTTGAGATGGTCGCCCTAAACTGCAATTTTGCGGATTTTGTAATATGGCTCGTCACGCCAGAGGGATTTTCGGCCGAAGCGATGCACGTCCTGCATGAGCGAAAGGCTCACGGATCGAGCCGCAAACAGGTAAAGTTTTTGTCCGAATTCCTTGGAACCGAAATCACTCCGCCGATCGAAACCGGGATCGATGAATACGAACTGGCCGTCCCGATGGGCGAAGACACGGAAATGATCGCCGCCGGAGCCGTCGAGGATATCGCCAGGCGCCACAATTTCCCGGCAAAGGCCATCAACCAGATAAAAACCGCCCTCATCGAAGCCTGCATCAACGCCGCCGAGCACAGCTTGAGTCCGGATCGCCGGATACACCAAAAATTCGCCTTTGACGGAACCTCGCTCGTCATCACTGTCTCAAACCGCGGGATTCGTCTTGCTGATAATTATGTCGAAAAAGAAACCCCGGACGATGGCCGCCGTGGCTGGGGAATCAAACTGATGAAGGGTTTGATGGATGATGTGCGGATCGAGCAAACAGACGACGGTACCCGCATCACAATGAGAAAAAACCTCATCGCCAAGCCAAAACATTAAAAACTGCCCCTTCTCTGCCAGTTTTCAAGATAAACGGTCCGAAATCGAGCAACCAAATTGCAGTAAGGAAGACGGGCTCGCCCGATATGCGCCAGGTTGAGGTAGTGGGCGCATGTACTGCATGTGACCCGGCCGCGGATAAAACGGCGCGAAGGCGGGACTCAAATCGCGAAGGGAACCGCGAGCGAATCCGAAGCGGATTCACCGCGGACAGGCGGGCCGCCCGCGGTCCCAGTGCAAGCGGGGAAAAGCCCGTCAGGCAATTTGCTTGACGGGCTTTTTGGAAGAAACAATTTCTAAAGAGATGCGGTGCAAGCTTAGGGCTTGTCCGGCGTGGCGGGGACTAGTTCGGGGCGGGTTAGGCCGGGGGCCTGGAGGACGACTGGCTGGCCGGGTGTCGGGACGACCGGCGTCGAGTTCGACGGCGGGTTGCCCAGTGGGACCGGCTGGATGATGGTCGGCGGACGTGGTCCGCCGTTTGCGACTGCGGTGTAGTCAGGCCGCGTAATGCGTGGCGTGATGAAGAACAAAATCTCGTTCGTCGTGCGGTCGGTGCGTCGGCGTTTGAAGAGATTTCCCAAAAGCGGAATGCTCGACAGGCCCGGCGTACGATCCTGATTTTGTCGTTCATCATCGAACAAAACACCGCCGATAACCGTAGTTCCGCCGTCCGGCACGGTTACCTGCGTTGACATGCTCTGGGTGTTGATCGCCGGCGGAGCACCCGCGACAATCTGCGAGGTTGAGCTGTTTTCAGCCACTACATTAAGAATTACCGTATTCATGTCCGTGATCTGCGGCGTAATAGCCAACCGCAAAGGTACATCGACGTATACCGTGGTCGCGACCGCGAATCCACCCGCCGGGCTGCCGGGCTGAATGGTCGTGATCGGAATCTGAGTGGCGCTTTTGATCTCGGCAGGGCGATTATTGAGGGCCGTGACGCGCGGCGTCGCGATAACCTTGGCCTGACCACGCTGTTCGCCGAGGGTTATCAAGGCACTCAATTGGGCTGTGCCAAAAACACCCGTTGTCAAACCGATAGCTGTATTTGCGATCTGAGACATCAGATTGCCGTTTGCACTATTTAACGGTAATCCTGAACCTACAGGCAGCCCGTTCACGACAGGAACAGTATTTGTACCTGTAATGTTAGGCGCGAGCGATCCGCCCTGGATACCGCTGCCGTTGGCTCCGTTAAGCAATGCGAATAGCTGAACACCGATATCGCGGCTAAAGCTTCGCGTGGCAACAACTATCCGGGCTTCGATCTCAACCTGTGGCTCTGGTTGGTCGAGGATCCCGATTAGCTGCTTAACGGCCGCAATGTTGGCGGGCACGTCTGTGATGATAAGCGAATTGCTTCTCGAATCGATCTCGATCGAGCCGCGTCTGGAAAGCCTTCGCTTGATGATCGGCAGCAGACCGTCGCCGCCGGCCGTCTTGCCGAGATCGCTGTCACCGAGCTTGTCAGTCGCCGTCCCACTGGTCGAGCCGCCCGGTTGGATCGCACCGGCTGCGGTCGCGTAGTTCAACCTGATTAACTCGGTTACAAGCGGCGACGTGTCGAGCTGATTATTCATCTTGCTGCGCAAAAGCTCGCCTTCGGCCGCCAGAGTTGTGTTACTGGCAATGCGGAGTATGTTTCCGACAACCTGGGCGCCCAATTCCTGGGCCTGCAGGACGGAGTCGAGGGCCACGTTCCACGGTACGTCGTTGACTTTAACCGTGACCGGCACTTCCTTGACAGATTTATCGATGACGAAGTTAATGCCGTACTGATCCGTGATGTAACTAAGAATGTCGCGAATGTCGGCATTTACGACATTGAGGTTGATCGGCTCCCCGCGAAATCCGGCGTCGCCGTACATTTTGCCCTGCGACATCGGCGCGACTGTCTGAGCGGCCGCCGTGGCGGCAAGCGTCGCGATAAGAGTTAGCGCGATTACGATCTTTCGAAGCGCGCCGTATGTGTTGAAAAGAGAATTCATGTTTCCTCCGTAACTTGGGTCGGGTCGTTTTTCCTGTCGGTAGAATCGTGGGGAATTTTAGTTGTTGTTCTTAGCAACCTTAACCGGTTTCTTCGCGCCTTTCTTGGGCTTGTCTTTTTCCGGATCGGTTGTCTGAGGTGGCTGCTTTTGCATCTCGTCGAGTGGCGAGAGGAATGGATTTGGTGCGGGTTTGCCCGCGGGGACACCCGGTGCGATTGGCGGAGTGTTTCTCGCCGTTTCGACCGCTTTCTCACCAGGCTGTGTCGGCGTCGCCGTGCCCTCGATCTGAGCTTTCGTCGAGAATGTCTTTAGCGGCTTGTTCTCTACCGAGGCGACAAATTTGCCCTCGCCGACCTTGTTGACGCGACGGAAGACAAGGCGGTTCTCCTCGACCGCGACAAGCTGACCGTCAAAGAATTTCTCGCCAGGGTAAATCGTGTACGAGAGCTTGATCGGCGTCGCCTCGACCATCGCGGCGTAACCGCGCGGCGTTTTGAATATGCCGGTCACGGCCATTTCGTTTAGCGTCAGGACGCTCGTGACCTTTGGCAGCGGCGTACCTGCGGCGGCGGCGGATTCGCGAAGCCGCTTGAAATACTCGATGCGGGCCTCGATCGCCGGAGGGCCGTAGTTTACCACGGGCGGCGTGGCTTTCACGGGTTTTCCGCTTGACGGCGGAGCTGGCTTCTTAACCTTCAGAAAACTCGGCTTCGCAAAAGGGTCACGCTGGGCACTCGCCTCGGAAAAGCTTCCGGCGGCAACAAGCATCGCGGCGGCGGCCGCCGACAGGCATGCAAAGCGTTTGATTATCGATATGTTGATCATGGCTTTTTTCTCTGGTTTGGACGGAATATAGGTGCGGGTCTATTTGGCGGGCGGAACGGGAGCGGCGGCTGGAGCGGGTGCTCCGGCGGCGGGCTTGCCGGGTGCTCCGGGAACGGCCGGTTTCGGGTTCATGTCGGTCGGGGCCGCGTAGTATGCGGTCAGCAGGAACTGGGCGTGCAGCGTTTTAGCGTCGCTCTGTTTTTCAAGCTGGTTGATCTTGAAATCGGTGATCGAAACGATTCGCGGCAGTTTTGCCATCGCGTCAAAGAAATTACGCAGGTTTGTAAAGTTGCTGTCAACCTCGACCTCGACCGGCTTGGCCATGATCGATTCCTGCTGATTATCGTCACGCGGCGAAAATCGCATTACGGTCATCCGGCTGCCGTTGGCGGTGTCCTGCAAACCCTGCAGAACGTTTGTTATCTCACGCTGTTCGGGCAGCAGAACCTTCAGTTCCTCATACTCTTCGGATTTGCTGGCGAACAGGGCGCGAAACTCGTTGATTCGCTGGGTGGCGACTCGCGCCGCCTCGTTTTTTGCCTGCAAGGCCGAGACATCATCGTTCAAGACGGCGACTTCGGCCCGCGTCTCGCTGGTTATGAAATACCAGACGCCGGCATAGAGCAACGCGGCAATCGAGACGAGGATCATCAGTTGAAAGGGCACCTTAAGATTTTTTATTTTCTCTAGCATGTTGATTTACCTTCTTTGTTAGAAACGCGAGATTAAATGCGTCAGTTTTTTGCAACCTGCGGGGCCGCAGCGGGGGCGCCGGCGGCCGAGGCGGCTGTCGGAGCGCCGGTGTTGGCACCGGCGGCTTTGGATGGCGTGTACGCGGTGCGGATCGTGAAGTTTACGAGCTGCACTTTTGGCGTTTCTCCCTCAGCATTCGGCTTTTTCGGAGCGTTCTGATTATCGACCTCATTGCGGACAGTTTCGATATTCAGATTTGAAAAGAGGCCGTTTGAAAACTCGAGACTGCGGCCGAACTGGGTCACCTGAGATTCGTCAGGCGAATGGCCTTTCAGCACAACGCCTTCGGCGGCCTGCTCGATGCTCTGTAGATACAGTCCCGGCACCATCGCAATACGCTCTCGCATTGCGTCAAGCACCGCGCTCGGGCCGGCCTGGGATGCTCTGAGCCGCTTGATCGCTTCGATGCGTCCGTCGATGGCCGCTATCCTTTGCTCGAGCTCTTTCTGCTCGTTCATCACGACCTCGAGCTCGGCGGCAATTGTTTTTTGCTCGTTTAGCTGACGCTGGGCTTCGGTTTTGGCCATCTGTGAGCTGATAACGTCCCAGCCGACGACGGCCGCAAGCAGCACGGCGGTGACGACCGCCATGAGAGCTAGCCGCGAGCCGGGGCTCGATATTTGACGGTCAACCGCGACGACGGCGCCGCCCTGTCTTTCCGTTACAGAATTTAGTAGATTGATCTTAATCATCTTTGTTTACACTCCCCTTACGGCCAATCCGACGGCAACCGCCATTTCGGGCACGATCTCACTAAGGTAATCAGGGTCGAATTTTTTTGTATCAATGTTGATATTGCGAAACGGGTCGAGGACCTCGACGGGTAGCTCAAGCCGCATTGAAAGCTCTGCCGCCAGGCCGCCGAGTTTCGATCCGCCGCCTGAGATAAGAATTTTTTGAACGACCGTTTCATTGTCTTCGGTCGTCGCACGATAGAAATCGAATGTTTTCTGAATCTCCATCGCCACGATCTCAGTGACGTTGTTCATCAGGGGCTCGATGGATTTTTCTTCGAGGCCATCGACAGCGTCGGCGACGCCACGTTTGACGGCTTCAGCCTGCTGGAAGTTGAGCCCAAGACTCCGCTGCAGCACATCGGTAAACTGGCTGCCGCCGACCGTGATATCACGGGTGAACAACGAACGCGTTCCCTTTACGATATTTACGTTCATCGTCGAGGCGCCGATGTTAAGAAGCGTGACGACCTGATCGTCGGTCGGATTATAGTTGACTTCATAGCAGTTTTGCAGAGCAAATGTGTCGACATCTATGACGACAGGCGTTTTCCCGGCGAGCTGAATCGCCTGTTTGATATTGTCGATACGCTCGCGTTTGCACGCGGCGATCAGGACATGGGTCGAATCCGGAGTTTCGGCCGTCACCTGATAGTCGAGGCTCACATCGGCGAGATCGTAAGGGATATGTTCCTCGGCATGCCAGTCGATCGACTCTTCAAGTTCTTCGCGGGTCATTGAAGGCAGAACGATATTCTTCAGAATCACCGAATGACCGCTAACGCCGGTGACGACATTAGTCGCCGTGACCTGGTGGTTGGTACAGAGGCTCTGGATGACATCCGAGACGACGTTCAACTCCATTATCTGGCCGTCGATGATCGTGTCGCCCGGCAGATTTTCAAAACCGAGGCTGACCAAATTAAGACTATTTAGCTTGCCTTCAAGCTCGACCATCTTTATCGAACTCGAACCGATGTCCAAACCGGCGATGCTTTTCTTTTTACCGAACATTATTTTATTGCTCCTTTAATTAGCAGCTCTATACATGAATCGAAAGTTTTTCTTGATTCCATCCGAATTAGCGAATCCTGTATTTATGAGGATTGTGTGGCCACCTTTTTGAGAACCGGACGATGTATTCATTAGACAGGGCAACTGTATTGTGTTGTCCCAAAACCCGCCTTTTCGGATGTTTCGCGTCACGAACTGTGACTAACGGAATCGAGATAATCAAGAAAACTTTGCCTTAACTGGTGGCGATAGGTGAGCGACCTGAATAGTCGCAATAGATAAAATTTACAGGAATGTACATCATCTGTCAACAGTTTTTTACAATGTTTAACTCAAAGTGGAAGAAATGTATTCAACCTGACAGGTGGGTTAGGTCAAAGTGAGTCAAAAGTATGTAGCTGGGTGGGGTTTCTTCAGCCTCAAAGGACTTCCCTATCGGCTGTCAGCAATACCGGACGAACCGTTTCTTTCACGACCCGACAGTGTTCAACAGCCATGCGCGCTTGTTCCGCAGTCGCGTCTAAGCCGGGATAGCGGATCGCGACGGCATAGGTCGTGAGCTTAATAGCGAATCATGAAGATAATGCCATGAAGGTTTTACTCGGACGACAAGTTCGAGCAGATACAACAGGTCATGTGATTTGCGAAAAGCGATTCCAGCCATTACTAGCCGGGCCTTGAGATACTTTTCGGCACATTGCTGAGCGTGAAAGCAAACGGCGTTAAAATTCGGATCGACTGTTACAGCAGCCTCACGCGATACCGTCGACCAATCGCCTTCCCGCTTTATTTATCCATTCCAAGATTTCCGGCATCATAAAGAACTTTCCCGCTCTCCATAATCTCACGGACGAAAAAGTCGCCCATTTCGATTCGTGTTTTTATCTGTGTAGGCGTCTTAACAAGTACGTCGAGCGGCATTGCCGAACTTAGTGCCCTACGGACTTCCGCCATCTTGTCAAGCTCATTTCCATCGTAGGGCATGATGACGAGCAAATCTATATCTGAATCTTCATTCGGCGCACCGTTCGCATACGAACCAAACAAGATAACCTTTTGTGGATCAAATCCACGCACAATTTGATCGCAAACATTCCTGATGTATGTTTCAACTTCCATTCCCTTTATTTAACTCCATCTTTGCTACTGATTCAAGATGCACCTCGTCCGGTCCATCGGCGAGGCGCAAGCTACGGGCGTAGATCCAGAATTGGGCGAGTGGAAAATCTTGCGAGACGCCGCCGCCGCCGTGGACCTGGATTGCGCGGTCGATAATATTTAACGCCATTTGTGGGACTATGGCTTTTATCATGGCGATCTCGCGGCGCGCTTCTTTGTTGCTGGCGGTGTCCATCAGCCAGGCGGTTTTGAGAACGAGGAGGCGGGCCTGGTCGATCGCGACGCGCGCCTTCGCGATCCATTGGCGGACGACGCCCTGGTCGGCTACCGGCTTTCCAAATGCCGTGCGCGATCTCGCACGGTCGCACATCAATTCGAGCGCGCGTTCGGCGATTCCGATCAGACGCATGCAGTGATGAACACGACCCGGGCCGAGCCGGCCTTGCGCGATCTCGAAACCGCGGCCTTCGCCAAGGAGCAGATTATCTTTTGCCACGCGAACATTTGTAAATGTGATCTCCGCATGCCCATTAGGAGCGTCGTCGTAGCCAAATACATGTAAGAGGCGTTCGACCTTTACGCCGACGGCATCCATAGGCACGAGGATCATCGATTGCTGTAAATGCTTTGGTGCGTTTTCGTCCGTCTTGCCCATAAAAATCGAGAGTTTGCATCGCGCGTCGCCGGCACCCGTCGACCACCATTTGCGGCCGTTGAGGATGTAATCGTCGCCATCCCGGATAATCGAAGACTGGATATTAGTCGCGTCGGACGAAGCAACGTCCGGCTCGGTCATCGAGAAACACGAACGTATTTCTCCCTCGAGCAGCGGTTCCAGCCACCTATCTTTTTGTTCCGGTGTTCCGTAAAGATGGAGAACCTCCATATTCCCCGTGTCGGGTGCCGAGCAGTTAAAAACCTCAGACGCCCACGTGACACGTCCCATCATCTCGGCAAGCGGTGCGTATTCGAGATTTGTCAGGCCAGAAACACCGGATAAAAACAGATTCCACAAGCCGGCGGCCTTTGCCTTGTGCTTCAAACCTTCGACAAGTTCAAGCGGACGCCAGCGATCACCCGTTTCGATCTCGGCGACAAAAGCAGTTTCATTCGGATAAATATGCTCATCCATAAACGCGGAGAGCTGTTTTTGCAGTTCAGTGGTTTTTGCTGAATAATCGAAGTTCATAAGGTGAATTTAGCCACAGATTAGCACAGATAAACACGGATAAGAATCTCACGACGGCAAGTTGTTCGGGGTTGTCCACGCGTAAGGAAAAATGCGGGAAACAAATACAGTAAGGCCAGGCGAGGAATTGGATACCGAACGATTGAGCGGTTTTTTGGCGTCGCATCTGGATATTTCGGTTGACGATATAGTCGTCGAACAATTCCCTGCCGGAAGCTCCAATCTTACATATCTCGTGCGCGTCGGAGTGGAGGAATACGTTCTCCGCCGTCCACCATTGGGTAATACTGTAAAAACTGCTCACGACATGGGTCGTGAGTTTAATGTGCTTTCGAAACTGTCTGTTGTTTATGCTTCCGCTCCAAAGCCTTTGGTTTTCTGCTACGACGAGTCGGTGATCGGCTCTGAGTTCTACTTGATGGAGCGGCGAAACGGCCTGATAATCCGCGGGTCAGTACCGCCTGCGGTAGCGGGTGGGGCAATTGGGCACACTGACCTGGAGACGTCACAAGATTTCCGCACATTGGTCTGCAAGAGTTTTATTAACAATCTCGCCGATCTCCACGCGCTCGATTACAAAGCCGCCGGTCTCGACGATCTTGGCCACCCATCCGGCTACCCACGCCGTCAGGTCGAGGGCTGGACGAAACGCTACTTCGCGGCCAAAACCAACGAATGGCCCGATCTTGAAAGAGCAATCGGTTGGCTAAACGAAAATATCCCCGCCGAATCCGGAGCGGCGCTTGTGCATAATGACTACAAATTCGACAACATCATGCTCGATCCCGCCGACCTCACCACGATCACGGCCGTCCTCGATTGGGAAATGGTCACCATCGGCGATCCGCTGATGGACCTCGGCACAACCCTCGGCTACTGGATGTCTGCGGACGCAGGCGAAGAAATGCTCAACATGCCCTTTAACCCGCGCGTATTGATGGAAAATATTTCGCGGCAGGAACTGGTCGAGATGTACGGCCGTGCGTCAGGCCGCGATGTATCGAATATCTTGTTCTATTACGTCTTTGGCACTTTCAAGATCGCCGCCATCTGCCAGCAGATATTTGCGAGATATGTGAAAGGTTTTACACAAGACAAACGATTTGCGGGGTTTGATAAATTCGTCGCGGCGTTGGGGCGCATCGCAAGAAACGCGATCCGGCGGAAACACGACCGGTAGGGAGTGTGTTCTTTCGCGTTTCATGATTCGTCAATCTGGCACACTCGCTACCGCTCGTGTTTCCGCCCTCAATTCGCGGCGGTACGTTCCCGCCAGCTTTGCGTTGGCCCGCCTTCATCGACGCGGATCATCGAGATCGCTCCGGGCGATGGGCAGACGAGCGCGCATAGATTGCAGCCAACACATTCTTCCTCAATGACACGCGGATATTTAACGCCGTCAACTTCGTGAAATTCAAAGCTCTGATGGGCGCCGTCTTCGCAGGCGATGTAGCAGAGATTACAGCGGATGCAGTGCTCGTTATTGACGCGGGCCTTGACGTCGTAATTCAGATCGAGATTACCCCAATCCGTAATCCGGCCGACTGATTTGCCGATGATGTCATTAACAGACGCAAAGCCTTTATCGTCGAGATAATTGTTCAGGCCATCGATCATATCTTCGACGATGCGATAACCATAGTGCATCACCGCCGTACAGACTTGAACATTTCCGGCGCCGAGCAGCATAAATTCGACCGCATCGCGCCATGTGTTGATGCCGCCTATTCCGCTGATTGGAATATTAAATTCCTCGTCGCGAGCGAGTTCGGAAACCATATTAAGAGCAATCGGCTTGACCGCTGTCCCGCAATAACCGCCATGCGCCGCCATCCCGTTGACGTTCGGATATGGAATAAGCGTGTCAACATCGACGCCCATCACGGAGTTGATCGTGTTTATCAGCGAAACCGCATCAGCTCCACCACGTTGAGCCGCCTGACCGGGAGGAACGATATGCGTGACGTTTGGCGTTAGTTTGACGATCACGGGAATATCCGAGACTTCCTTCACCCATTCCGTGACCATGCACGTGTATTCCGGCACCTGTCCCATCGCGGCTCCCATACCGCGTTCCGACATCCCATGCGGACAGCCAAAATTTAGTTCAAAGCCGTCACAGCCCGTGTCCTGCGTACGCTTTGTGATCTCCTGCCAGGCTTCCTTTTTCGACTCAACCATCAGGCTGGCGATCACCGCATTATTTGGATACTTCTTCTTGCATTCGCTCATCTCCTTGAGATTTACCTCAAGAGAACGGTCGGTGATCAGCTCGATATTATTCAGCCCGATAAGGCGCAGCGGCCCCTGGTCGAGCCCCGCAAGCCGCGACGAAACATTCACAATCGGCTCACCCAGCGTCTTCCAAACTGCCCCGCCCCAACCGGTGTCGAACGCTCGTTCCACCATTGAGCCCATGTTCGTCGGCGGGGCGCTTGCCAGCCAGAAGGGATTGGGCGATTTAATTCCTGCAAAATTTGAAGTTAGATCTGCCATATTTTTTCACTACGGAGGCACAGAGGACATAGAGAAGAAGGCAAGGACTTTCCATCCTTTGTGATCTTTGTGCCAATTGTGGTTAACTGCTTAGCCGTGAACCCGCAAATACTACTTTCTCGCGTGATAAACTCAAATGAATGCCCTGAGCGGCGATTTTACCCATTTGCGCGGCATCGACCGCTTCCTTGCCGCCATTTGCGCAGTCGCCGCCGGCGAAGATTTTTGGGTTTGAGGTTTGCATTTGGTCGTTTACGACAACCCTGCCTTTTTCGTCGGTTTCTACATTTGCGACCAACTTAAAAAAGCTGCGCATTTTTTGTTGGCCGACGGCTTTGATGACCATATCGGATGGGATATCGAACAACTTGAGCGTTCCGTCAGTTTTTTCGCATTGCAGACCGATGACGTGCTTGTTTGCTGAATCGGCGAGGATACCGATTGGGGCGGCTTGCCAGACGAATTCGACGCCGTCCTTTTTGGCGAGTTCGATCTCGTAATCGTAGGCGGACGCGTCTTTTTCGGTGCGACGATAGACCATAACGACTTTTTCGGCACCGAGACGTTTGGCCTGGGTTACGGCGTCGATTGCGGTGTTTCCGGCACCAATGACGGCGACGGTTTTGCCGAGCGGTACGGATTTCCAATCGCGGGTTTTTATTTTTTCGATGAAGTCGAGAGCGTCCATTACACCGTCGAGTTCCTCGCCTGGGATGCTGAGCTTATTCGTCGAGCCCAACCCGACGCCTAAGAAGACCGCGTCGTGTTGGGTGAGTAGTGCGTTGAGGCTTCGAGTTGATTGTTGCGCCAATGCACCCGCATCGGGGCCAGCGTCGGAACGCAGGCTGCCAGCTGGCGTGTCGTCGGCCACAATCGCGGTGTCTAGAACAAACTCAACACCAATCCTTCTAATATGCTCGACCTCGCTCAGTGACACGGCTTGCGGCATTTTGTATTCGGCCATGCCGTAGGTGTCGAGGCCGCCGGCGAGCGGTTTGCGTTCATAAACCGTGACGTTGTATCCGAGCCTCGCCAGATATGTCGCACACGAAAGACCGGCCGGGCCCGAGCCGACGATACCGACCGATTTGCCGTTGAACGCTCCCTTTGCGTAAATCTGTCGGCCTTTTTCCATCGCATAGTCGGTCGCGTGACGCTGCAGCCGTCCAATCTCTATCGGTTTTTTCAATAGCGTTTTTTCGACACAGGCACCTTCGCACAAAACCTCGACCGGACACACGCGGGCACACGTTGCGCCAATCGGATTCGCGTCAAATATCACGCGGGCCGAGCCAAGCAGATTGCCGCTTGCAATCTTTTTAATGAACGAGGGAACGTCAATATGCGTCGGACATGCATGCATGCACGGAGCGTCATAACAATACAGACATCGATTGGCCTCGACGCCGGCCTCGGCGGCGGTCATCGCCGGGTTGATCTCGGCAAAGTTTTGCTCAATCTGTGCAATGTCGAGCGGTGAGCAGTATTCAGTCGTCATTCTTTTCAATCAACATTTTTCGAACGGTAAATTGCCAAGTCAGGAATTTTCGCACAAGCAGCATCCCAAACAATATCGTAATCGACCCCAAAATACTCATGGATCAATTTGTCACGCATACCCGAGATCGAACGCCAATTAATTTCGGGATAATGTGCTCGGCGGTCGGCTGGAATCTGCTTCACCGCTTCGCCGATCACCTCGATACTCCTGGCAAAGGCCCGTTTCGCCGATTCATTGTTCAAGAATGAATCATAGTCAAACAAAGCGACCTGACTCTCAAGAAAATCGGCTTCGTCAAGGATATGCCGGAGATATTCTTCAATCGATAAGGCCATACTCAACCTCCGCTAGAATCTTTGGGCCGATGTATGGGCTAAGAGATTCCTTTGTGACCAGATCGACTTTTCTGCCTAAGATATCTTCTAAGAAAAACGCAAGGCTCATAAAGCTGTCAAACGACTTTGTGCCCGGCCGGAACTCAACGAGAAGGTCGATATCACTCGCATCGTTCTGTTTGCCGGTCACAAACGAGCCAAACAAACCGTATCGACAGACACCCATCCGACCGAGAGCATCACGGTTATCTGTCATTCGTTGAAAGATCTGTTCTTTGTTTTGAACCAGCATATCGTTTCAATCAGCACCACCCAACCCGACCACGAAAAGCAAGAGACCGGCAAATAGTGCCAAAATCGATATTATTTTCATTGTTTTCTCCTATGTCTATCGAAACCCATTTGCGAGTTTATTTTGTAATACCCGGCTGCAATCGCTCAGCGGTCTGAAGATCGGCATTTGATAATTTTGCATTTCCCATTCTTTTATAAACCAGACCGCGCACCTTATAGGCCGACGCATAGTCCGGTTTGAGTTTGATGGCGTTTGTCAGATCGGCGATCGCGAGGGGGTTTTTTGAAATAAGGCCATAACAGAGTCCTCGGTTGTGGTAAACGAGAGGAAGATTTCGGGCAACGGTTGCGGACGAGCCTTTGAGCTGAATGACTTTGGAATAGTCGGCGATCGCCGCAACGTGCTTCTCCAATTGAAGATAGGCCCGCGCCCGCCCGAAATAATACTCTGGCCCGGTCGCATCGATCGCAATCGCTTTTGTAAACTCCGCCGCCGATGCGACATAGTCTTTGCTCGCGTAAAAGTTCTCTCCGTTATCATTGAATTCAATAACGGCAATAAAAGGCGGAGCGAACTCGTGTATTGTAAACAGCTCAGACTTGACCTCAGCATAGGTCGCCTGCCTGTCGATGAGCTGCAACAGCTTGTCCGTCATGGCGTTTGGCAGTTTTGTTGTAGGGCGACGGTTTCGAATTACATTTGCGATTGTTGTCGTCGTGCTTTCGCCGGGACCGTAGAGCATCAGCAGAATGTTTGATTTCAGCGCGATCTCAAAAATAGCCGCATGTTCGGGGCCAAGATTTTGCTGAAGGATGTTGCCAATCGGCGTACCCGTCCGGGCGAGTAGGAAATTCAGGATCGTAGCGGAGTCTTTTATTCTATCGCCCGCCTTTGCCGGCAGATCGGGAATCTTGATCCCGAGACCTCCCGCAGCAGTTCTCGCGGCGGCGAATCGCCGATTCACGAGTGCCTGATCACCATTTTCGGCATAGAGAATCGCCGAAAGGCTTAAATTGCTGCCCAGTTCCCAGGCAAGCCGTTTTTTAGAATCGGAATTAACCTGGGCAACCACGCCCGATGCAAACGCGGCACTTAAAACGATTACCAAACAAAATCGTCGTTTCATAACAGCCTCCTCCCCAGCCATTCAATTTTATCCGATAGACGTCGAGCGCGTTTCGCAAAAAAGGCGGAAACACGAGCGGTAGCGAGTGTGCGCTCCCATCCATCGACTCTCAGTAACAACAGGCACACTCCCTACCGGACGTGTTTCTGCCCCCTAATCCGCAACTATCGCTCCATAGGCCTCAGGTCTTCGGTCGCGGAAGAATTGCCATGTGTTGCGGACCTCGCGGATCTTGTCCATGTCGAGATCGGCGACAACCAGTTCGTCCTGATCGCGTGAGCCTTCGACGATGATCTGACCGCGCGGGTCGCAGAAATAGCTCTGGCCGTAGAATTCGCCGATGTTCCACGGTGCCTCTGTGCCGACGCGGTTGATCGCGCCGACGAAGTAGCCGTTTGCTACCGCATGGGCCGGTTGTTCAAGCTTCCAGAGATACTCGCTGAGGCCGGCGACCGTCGCTGATGGGTTGAAAATGATCTCAGCTCCATTCAGGCCGAGGCATCGCGCTCCTTCAGGAAAATGGCGGTCGTAGCAGATATAAACGCCGATCCGGGCAAACGCCGTGTCGAAGCATGGATAACCGAGATTGCCCGGCCGAAAATAGAATTTCTCCCAAAAACCCGGATTGACGTGCGGGATATGCGTCTTGCGATACTTGCCGAGATACGTGCCGTCAGCGTCGATCACGGCCGCCGAATTGTAATAGACGCCGGTCTGCTCTTCCTCATAGATCGGCACGATCATTACCATGCCGTGCTGCTTAGCGACATCCTGCATCAGTTTTACGGTCGGCCCGTCGGGGATGCGTTCGACCGCATCGTACCAGCGCGTCGTCTGCTCGGCGCAAAAATACGGCATCGTGAAGATCTCCTGAAAACAAAGCATCTGCACACCCTGCCGAGCCGCGTCCTCGACCATCTTCATCTGATGATCGAGATTCACCTGCCTGATCTCGGGTATTGGCGCGTCGGTCGGGGCTACATTGTGAGCCTGAATTAGGCCAGCTTTAATTATTCGCGACATATTTTATTTCCTAGGCTGCTTCCTCGGCTTGTTCACACGGCAGACTTTTTACGTAGGCATAAATATCATCAAAATTTGAAATCTTATTGGGAATCAGCCACGCCGTGCGTCCGCCGGCAAACTCAAGCTCCGTTCTCCATACGATTTGCCGGCCCGTTTCTCAACGCGATCTTGTCAACGACGCGAAGCAGATTCACAATGGGGACTTCGCTGCCGTCGGCGAGGCCGATGCCGCTGGCAGAAAAATACCTAACGGCCTTTTTGCGCGCTTTAGCGAAAATGAAAATGAAGAGCCCGAACAGCAGCAGCATCGCGAGACCGAGGCCGAGCCCAAAAGTGACGCGTCCGCTTCGAACGCCCGAGATGATACTTCCCACTCCCATCGGGACAAAAAATAAACCGAGCAAGATCGTCAAAACAAGGGTCAGTTTGCTACTTTTTACCTCCAACGTAGTCCTTTCATCCAGGTTTAGCATAAGCCTCCTCATCAAACTTGCGTGGAAACGCACGCATCAACACAATATGCGTCACAAACGCAACGGCAAAACCTACAAACCATGCGTAATCATACAACAGGCGAAGTGTAGGAATTATCAACCCGATCCAGGCAAAAAAGCAACCCAGAAGTGTCGCGATCACGGCCCGCCAATTCCAACCGCCATATATTCCACTGGTGCGATAGAGATCGCCGAGGTTCAAATCCTTACGTCGAATGAACCAATAGTCGGCAATCAGGACGCCCGCGATCGAGCCGAGGCCGCCTGAATAGCCGAGCAGCCAACTGAAAATATAACCAGAAGGATCAGCCAGTAATTTCCACGGCTGCATCAAGATGCCGATGATCCCCGTGATCAGTCCGCCTGTGCGGAAAGAGATGAGTTTTGGAAATGCGTTGGCAAAATCGTTTGCCGGCGATACAACATTTGCCGCGATATTGACGGACAGAGTCGCGACAACAACTGTAAACATCGAGATCGCGATGACCACGGGCTGCGAGAACTGGCTGACGAGCTTCACCGGATCCCAAGCGTCCGCCGGATTCATATTCGGAAAAACCACGACCGCCGCCGATGTGATCAAAATACCCATCGCCGCAAAAACAGTCATTGTGGTCGGCAGTGCGACCGTCTGGCCGATAACCTGTTCGCGTTGGCTCTTCCCGAAGCGAGTAAAGTCGGGCATGTTAAGCGAAAGCGTCGCCCAAAAACCGATCATCGCCGTCAGCGAAGGTATGAATATGGGCCAGAATTCGGCAAAGGTTTGAAACTTGCCCGGTTCGTTGAGCAAAAATCCAATGCCGCCCGCCTGATACAATATCCAGGTCAGTAAGAGGCCCGTCATCACTAAAACATACGGCGCCGCCCAGTTTTCGACCATTCGCAGCAGATCCATTCCGCGATAGATGATGGCGATGTTTATGCCCCAAAATATCAGGAACGAAAGCCATTCGGTCGGCGTGTGCCCGCCTATCGGCCCGCCAAGCAAAGTCGCCCAACTCGGAATAAACGCAGCAAAAAATGTCTGCAAAGCCTGTCCGCCGATCCACGCCTGTATTCCAAACCAACCGCATGCCACGATCGCTCGCATCAACGCCGGAAGATTTGAGCCCACCGTCCCATAAGCCGCCCGTGCAAAAACGGGAAATGGAATGCCGTACTTCGTACCGGGATGCGAATTGAGCAAGATCGGTGCAAGCACGATAATATTGCCGAGCAGAATCGTAAACAGCGCCTGCCACCAGTTCATCCCCGCCGAGATCAACCCCGACGCCATCATATATGTCGGTATGCAATGCGCCATCGATATCCACAACGCGGCATAGTTGTAGGTTGTCCAATTGCGTTTTGCGACGGGAACTGGGGCGAGGTCGTCGTTATAGAGCGGCGATAAGCGAATGCTCTCTTCAGCGTCGGCGTTCAACTCGACGCGTCCATCGGCGTGTTGGATGGTTTCGATCATATTTCCAGATTCCAGATTACCCTGATGAATCTGAAATCTGGAACACGGAATTCGGAATTATTCTTACGACGTCTATTCCCGCAGATTCAATCCTGTCTCATAACCAATCTATTCCGGCAAACCCATCCGTTTCAGCAATCCAGCGAATCGCGGATCGTCGCGGAGAGATTCATATGGGATTTCCCATCGGATATATGCCAGGCCGCCGCTACGGGTCTGGAAGTCTTTCTCCAGCCAGTCAAACGCTTTGTCCTTGTCGCCTAGACCTGTATATACCGCGGCGACGTATCGTCCGGCCGCATCGTTTCTCGCGTACCGTTGCTCCAATTCTTCGGCAATTACGATTGCTTCGCTTTGTTTTCCCGTAACAGCGTATCCGTAGCCCAAATCCTTCAAAGTGTAACTTACTCTCGAACTCAGTTCGACCGCCTTTTCCAGATTTGCGACGGCTTCGGCACAACGGCCCTGCTTTAGATATGATCGCCCTAAATAATCGTAGGCTAGCGAAAAACTCGGATCGAGTTCAATCAGTTTTAGTGAGTTTTCAATGCTTGCATTATGGTCGTTTTGGATTTGATAGATCTCTGAAATATTGACGTTGATAACGCTCGAGAGCGGGTCTATGTCATGTGCCCGCTTCAGCATCCAAGCCGATTCATCAAAGCGTCCGAACTCTCTTAGCAGAAGTGAATACCAATGATACGCAGCCGCGTAATTTGGGCCGAGTTCAATCGCCCGTTTGTATTCTCGTTCGGCCTTGGTCCATTGCCATGACAGATCAAAAACCAGCCCCAACGCCGCATGAGGTTCGGCTAATTGGTCGTCAAGGGCTATCACACGCTCGGCATATACTTTTGCTTGCGGTAATGTTTCGCTAGCAGGAGCTCCGGAGTATTGACTCGATACGGCGTAGCAATCGGCGAGACCGGCGAACGCGAGCGCGTAATTCGGGTCCAGATTGGTGGCGGATCTGAACTGCTTAATCGCATTTATGATGTTTTCGGGAGTTCGCCTGTTCCAGTAATAGCGCCCTTTGAGGTAAAACTCATAGGCTTCCTGATTCTGCGTGCCTCGTTTCAAAACCGCCGCTTTTTCATTGCCGAACAGTTTCAGCTTGAGCGCGTCAACTACCGCCAACGCGATTTCATCCTGTACATCGAATATGTCCTTCAACTCGCGGTCGTAGCGTTCCGACCAAATGCGAAAACCGGCTGCCGCATCTACGAGTTGAACCGAGATTCGCAAACGGCTACCCGCCTTCCTTACACTGCCTTCCAGAATATTCCTGACGCCCAACTTCTCGGCGATTTCAGCGACATTTGTGTCTTTCTTCTTGAAGGAAAACGCCGATGTCCTTGCCGCGACCTTCAAGTCTTCAATTCTCGATAAAGCATTAAGAAGCTCTTCCGCTAAACCGTCGCAAAAGTGTTCATTCTCTTCATCCGCGCTCATGTTTACAAATGGCAGCACGGCGATGGAATTTGAGTTCTCGCTTCTGACACCACTCGCATTTCGAAAGACCTCGGTCCTAGCCTCGCCCGCCAGAAACCCTGTCGCCACCGCTCCCGGTTCTGACAGGATTGCCGTCGCGGGTTCATCCGTCGACGCCGGGCCTTCGAGCAGAGCATTGCCGTCGTCTAGACAATAGAGCAGCGTGTCGTCGTAATAATCCCGCCTGCATTCAGGGCATCGTTTCATAGGCTAATATTTTCAAACCCGGAAAATTCGCAGCTTTGGAAAGGCCGCACGGTAAATCCCATCGTCTAGCGTCAACAGGCTGTAGTCGTTGCAAAGAGCGTGCGCACCGATATAAAAATCAGTCAGGATGCGTCGCGTGTAGCCGGACTTCTGGCTCCGCCTGCAAATAGCATATTTTTGATAAGCTATTCCCGCTTTGCGCCAGATTGTTTCGCTACTTGACCAGTCGACTAAAATACCGGCGTTGTCCAAAAATGTGTTGACAAAGCTCTCCGTGCGTCCCGACGATCCGATGAGTTCGCCGAAA
>JANPCJ010000057.1:0-7702 GCA_031430895.1 Chloracidobacterium sp. | reverse complement strand
CAATCCGGGTTGTGAGGGCAGAAGGCCGCACGTTAGCAAGGGCAGAACATTCAACATTCCGTGTTCCGCCGTTCCGAAATTTACAAAATCAAGAAGAGATATTCAAAAACTGAATGCGAGTTCAAACCTGATTCGCCGGTTTCCGGCCGTTTGGCTGCCTCCGCCGCCCGCGCCAAAGCCGCCTGAGAGTGAAACGGAGTTGCCGAAGAAGGCGGAACGGAGATTGCCGACCGGGGTTCCGCCGTTGGTGTGATTGAGCAAATTTCTAATCTGTGCCGAAAACTCCAATTTGTAGGGGCTTTCTTCCTTGTCATCTTTCTGTCCTTTTTTCTGACCGCCGCCAAACCCAAACTCCTTGGCGAGGCGTAGATTGACGTTAAAGAATCCGGGCCCGCGGCCAAAATTTCGCGGAATGATCACATCGCCGACCTCCGGCGTTGGATCGAACGCCCCAAAACGAGTGACAATGACGCCCGGCTCAGACGCGCTCATTGCAAACGCGGGACGGTCGTTAAATGTAGAATCAAGATTGTCATCCGCTCCGGTCGATATGTTAAAAGGAACGCCTGAGCGGAAAGTGATAAACGGATTTAGCCGAACACCCCAGAAAGTTTCAAAACTGCCGCCGAGTGTGAAGCGGTGCCGGACATCGAGCAGTGCATCGCCGTATTCGCCGCTCAGATCGTAAGAGTTTGCCGGCAGTGATCCGGCCCCATCCGAATCGCTTCTTGCTTTACCGATAGAGTAATTACCAAAAATCGAAATCCCCTCAGCAAAATTTGAGCGAAAGTTTACGATCAGTTGATTCTGACTAAATCGCCCGGTCGATTCGTATTGAAAAATATTGCCCGCCGCCGGATTCGGACGAACGCCGCCGACCGGAGCATTGATATTGCGCGATCTCAGAAGCCTGCGCGTTCGGGCGTTTGCAAACGTCGCGCTTAACGTCGTTTTGAACGGCAACTGGCGCTCGACGCTGAAAACCGTTTGCATCGTGTACGGCGGTCGCAGATCGGGCGAGACGATGCGAGTCGTTTGCCGCTGGGCAAAGGCCACAAGTTGGTTGGCCGTCGGCACGTTGGAAACACCGATTTGAGTGAAAATGACGGCGTCGAGTATCGCGGAGTCGGTGACGATAAACTGCTGCTGATTCACGCCATTGAATCGCAACGCCTGAAGGGTCAGGCTTTCGCCAAATCGATCATAAAAAACGCCAAAGCCGCCGCGGAAAACAGTTTTCGGCGAGCCTTTTCCACCCGCACCGGGAGCGAAAGCAAAACCAATGCGAGGAGCGACGTTGCTATCGCTCGAGATATTTGTTTGATTTTCGTACCGCAAACCGAACGATAGGGTGAACTTTGGGCTATAACGCCAGTCGTTCTGTGCAAATACACCGGTGTCGGTTTGTTTGACGGCGGCTTGCGGGTTTCCGCCGGCGATTGAAAATTGTGTCGGAAAAGCCCCGGGTGCATTTAGGATCGCGTTTCGATACTGATCGAGCGATGTAAATGTAAATGTTCCGGCAAAATTACCCGGCGACGAATCCGTAACGCGAAAATGCCTAAGACGAAGACCAACCTTCAACGTATGATTGCCGCGCAGAAACGACGTGTAGTTTTGCAGCTCAAAACGATCCTCTTTAGCAAAGGCGAGTCCAACATTAGAGCCGCCCGATGTAAAAGCGTCATTTACACGGATCGTCGGCGCCGGATCGTCCGATTCGCGATTCCCACGCCGGCGGATGTACTGAAAACGAGCCTCGTTTACAATCGTTGGCGAAATCACAAGCGTATCGGTGAGCCGAAGAGTCTGTTCGCTGTCACGCGTCGAGAATGAGCGCGACGGCAGATCGAAACCGCCCAAACCCGCACCTTTAACTATCGACTGTTCGAACGAGTAACGGAAGACGAACGTGTGCGTCGGACTAAGTTGAATATCAAAGCGAGGGCTGAAGTCGAGGTTCTTTGTCGGGACGAGCACCGCCTGTCTGAACGGCGTGACACCCAGGATCGGGTCCAGCACGAGAGCATTTATTAGCGAATTGTTATCAATCGTTTCGTGCTCAAAATCGACAAAGAATGAGGCCCGCTTTCTTACTATCGGCCCGCTAACATCGACGCCGAAATTGCGCAATTGAAACGGCGGGCGGTTTGACGCAAACGGGTTACGAGAGTTTAGAGCCTCGTCCTCGAACTCAGAATCGATCTCGCCGCTCCAGTCTTCCGTTCCCGGCTTTGTAAATATCTCGATCCGCCCCAGACCCAAACGGTCAAACTCGGACGAGAAGGGATTCTGATTGATGCGAATTTCCCTAATCGTGTCCCGCGGCGGCAGCTTTCCGCCCGAAAAACCATCAATAAATATCTCACCGCCGCTCGGCCCGGCCCCGGGACCGGCGAGAGCTTGCAAAGCGGCTTCCAATTCCGCCGGGTCATCGGGCAGAGCTTTGAGATCGTCTCCGCGCAAAACCGTCGCCGTTGCATTCGCGTCCGGGTCCGCGTTTATCGGCTGTGGCTCGCCGACCGTGACTTCTTCCAAAATCGTCACCGTCAGCGCGATCTCTAGCGAGGTAACTCTTCCCGGAGCGATCACAACATCCGCACGCTCAAATCGAGCAAAACCCGGGGCCGAGGCTCTTACAACATAAACATCGGGCGCAAGGTTTGTAATCGAGAAGGCACCTTCCTGATCCGTTACCGTCTCTCTCGCAGGCCCATTCGAGTTGCGGACCGTAAGGGTTGCCGCCCGAACCAGCGCTCCGGAAGGATCAACAACCTTTCCGCGAAATGTCCCGGTCGCCGGTTGTTGGGCATTGGCCGCGAGCGAGATCAGGCCTATTAGGACGCCGATTAGAAAGGGTCTTTTTTCTGATTTAGAAAATGGGGAAATCATGACACTCTCCGGTAAATACATTCCCGTCTAGAATTCTAATTCATGTTACTATCTTTCCCGTGCACCCGTAGCTCAGATGGATAGAGCACATGTTTCTCAAACTGATGGTCGCGGGTTCGAGTCCCGCCGGGTGCACCTCAAAGTCTTGGTTTTGGTGTAGAAAGTGATGCCGTTCAAATCGGCACTCTAGAAACGATAAATAAATTAGCACGCCCGTGGTTGAACGCCGAAGCAACGCTCACCTGGTGAGGGTAAAATCCTCCGACGGGAAGCATCCGTGGAGAATCGGGATTCGGATAAACAAAGACTTTTTCGCTTGACAACCCGCTCGTGACGGTTTTATTATTGTGATTGAGAAACATGTGCGTGTCCTCTGGCAACAGGGATTCAAAACACGACCATTAAAGATTGGCGGCTTTCGGGCCGCCTTTCGTTTTTGAACGGCATGGTACTCATAGGCCGAATTCGAACCGCCGGATTTCAGTCGACGCAGTGGACGGGACATCGTAATTAGCATTTATTTTGTGACTTGAAATCAGTCCATTCGACTCGCTCAAATTCAAAGTATTCGATGTCTTTGTGATATTTGTATAAATACCACTCAAACGAAGATTGTTGTTTGGGACTCATTCCGCGAATTGCCATAGCCGTCTCGTAGTTCTGAATACCTGTCACGAGAATTGTCCTTATCTGGCAGCTAGGAAACTCTTGTCTCAAAAAACCTGCATATCGGAAAACCTGTTCGACGGCGGATTTGCCGCCGCCCCGATTCTTCAATTCAAAAACCGCGATTTCCTGGCCCTCGCAAAACCCTTTGAAATCTAACTTGTCTTTGGTGCCTCTCGGACTATGCTGTCTTTCGACCCTATTTATCCCGAGCTTTTTATAAAGCTCGTTTTTCGCAACATATTCTTCAAGTTCCCTTTCGTTACCGAACAATTCTCCTTTTTGCGTGACCGGATAATTGTAGATTCTTAAATTGCTGCCGAATTTAAGCTCGTTTGAATATTCCGGCTGTGTATAAAACCCTCGGGAGCCCATCTGCTCTTTTATCGTTTGAATGTTCTTTGAACTCCGCTTTCTGACGGAGAAATGTTCTAAAAGAGTCGAAACCTTGATTGATTTATGGCCGGATTTTTGAACGTCTTCCCCGAGCCTTTTCAAAAAACGCTTCCAGTTTGGATTCTCTCATATGTCTGGTTCGAGATGCGGGCTTCGTCAGTAATCGAGGCAATATCGTATTCTGGTTTACTAAAACCCATACTCCATTGCTGCTAAGCTCAAAAACGTCGGGCATAACATTTAGGTGGTGCTCCCGGCTGGATTCGAACCAGCGGCCTTTCACTTAGGAGGCGAACGCTCTATCCTGCTGAGCTACGGGAGCTTATTCAATTTCGAATTATCAATTACGAATTACGAATTTTAGGAATCGTATCGAATTAGTGATCGGACGTCGTGGCCTTCGAATTTGTCGCGGCCGTTTAGGAAGTTGAGCTCGATTACGAATAGCAGGGCTTCGACCTTGCCGCCAACGCCTTCAACCAGATCGACGACGGCTTTTGCGGTGCCGCCGGTGGCGAGCAGGTCGTCAACGATCAGCACACGCTGGCCTTTGCCGATGGCGTCTTTGTGCATTTCGAGCGAGTCCTGGCCGTATTCGAGATCGTATGAAACCGAAACACATTCGGCCGGCAGTTTTTTTGGCTTTCGGACGGGTATAAATCCGGCACCAAGTTGATACGCGAGTGGCGTGGCGAAGATAAACCCGCGCGACTCGATGCCGATTATCGTATCGATCTGCATCCCGCGGCACTGTTCGGTCAATGCATCTATCGTCTGCTCAAATCCATCGGGATCCTTTAGCAGCGTCGTAATGTCATAAAAATTGATTCCCGGTTTTGGGAAATCGGGTACTTCTCTGATGAGTTTTCTTAAATTTTCCATAATTGATATGCGGTAAACACAAGATTTGAGATTTCAAATCCGGGATCTCAAATCAATTCTAGCGTTCAATCCTAAACGCCGAATAAGAACCGTTGGGTTCCAAAACGAGTTCCTCTATCGTACCAACACGCGAATGTGTCGGGCCTGCCGCCAGGTCAAGCCGAAAGGCATCGACCGATTTAGGGTTTCCTTCGGCCCAAACTTCGACGCGGCCGTCATCGAGATTTTTCACGTACCCGCGAACCTGGTGCCGCGCGGATGAACGCTGGGCAAAATAGCGAAATCCAACGCCCTGAACCTGTCCGCTGATGAGAAACTTTCTCGCAACCGTCATAAAATAATTAAAAATTGAAAATTGAAAATTAACAATTTCTAACTCGGAGAATTCATCCTAGCGCGTCGAGACACTCCATCAAACTCCGCTGGCGGCACGTGTAAACAGGCATTCCGCGCAAGGTAAATTTGCTGGCCGGGGTGTGCCGAAGTTCCTCGGCGAGAGCAAGAAAATCCCTCGGCTCGTCCGTCTCGAATGATATGAGATACTCGTTATCGGTAAAGCCAAACGCGTGGGTAAGGTGAATTTTTATGTTCGGAAATTTCTTGCCGACCATGAAATTTTCTTCGATCAACGCGTCCCGCTCCTCCGCCGGCATTTCAAACCAATCCCTGTGTTTTGCGCATGGATATACAAAATGATATTTCGACGTTCCGGAGCGCACATGCAGGCGATCTTCGGCCGGGCCGTCGATAAACATCATGCGTTTTGTCACGGAAAGATAGTTGTCGGTCGTCTCGACAAAGCTGCCGAGATTGGTCCGGTACAGCTTTGCCGTCATATCCTGAACCAGATCAAGCGATTTGCCGACACGCCAAAACATCAGGTCGGCCTTCGAATCA
Source organism: Chloracidobacterium sp. (assembly GCA_031430895.1). Lineage (GTDB taxonomy): Bacteria > Acidobacteriota > Blastocatellia > Pyrinomonadales > Pyrinomonadaceae > OLB17. The sequence continues at coordinate 1,969 of JANPCJ010000057.1, read as the reverse complement.
AAACCGACGAGCGAATAGCTGTAAAGAAGAAATTCCGTGCGAAAAGTGTCAAAGACGCTCTGAAACTCGCTCTTAAAAATACGCTTTGTCTCGCCATTCAACTTCCGCCATTCCGGGCTGACGCGGAGGAACATAAAATTTACAAACTGCTTCTCAACCGGTGCAATATCGGGTGTACCCGCTTTTTCAGGCACCAGGCGCAAAAGTCCCGGCTCAACTGTTTCTTTTTGAAAATTTAGCACTTCCCTGTTCATTGCAAATCAGCGTCAGTATAATTTTGCAAGTTTAGCGGTGGATGTGCAAATGCAATAGTCGTGGCTTATTCTGAGCGCGTTAGACAGGCAGAAAGAATACGTTTTCCTGCCGGAAAAGTAGTTCTTCCCGCCGGAAAAGTAGTTTTTCCTCCCGGAAGAGTAGTTCTTCCTCCCGGAAAAGTATTTTTTCCTGCCGGAAAAATAGTTTTTCCGGTGCGGCGCTGGGCCCAAAATCGCGGTTGATTTACAATCAATGTCATTAGTGCAAGAATTGTTTTGATGAAGATGCACATCATTAGTTCGCTCGTGCTGCTCGTCGCGACGTCTGCGTTTGCGCAGCAGCGGCCCCTGCTGACGGACGACGTCGATATCACGCCGCCGGGCGCTATTTCAGTAGCGGTCGGTGTCGATTTTTATCAGAATGCTAAGTTTCCACTCTCGGGAATCAACGGTGATCTGACGCGGGTTGGCGATATTCGCCTGCGAACCGGTTTTGCGGCAAACGTCGAGCTGCAGATCGAAGGGACGATTCAAAATTACGTTGCTATCAACTCGCGTTCAATGTCGGCGATTCCGCTGACGGTATCCGGCAATTCGACAAACGATTTTGACGATTTCACCGTTTCGGCAAAGATAAAGCTTCGTAACGAGACACGATTTCTGCCGTCGGTAGGGTTAAAGTTCGGGTTTCAAATGCCGAACACCGATCAGGCCCGCGGAATCGGAACCAATCAGATAAATGTCTTTAGCAAGGTGCTTCTGCAAAAGAATTTCGGGAGCGTCGTCGGACGAACACCGCGCTTTAAGGCCCTCGGTAATATCGGAATTGGCATTTTCACCGCCCCGATCGAGCGTTTTACGCAGAATGATGTTCTGTTATATGGCGTGGCCGGAATCTACCGTCTCACGGACCGCATCAATCTATTGAGCGAGGTAAACGGGCGCGTCAGTACTCGCGGCGGAGCCGCACCGCTTGGAACTGAGAGCATCGGTCAATTCCGCATCGGGACTCAGATCAGAGCGTCAGGACTGACATTCGACACCGCCGCCGCCTTTGGATTAACCAGATTCAGCCCGCGAACCGGCGTCACCTTTGGCGTCACCTATCAGACCCCAAGTATTTTTACGCCAGCAAAGTGACTGAAGGAGGCTGCGTCATGAGCACTCACGGTGGCGTCATGAGCACGAATCTTCGCGTCGTGAGCACTCACGGTGGCGTCGTGAGCACGAATCTTGGCGTCGTGAGCACGATTCCTGGCGTCATGAGGACGATTCGCCCCGGGAATCTTGCCTACCGGGTCGTGGTCGTGGTGTGGAGTCAGATATTTATCGGCGAATTCCCTTTTCCCAGCATTGGCGCGGTGCGAATCGCTTCGGTCACGAATTTTTTTGCAATTCGCACCGCCGCACTAAGATCATTCCCCAAAGAAAGGTTCGCCACTATCGCCGCCGCAAGCGTGCATCCGGTTCCGTGCGTCGCGCTGGTTTCGATAAACTCTGACTCAAGAACTTCGATTTCGTTTCCGATGAATAAATAGTCAACCGCCTTTCGCGTATCGAAATCGAGTCCGTTCGGTAGATGTCCGCCTTTAATTAAAACGGCCTTTGCTCCCAAAGAGCTTATTATTTTTCCCGCTTGCTCAATTTCGTGACGCGAGCGGATTTCCATGCGCGCGATGCGTTCTGCTTCGGGAATGTTTGGCGTGACCAAATCG
>JANPCJ010000056.1:0-3091 GCA_031430895.1 Chloracidobacterium sp. | reverse complement strand
CGATCACGCGTCTTGCTCGTGCTCATAATGCCGTCGTTCCGCCGTCAGGCAAAATCCTTTCGGGTGGTATCGATTCGAACGCGTTGCAAAGGCCAAAACGATTCTTCGGCGCCGCCCGCAACATTGAGGAAGGCGGAAGTTTGACGATTATCGCCACGGCGCTCATCGACACCGGTTCGCGAATGGACGACGTAATCTTTGAAGAATTTAAGGGAACGGGTAACTCAGAGATTTATCTTGACCGCAAATTATCCGATAAACGGCTCTATCCCGCGATCGACCTACAGCGTTCGGGCACGCGAAAAGAGGAACTTCTTATCGACAAGGAAAATCTCAATCGCATCTGGGTCATGCGCCGCGTTCTAAATCCGCTGTCGCCCGTCGAGCAAATGGAAGTGGTTTTGGAAAGGTTATCTAAAACAAAGACCAATGCGGAATTCCTGGCCTCCATGCAAACCTAAAATTTGACAATACTGTGGATTCCCCATAATCTTAACGTGAGATTTTTTTAATAGATTGATGCCGGCCATGCTCGAAAAAGAGAGAAAGTTTTTTGACAAGAATAAAGCGAAACTCGTTGCCGAGCACGTGGGTAAATTTGTACTTGTAAAAGACAGCATCCTCATCGGAGTATTCAACACGATCGAGGAGGCTATTTCCGAAGGGGCCCGCCGCTTTGGTCTCCAATCTTTTCTTGTTCGTCAGGTTAATGAAGCGCCCACACCGGAAATTAACATCCCGGCGCTAACTCTGGGAATCCTGAATGCCAATTCTACACGTCCAATATGATGGCCAGGGTCAATCTCCAGATGGAAAAACGGTAAAGATTCCTCCCGCCGCCGCACTTCGTCAGCATGGCCCCGTCGGCATCGGCCAGTTGTTTTCCGATCAGCTTCTTCAGCAGGGGTCTCAACTTCCGAAACCTGTGTCAGGTAACGCTCTGATAGACACGGGGGCTTCCACTACGTGCATTGATGATGCTGTTGCTAAAACGATGGGAATCCCAGTGATCGATGTCGTGACTATGGCGTCGGCCTCGTACGCTTCAACTCAACAGAATGTTTACTCCATACAAATGCAGATCGTCGGCTCACCTATCAGGGTCGAAGTGCCCAACGCCACAGGAGCAAGTCTTCAAACTCAGGGCATTGTTGCATTGATCGGTCGCGACTATTTGCAGCACTGCACTCTTCACTACAACGGGATTACCGGCCAGATAACGCTTTCGATTTGACATGCGAGTCGCGATCATTTCCGCCGAGGCGGTGCCATATTCCAAGACTGGCGGGTTGGGCGATGTCGCCGGGGCCTTGCCGAAGGCTTTGAAGCAGATCGGCGTCGATTCGCTGTTGATAACGCCGTGTTATTTGCAGACGAAGGGTGAATATCTCTGGAATACCGCGATTGACGACCTGTGGCTGACGTGGCGAGGTCAGCCGTATCATGCGAGAGCGTTTTACAGTGAAGCTAACGGAGCGCCGACGTTTTTGATCGACGCTCCGTCGCTGTTTCATCGCGATTCGATTTACGGCTATACCGAGGATTACGAGCGGTTTGCATTTTTCAATCATGCGGCCCTGGCTCTGCTCGAACGGATCGGACCGGCACCGGATATTCTTCACCTGAACGACTGGCATTGCGGTTTTGCGGCGGTTGAACTGGCGTCGAGGCGTCGGTATGAATCGTACTGGCGGGGTACGCGGACGGTTTTTTCAGTCCATAACATGGCTTACCAAGGCGGCTTTAGTCTTGGAGAATTGCCGAGTCTCGGCTTTTCCAGCGACCTGGCTCAAAGCTGTTTTAGTTTCAACGGTTATGCGTCGGCAATGAAGGCGGGACTTGAAGTATCTGACACGCTTTCGACTGTCTCCAAGCGATATGCTCAAGAGATACAAACCGGCGAAAATGGTTATGGACTTGACTGGGTGACCCGGCTGCGAGCCGACCGTTTGGTCGGGATAACAAACGGGGTCGACTATGAGGTTTGGAATCCGGCAACCGATCGGGAATTGCCGGCGCATTTCTCAATAGACGACTTGGGCGGAAAACGCGAATGTAAGCGCTCTTTGCTCGAACAATTCCAGTTGCCGCACGAACCCGATCGTCCAATTTTTGCCAGCGTCACGCGGCTTACCGCGCAAAAGGGCGTTGAATTGATTCGCCAGGGAGCGGGCGATATATTGGCCGCGGGCGGTTTTTTTATTGCCCTTGGATCGGGTGAAAAGGAATCGGAAAGTTTTCTGCAGGCTTTACGGGATTACGCTCCTTCGCGGGTTGGCGTTTATATCGGTTACAATGAGAAATTGGCGCACCTGATCGAGGCCGGTGCTGATATGTTTTTGATGCCTTCAAAGTTTGAGCCGTGCGGGCTAAACCAAATGTATTCATTGAGATATGGCACGGTGCCGATTGTTCGGGCCGTCGGCGGTCTGGATGATACGGTTGAAAATTGGGACGCTGTCAGCGGCACCGGAAACGGGTTTAAATTTGGACCGTTTCGTTCCGATAAACTGCTCGAAAAGATCTATGAAGCTCATTTTGCATACGCAGACAAGGAAGGCTGGGCGAAGATTCAGCGAAACGGCATGGCGGTAGATAATTCGTGGGAAAACGCGGCGCACAACTATGTCGAACTATACCGCCGAACGCTAATCTAGAATAATCGATATTTCTCGCCATGTTCTCATTCCAAATGGACGACAATTTGACCTTGCGGCTACCGGAAAAGCGCGACGCGGAAACGGTGACGGCGGCCGTTCGCCAAAACCTCGGTCGGCTACAGGAATGGATGCCCTGGGCAGTGGACGATTATTCGGATGAGAATGCAATGGATTGGATCAAGCGAAGCCGGGATGGATACGCGGAGGACGGACAATTCAACGCTCTTATTTTACTTGACGGCCGGTTTATAGGCACTATCGGTTTTCATGACCTCGATCTAAAAAGTAAGCATGCAGCAATCGGGTATTGGATCGATCAAGAGTATGAGGCTCGCGGAATAATTACTCGATGCTGTCGAGCGTTGATCGATTATCTGTTTGACTCAATGGAACTCAACCGTGTCCAGATAAATTGCGCAGTCAAAAACGAC
>JANPCJ010000055.1:0-17394 GCA_031430895.1 Chloracidobacterium sp. | reverse complement strand
GGTTGAAGTCGTGCCGACCTTGGAATCGGGATAGACAACGATGAGCGCCGCGTACGGAATCGCAAACATTTCCTTGCCGTTCTTTTTGAAAAACACAACCCGCTCATTCGCGTCATCAAATCTAAGCGAGCCTTTTTCGGTATCGCTCTGCCCAAACAACCCGCCTTCGTAACGTGCTTCGTAGGCCGGCCTGACCGTCGTCGAAGCGGGCGTCTTATCAACCGGCCGCGGCTGGGCATAAATAGCCGCCGACAGGCAAAACATCGACAAAAACAAAAATAAAACTCTTTTCATAACATGTAACATCCGACTTTCAAATTTCGAGCAGAAAATTGTCTCGTAATCATGTATAGACGCGTTTTCCGTGGAGAAGGTTGTTATTTTCCAGCGGAAAAGCTTGCAAAATTCAGATAAGCGGCCAGCCGCGTTTCGGCGAGTTTTACATACTCGCCCGATATTTCCGATCCGATCCACCGCCTGCCAAGAAGCTGCGCGACTTTCGCGGTCGTCCCGCTGCCCATAAAACAGTCGTAAACAAGATCGCCCGGATCGGTCCAGGTCGAAATCTGATCATGGACAAGCTGCTCTGGAAATATTGCCGGATGCTCGAACGCGATCTTATCTTTCGAGGATGACGTTCCAACACTGTAATAAAAGATATTGTTGACCTTACGCTCTTTCGGAGCAACGTGGTCGTGCTCCAGATCGTTCCGGCCCACCTTGGTAATGCGGAACGACTTAAACGCTTTTTCCTGTTTTATTGCCTGGGTTATCGGGTTAAAAGTCTTCGGCTGACCCTTGCTAAAACAGAACATATATTCAAAACACTGACGGTAACGCTTGCCGCAGTCGCTCGGGATGGGATTGTTTTTGGCATAGATCATGGTGTCATGCACCTTAAATCCCGTTTCCTGGAAGATGATCGCGTGTTTAAAGCTGGTCAGCGTCTCGTCGCCATTTAAAGTCCGGTCGCCAACCACCCAGATCACCACGCCGCCCTGCCGCGTCTTTTTATACAGAGACGCCGCGATGTCCTCGACGGGAAAGTGGTATCCGTTGTAATCGCGCAGATCGTCATACGGCGGGCTCGTGATCGTCATGTCGATAACGTCATCCGGCATTCCGCCAAGCGTCTCCAGGCAGTTTTCGTGATATACCTTTCCGGTTTCCATATCAGTGCGGCCACTTTGCCAAAAAATCGCCGAGAAAGGCTTTTTCGCCCTTTTGAGTCTCGTTTTCCAAAAACTCCCGAAATTGTTCCTGCTCGGCGATGTAATTCTCTTCATCTATCTGCCCCGCGAAATATACCATCCGCAGCCATACGAGGTAGGTATTGAGCGTGTCGATCTGGTTGTATTCTACGATCTTGGTCAGATTTCTCTCGAGCCAGAGATCGGTCACCTGATCGCCCCTGACATCGATCTTACCCGGAAAACCGCAGAGTTTTGCAAGCTCGTCGAGCTTTGGTTTCATCTGGCCGGTGGAAAATAATCTTAGTAGATCGAGATGGTCCTCATTGTCCCATTTTTTGAAATAATCGCCCGGATCCCATGCCTTCGCCGGACGCTCACAAAATAGCGGGGCACTGACCTCATTTATCATTCCACGCTGAATCAAAACCTGCAGGTCCGACTCGGTCGAGTTATAACCGACAAGCTGCGGCCGGCGTTTTCCTACGAAATAGAGAAACTGCTCGATGATCGCGGCTTCGTCAACATCATCGGATTCAAGCGGCAGTTTCGGGAGCGAGTTGAGCGAAAATTCGATAACACGCACACCATCGCGAAAGACTGGCTTGCGGGACAAAAACGCTATCGACACGACCCGCGAAAACATGTATTTCAAGAACGGACGCGGATTGGTGTCGGTATTATATTGCGGCGACATCTCCCACAGACGTTGCATCGCCTCGAGTTCCGTCGTCTCATCCGGCAGATCGAACAGCCACTTTGCGCTCACCGCGTCGGGCACCCATTCGAGATCAAAGAACAAGACAAGCTCCGGGATGGAATTTTTTAGCATCGAATCAGTTTTTTTGCCCGCGCCGGGCGCATTACACACTAAAAAACGACAGTAGTAGTCCGTTAAAATGAAGTGCTAATGCGTAACAGATGTTAGCATAAAACTACTTCGAAAATCGTTTCTTTCATCTTGAAATATTGCAGTTTGCACGAGTATGCACGTCGAACCACCCTGGCGTAAAAGAGTAAGTACCGCTCGACAAGATTTAATTAAATACGGTTTCGTATGCCAGGATACACCGAAATAATCCTGCGGCGGCAATACTTAAGTGTATTACGCTGGTTTCGTGTCTCCCGCACGGTAGTTGCGGACCCGAAAAGTTTAATAGGGGGAAATTTATGTTTAAGAAATACATGACAATGTTTTTGATGTTAGCGCTTTTGGCTATCATGATCCCGGCTATGTCGAGTACTGCTCTGGGGGACACCCGGCGGTATCGCCATCGACACACGTCTTCGAGCACTTATAAGCGGCCTAATTTTTATAGGCGCCACCGTAAAGCGGTAAATATCGGTGCGGGAACAGGAGCCGGTCTGTTGGTCGGCGGATTGCTTGGCGGACGTAAGGGCGCGGTTATCGGGGGATTGACCGGAGCCGGAGGCGGCTATCTGATTACCAAAAAGCAACGATCCAAAAACTATGTCAGGCGATATCGGACACGCAACTATCGTAACTACTAATTGCTCGCGAGTCCGTTCCTAAAAATCAAGTCCCCGGCGATATGGAGCCGGGGACTTTTTTGTATTTTGCATCGGACTTATGATGCGTAACTTTCATGCCGTCTTTCGCGGTCGACGTATTCGAATAAGCGATTGACCGCACGATAAAGTCAATCTGTGGCCGATTTCGTATGCACCAGGGTTCGCCGATCCGCGAGTATCACGTTTAAGTAGCTATGAAATAAGGGTTTGTGAATCTCTGGCACGGTGCTTGCCATGTTGGAAGGTATGGACAATGTCCGTAATAGACTAAAACGGGGGAGAAATATTATGTTAAAGAAATACTTTACGACCTTTATGATGTTGACAATGTTGGCGGTAATGCTGCCGTTGGCCGCAACGTCGGCGGATGCTCAGACGCGGAGATATTACAACAGCCGTACGCGAACATACACGACCTACAGACGCCCGAATGTGTATCAGCGTCACCGAAAGCTGTTTAATATTGGCATCGGCTCCGGCGTAGGTTTGCTTTTCGGCGGGTTGCTGGGCGGCAGAAAAGGCGCGGCAATCGGCGCACTTGCCGGAGCGGGCGGTGGTTACCTGGTGACGAAGAAGCAGCGGTCAAAAAATTATTTGAGACCCGTACGATCATATCGCAACTATTAGTTCGCGATTCGGCAGCAGTCTCTAAAATGAAAAGTCCGGTGGTAAGTTTACCCACCGGGCTTTTCCATTTTAGGTGACTTTTTTAAATAGATTGTCAGCTCATATCCATCATTTATCAGCTATTTCGAAATAGCTTGTAGCTGATAACTACGACACATACGTGTTCGCGGAAATCATAGTGTCGGCGATCCGCTGCCTGGCGGCAATCGTGTTTATCGGCGAATTGTTTTTTGTAAAACGCTTCAGCGCGACCAATAACGTGCGGCCTTCGTCGCCCTCGGCCATTGCGGCGATTGTGTTTTTTGCCTTGGCCTCGACACGCTGGATGGCGTCGTTGCAATAGACTGAAGCCATATCGATATAACGCTGTGCCGCCACTTCGCCATTCGCGGCGGCATATTTTTTTGCCCGCAGGATAGCCGTTTCCATCTGATACGCATCCATAATGATATCCGCCGTGTTGAGCAAAATCTCCTGCTGCTCGGCGAGGGCCATCATGTATTTCTGGGCCGCCGTGCCGAGCACCATCAATGCGGTCTTCTTGGCGTTCTTAGCGAGTTTTGTTTCAGCCGCGAGCAGACTGGTGTCCTCGTCAAAGGACAATTGAGGATTCAATATCTCATCCTGCAAAGCTTTTGCCGCCGGAATAATACCGAGTTTGCCCTTCATGGCACGCTTCATTAATTGCCCCGGAATGAGCAGACGGTTGATCTCATTGGTGCCTTCAAAAATTCGGTTGATGCGCGAATCGCGATAGGCCTTCTCCGCCGGATAGTCAGCCGAATAGCCGTATCCGCCATAGATCTGAACCATTTCATCGACCACATAATCGAGCGCCTCGCTACAGGCGACTTTATTGATCGATGATTCGACGGCATATTCCTCGATCGATTGCAGTTTCTTGTCGCTGCTCGCACCATCGCCGATCAGTGCGTCGATCATGCCCACCGTGCGGTAAGTGATCGACTCGGCAACCCATGTCCGGATGGCCATCTCAGCAAGCTTGTGTTTAATCGCGCCGAATGACGATATCGCTTTCCCGAACTGATGCCGCTCATTAGCGTAACGGACGGCCTCGTGAATCGCGAGCTTTGCCCCGCCGGTCACCGACGCACCGAGTTTGAACCTGCCGACATTTAGGATATTAAATGCGATCTTCGCACCGTCGCCGACATTACCGATGAGATTGGTCGCCGGAATCTTGCAGTCCGATAGGATCAGCGCCGTCGTTGACGACGATTTGATGCCCATCTTATGCTCTTCCGCGCCGGGGCGGCAATTTTCGCTGCGTTCTACAACGAATGCGGAAAACTTCTCCTTTTCTCCATCGACCTTTGCAAAAACGATGAAAACATCCGCGAATCCGCCATTCGAGATCCACATCTTCTCTCCGTTCAGCGTATAGGTCGTGCCGTCTTCGCTCAGTCGGGCAGTTGTTTTGGCACCGAGCGCGTCCGAGCCCGAGCCTGATTCGGTCAGGCAATATGCGGTAACGACCTCACCGGAGATGATCTTCGGGATCCACTCTTGTTTGAGTTCTTCGGAACCGAAATACAACAATGGAAGCAAACCGATCGACGTCTGAGCGCCAAACGTCGTGCCAAATCCGCCGGCACGGCCGATCATTTCGGCAATGACAACGCCCGAAACCTGATCGAGCCCCAAGCCGCCGTATTCCTCGGGAATCGTCGCGCCTAATAGCCCAAGATCGCCGCCTTTCTTTACAAGATCACGAGCAATCTCCCACGCATGACCCTCAAGCGCCCCGAGCTGCGGCCATATCTCGTTATCGACGAACTCCCTGGTCGTATCGCCGATCATCCTCTGCTCGTCGGTAAAATCCTCAGGCGTAAATATCTCGCCCGCCGTAGAATCAGCGATCAAAAACTCGCCGCCCTTCATGTATTCTTTTTCCATTTGTGCTTCCATATAGATTTCCTTCCCCTGTGGCTGATTTCCATTTCGTAGATACGGTTATCCCGTCTATTTCAGTTCTTCATCAGCTTTCGCGATCCAGTCCGCAGCTTGATCTCACGCAGCGATTCGATCGATCCGGGCGTATTCGGATTTATGCTTGACGCGGGCATCGTAAAGTTCGACTGCCTGCTGCATTCTCAACCAAATTTCCGGCGACATCCCAAATGCGTGTCCCAGACGGTTCGCTATGTCCGGCGTTATTGCGCCCTGTTCACGCAGTACTCTCCTCAATGCAGCGGCGGATATTCCCAGAACGTCCGCCAAGGCCGCAGCTGACAAACCAACCGCGGGCAGCGTATCTTCTCGCAAGATCGCGCCGGGGTGAGTTGGGCGCCTATCTGTCGTGTTCTTCATATCTCTTACCTCAATGATAATCCTCAAGGTCAAGTTCTTGTGCGTCGCCATTAGCAAAGCGAAAAGTAAGACGCCAGTTCTTGTTAACCTTCAATGCCCAGTAACCTTGTCGGCCGCCCTTTAATTGATGCAGGTCGTAGCCGGGGAAGTTCAGCTGCTCCGGCTCGTCTGCTTGGTGGAGGGCGTCCATTTGCCTCACAAGCTTAGGGGCGAGGTCAGTGGGCACACGCTTCGACTTTCCGGTCTCAAATAGCTCTCGCAAGCCCTTGTGTCGGAACGATCTGATCATCCGCTCATCTCATGCCAAGATTCTCAAAAATCCCCGCTGCGCCCATGCCGCCGCCGACACACATTGTGACCATGCCGTACCGAGCGTCTCGCCGTTTCAATTCCTGTATGATAGTCGCCGTCAATTTTGCCCCGGTGCATCCCAGCGGGTGTCCGAGAGCGACGGCACCACCGTTGACATTAACCTTTTCAGGGTTCATTTCCAAAACTTTCATTACCGAAAGACCTTGCGCCGCAAAAGCCTCATTCAATTCGATAACATCGATCTGATCGAGCGTCAGCCCGGCCATTTTCAGTGCTTTCGGGATCGCGTACACCGGTCCGATACCCATTTCTTCGGGCAGGCATCCGGCGGTCGCGAACGAGACAAATCTTGCCAACGGTTTGATGCCAAGCTCGTTTGCCTTGTCCATCGACATCACCACCGCCGCCGCGGCGCCATCGGACATTTGAGACGAATTGCCCGCCGTGACGGTTCCATTCACGTGAAATACCGCTTTGAGCTTTGCAAACCCTTCGGCGTTTGCGTCGTAACGCGGGCCTTCGTCGGTATCAAATACAATTTCCTTACGCCGAACGCGTCCGCCCTCGTCGAGCTCATCGACAAAAACGGTCATCGGGACGATCTCATCCTTAAACTTCCCGCTCTGAATCGCGGCGGCGGCCTTCTGATGCGAGCTGAGCGAAAAAGCATCCGCCTGCTCACGCGTGATCTCGTATTTCCGGGCAAGATTTTCCGCCGTCAATCCCATATTCAAATAATAATCGGGATAATACTCGACAATCGCCGGATTTGGCCGCACGACATTGCCGCCCATCGGTATCATCGACATTGTCTCAAGCCCGCCCGCGACGATAACATCCGCACCGCCGGTCGCGATACGGTCGGCCGCCAGAGCAATCGTCTGCAATCCCGACGAACAATAACGATTGACCGTCATCGCGCTCGTTTCGACCGGCAAACCCGCCGCGATCATCGCCGTCCGCGCCACATTCATCCCCTGCTCAGCCTCCGGAAACGCGCAGCCCATTATCACGTCCTCGATCTGCGACGCATCCAGCCCCGGAACGCGAGCCAACGCTTCCTTTATCGCCGCCGCCCCAAGATCATCCGGCCGCGTATTTTTTAATGTACCCTTCGGCGCCTTCCCCACAGCCGTTCGCACGGCCGATACAATTACTGCTTCTTTCATAATTTCACTTTCCCGTTTTACTTTCTAAACCCGCGTCAAGACTCAACAATTTCCGAGCTATGGGTCGTAGTAGAGTCTTGAATCCTCAAGGCACGTAGCTTTTTTGGGTCGTCGCCAGCTTTTGCAACTCGTTTTGAATTCTTCAATTTGACGCTCAAGAGCCAAAGATCACCCATTGTTTTCAATCTTTGCGTAACCCCCTCCGGCGACATATCAACTTTCATTATTCACCTCATCGCGCAAACGGCATATTCTATCTCCGCAACATTGAGGGCCTTCGTGAAACCGAGAAATTCATCAATCAGATTTGCCATCAATTTAGTCGGCTAGAGGTTGATCTCCGCCTTCCGTTTAATCGTCCTCAACATCTCCATCCTTATCAATCCGCTAAACGGTTGGATGAACATCCAATAGCGGCCAAAGCTCCGGCGGCTGTCTTCGTCAAGGCATTTTATGCGTGTTTCAGTTGTCAATCGCGTTTTACCGCCGTCAGCATCGAGAGAAAAATTCCACACGGCTTTTGCGAATCCAGCCGTATCAAATTTCTTAAAGCTCTCGGCATCGATCTTTTGCAATCCGCCCCCGAACGTCCAAAATTTGCCGATCAGGCCGATAACCATCTCTTTATTCAATGTTTGCCCCAGCATTTCGAACTTGTATCGATTCAAATCACGCAGCCTGATGCTGCCGCCGGACATTCCTCTAAGACGCATCAGACAGCGGATAATGAACGAATCGCTAAAATCGATCTCGTTAGCGGCACGATAAATGTCGTCGGCACCGGCGCTAATGATGATGTCGTGGGTTTCGACAAAGTCATGGTCTGCTAAGAATTCGTCGATCAGCATTCGTTATACCTAAAACATGTCACCAAATGGTCATTCACCATTCCCGTCGCCTGCATGTGGGCGTAAGTGATGGTCGAACCGACAAAATTAAATCCTCGTTTTTTCAAATCTTTGCTGATCGCATCCGAGATTTCCGTTTTTGCGGGGACCTCCGAGGTATCAGTCCACTTATTTACAATTGGCTTGCCATCGACAAAGCCCCAAATATAGCTGTCAAACGAGCCGAACTCGTCTCGCACCCGCAAAAAAGCTTTTGCGTTGGCGATGGCTGAGGCGATTTTGAGCCGGTTGCGGATGATGCCTTCGTTCGAAAGCAGTTCCGCGACCTTCTGTTCCCGATAGAGAGCGACCTTTTCCGGATCGAAATTATCAAATGCCGTGCGGTAATTCTCCCGCTTTCGCAAAATCGTGTCCCAACTTAGGCCTGCCTGTGCGCCCTCTAAAACGATAAACTCGAACAAAGCCCGGTCGTCATGCAGTGGTACGCCCCATTCGGCATCGTGGTACGCGATAGCCAGATCATTTTTTGCCCAGTCGCAGCGGCTCATCTCTTTTTCGCGATATACAAGGTCTTTTCGATCGTCGCATGGACAACGCCACCCTTGTCCTTCAATTCCACGTTGTAAATCCGGTCTATCGAACGCTCGGTTTCGGCCAGCCGCCTTATCTCGTCGATCTCCTCTTGCGACAAATTAAACTCGACAAATAACGTATCTTTGCCCGGCTTCTTAAACCTGATCGCCGCCGCCTTGTCCCAAACCACATAACCGGATCCGAGTATCTGGATCAGCATCAACATATAGATCGGGTCGATCGATGCGTAAATGCTGCCGCCATAGATCGTGCCGACATAATTTTTGGTCCGCCACGAGAGCGGCAATTTAACCCGGACCTCGCGAAAATCGTCCGCGATATATGTAATGCGTCCGCCCGTGCCGCGATACGCCGGGAAAAAATTCCAGAACCAGCGAAACCGGCGGCTTTTGAAATTCTCGGGCATATCGTTCAGAGTTCACGCCTAAGCGATCCCGTGCGAGCAACAAACTGAAGAAACCCCGGTAACGCAGGCGCCCTAGCCTGCAACGCCGGTTCCTCCGGCGTGACGTCGCTTAGTATTTGCCAACTTGAATGCTAACCATGTTCGTCAGCGTCCAGACGGACGCTTGCAGGCGAGGGCCCCTGCGTTCCCGGCACCTAATTCCTCACCGGTTTACCAGTCTTTAACATTCCCGCGATACGCTCTTGCGTTTTCCGCTCGCCGCACAACGACAAGAAAGCCTCGCGTTCGAGATCGATCAGGTAACGCTCGGAAACCTGAGTTTGGTGATTCAGATCTCCGCCGCTCATCACCTTGGCGAGTTTTTTGCCGATCAACGCGTCGTGGTCTGAGATAAATCCGCCCTGTTTCATCATGTGCAAAGCGAGCTTCATAGCGGCCTGTGCCGATTCGCCGAGGGCGAGAATGTCGGTTCGCTCAACCGGCTGAACATAGCCTGAGGCGTCGAGATTCAACACTTCCTGTTTAGCGTCCTGTATCAGCCGGTCGCCATTCATCGAGATCGAATCGGAATCTCGAAGCAGTCCCCACGCTTTGGCTTCCTGAGCCGAGGTCGCGACCTTGCCCATTCCGAGCAGCTCGAAGGTCTTTTTCAAAAACGCAAGTGGATCTGCATCGGGCGCTTTCTTTGCCGCGTCCATCGCCCGCATCGTCATTTCCTTTGTGCCGCAGCCCGCCGGAATCAGGCCGACGCCGACCTCGACCTGGCCCATATACGTCTCGCCCGCGGCGCGAACTTTGTCGCCATGCATCGCGATCTCGCACCCGCCGCCAAGCGTTAAACCGTACGGCGCCGTGACGACCGGCTTCGACGAATACCGCAGCCGCATCACCGTCCTTTGCAGGGCCGCGACCATCATATTGATGTCGTCCCACTCCTCTTCCTGAGCGGCGAGCAGGAGCATCATAATGTTGGCACCGGCAGAAAAATTCCCGCCCTGATTGCCGACGACGAGGCCTTTGAAATTCTTTTCGACCTCATCGATGGCAAAATTCATCATCGAAACCGTGTCGCCGCCGATCGAGTTCATTTTTGAATGAAATTCGAGACAGGCAACGCCGTCGCCGATGTCGAGCAAAGACGCTCCCGGATTCGATTTGATTACGCCGGTTCGCTCTTTGATGTCTTTCAGGATCATCACGCCCGGACGATCCGGCATCGGTTTGTATTCGCCGGCAACGAGATCGTAAAACGAATGATTTCCGTTCTCATTCCTATAAAAGGTCGTCGCGCCCGAAGCCAGCATTCTCTCGACATTCGCCGGTATCGCTTGCCCTTCGTTTCTCATCCGCTCGACCGATTCGGCGACGCCAATCGCGTCCCAAGCCTCGAAAACACCGATCTCCCATCCAAATCCCCATTTGATCGCGTTGTCGATCTCGACAATTGTGTCGGCAATTTCGGGGATGCGATTCGCCGCGTATCGCGAAACGCGCGATGTTGTTTTCCAAAGAAATTCGCCCACGCGGTCGTCGCCCCAAACGAGTGCTTTCACCCGTTTGGCATTGTCTTCAATCCCTTTGGCGGCCTCTATCGACGGGAATTTTGCCTTAACCTGCGGCTTGTATTCAAACGTGTTCAGATCAAGTTCGAGGATAACGCGTTTGCCCTCGGCGTCTTTGGATTTCTTAAAAAAACCACCCTTCGTCTTGTCGCCAAGCAGCTTTTTCTCAAGCAAAGTCTTTATCAGGTCGGGCAACTGGAAAACATCGCGATCCTCGTCGTCCGGCACGGCGGGGTAAAGATTTGTCGTGACATGCGCGGTCACATCCAGACCGACGAGATCGGAAGTCCTAAACGTCGCTGACGAAGCGTGGCCGATAGCCTTGCCAGTCATCTGATCAATCTCGGTCGGCGTAAAACCGCCGGCGATCATCTCGTGAATCGTCGCCATCATTCCAAAAACACCGATGCGATTAGCGATAAAATTTGGCCTGTCCTTCGCCGGGACGACGCCCTTGCCCAACCGCTGATCGAGAAAACCCGAAACCTTACAAGCGATCTCACCGCTTGTCTTCGAACCGGGAATCACCTCGACGAGCTTCATGTACCGCGGCGGATTAAAGAAATGTATCCCGACAAAATGCTGCTTAAAATCGTCAGAAAACGGCTCGGCAATCGAGTCGATCGGTATGCCGCTCGTATTCGAAGCGATCACCGCCCCCGGCTTGCGATGCTTTTCGACCTCGGCATACAACTTGTGCTTGATCTCAAGATTTTCGACAACAGCCTCGATTACAAAATCACAGTCCTTGAGCTTTACCATGTCGTCGGTAAAATTCCCCGTCGTGATCAGCCGTGCACTATCGCCCAGCATAAAGGGCGCCGGTCGCAGCTTCTTCGCCGCCTCAAACAGCGAATTGACGATACGGTTGCGCACCGGAGGCGATTCGAGCGTTAAACCCTTTTTCTCCTCATCCGTCGTCAATTCCGTCGGCGCAATATCAAGCAGCAGCGTCGGTATCCCGGCGTTAGAAAGATGTGCGGCAATCCCCGCACCCATTGTTCCAGCCCCTAAAACAGCAGCTTTTGTGATATTCATAATTCGCTTTTATGTTCCAATTATATGTGATTTCAATTGTGCAAATTATAACTGAATGAGCGTTCATTCAGCAAGACAGCCCGCAAGGTTGTCGGTTTGCTGCACCTTCGCGCAATGCGGTTCTGACTTTTTATTTTGCGTCTCTGTGTATCGGATCGCCGTCCGGTGGCTTTCCATTTTTTAGCTGTTCCTTGAAAAGGTTTAGCAGCAAAAGAGTTCCGATACCGCCGTCGCCCGATCCGTTTCCGCCGGAGGCGAGGATGTCGGGGGTGATGCGGACGCCTTTTTCGCCGATCACTTTTAATGTCTCGATCATGGCGATATTGGCTCCGCCGAGTGCCTTGACTTGCTCGTTGTACGCGACGCCCTGGGCCTCGCCAATGAGCCGCATTTTTTCGGCCTCGGCCTTACCGGTCGACGAGATGTAGTAGGCTTCGCCGTCGGCCTCGCGTTGACGCTGCTCGCTGCGTTTGCCGGCGATATCGACGCCGACGGTTGCTTCCATCAGGCTCTTTTGATTGTCGGCCTGCGAGCTGGTCCTTTCGAGCTCGATGCGTTTTACCTCAGCTTCGCGTTGAGCGTTATACATATTCTGCCGCTGCTCGGCGAGAATTTTTTCGGTCTGCGTTTTCATCAATTCTTCGGGCAGATGAATGTGGCAAATAAGGACGTTGACGACATCGACATGATATTTGAGCAGGTGCATACGGACGCGGGCCTCCGCACGTTCCTGTTCTTCGTGGCGGTTTTGCAAATATGCCATCGCACTCGATTCCGACGCCTGATTTCTAAATATGGAGTCGATCAGCGGGTGCATTACGTTTTGGATGAGACGGGTTACGTCACCGATCTTTGCGACCATAAATGGTGCATCCTCGGGCTTTACTCGAAAGACGACACGCACCTCGAGCTGCATCGTAAACCCGTCTTTTGAAATGACCTCAAACGGATCGAAAGTATTTGCAACCTCGCCCGCCGTCCATTCCACCGTCTGGTTTGTCGTCGGAATAATGATCGGTGAGACGGCCAGCGTGTTGACATAATAACGTCCCGGACCGACCACCGTTTCCTGGATACCGCGATAGCCCTCGGGAACGACATATGCCTCGTGAGCGCCGCTGTCGAGCCGCTTGTCGGCGGGGTCGCCCGAGAGCAACTCGGCTTTTATATCGTCGAGGGTCGCCTTTTCGCCATCGACGTCGTCCAGCTTTTGGGCGGCGATACGCATTTGCTCTTGTTCTTCCTGTTCGAGCCGTTCGCGTATCTTGCGGGCCATGGCCTGCCTGATTTCTTCCGAGGGGTCTTTGCCGACGTTGGAAACTATGACGGCCACTTCGCCCGGCCTGACCTCTTTTGCGGATTCGAGAATTACCTTAAACAACAGCGGATTTACATAATAGGTGCCCGGCAGAAGTATGTCTTTCTGCGGCCCGCGTTGGCCACCGGCCTCGATAAACGTGTTCGAATCCTGAAAATTATCGTGTCCCGTCACCGGCATCGCGACATAATCACGCGGGTCCAGCGGCGAGCCGTCGAGCGCCTCGACGAGCCCGATCTGATTTTCGGTAATCATGGTCGCGTCAAAAAGGCGAACATTAAAAAGCCCCGCCTGAATATCGTTGCCCTCCTCATTCGAGATCGACTCGGTATGTATGCGGTATGTTCCCGGCGTCAGAATCTCGACCTGCGGCCCCTTTTGCCCGCCGTTTTAAATAAACGCCTCGGCGTCCTGAAAATTTTTATGCTCGTTGATGGCCTTGCCATGAAGCCGTCCCTGATCCAACCGGTCGCCATCCGCAGCCGTAATCGTGCCGATCTTTCCGGGCGGAATCACGGTTGTTTGAGCGATGGAAACGCGAAAAAGATAAGGATGAATCGCCCATTTCCCCGGCGGCAGAGTGCGAAGCTGGATGCCCTTAACGCCGCCCTGTTTTATAAACGCGATCGGGTCCTGGAAATTATTGTGAGCGTTCTGCGCCCGGTCGGGTGCAAAAATACTGCCCATCGGCATCGGCTCGCCGTCGATAGCCTCGATCACGCCAAGCTCATCGGCTCCGATCTCGACGAGCGGCACCTTTTGCACCACCCGCTCGACTGGGTAGATTACAAAATGCAGACCGGGTTTTAACACGTCGGCCTGAAGACCGACCTCGCCATCGGTCGCGACGACGCGGCCCTGCGGCATGCGGCGGCCGAGATAGCGCCGCTCCTTGATACCAACCTCCTTTGCGCCGATATTCACGAGAAATCGCGTCACGAGATACCAAAGGACAATCAGCGTCAAGACCACGAGGACGCCTAACAAAATAACGGGTAAGTTATTTTCCATGTTCGTATATTTTAGGACTCGAGCAAGGCGATTCCGCCATCCTCAGCCCGTGTCAACATCATCCGTTCGAAGCCTGGCAACCTCCTGATTTAGCCAGAATATTTCGCCGGAGCTTCTTTCCGATTGGGAAAGAATATCTATGTGGCTGTTTATCAACTCAGCCAAATCACTGCTGGTCAGAGCGTCGATGCCCGACTCGGCCGAGTATTCGATCACTTCGGTCGCGGCACGTGCAAAGTCGCCATCGAGACCGTTTTCGGCCGCTGCGCGGAGCAATTCGGCGGCGCTCGTGCGGTTTGGCCGGGCGTGCCAAAGATCGAGTGCTTCGTCTATCACCGCGCGGGCCTTCGTTTTGGAATGATATTCGCGCGCGGCAATCGCGCGAGCCTCTTTCTGAATAGTTTCAAGGCGAAGCTCTTCGTCCGATGGCGCGAATAGCGGCCGGGCATTTACCGGCGGTTCGTTTGAAATCGGAATTTGAGCCAAAGGCCCAGAATCATGCCGTTTCGCAAACCGAAATAGCAGAAACGCAGCCGACACAATAGCCAAAACTGCAATGAGGAGAAGCATATATTTGCACTACAAACGAGCCAATTCGGAAACTAGCCCGGCACCAATTGTGTGGTGGTAGGGATGCCCAGACATCCACTTTGTGTTCTTTGCGGCGAATATAAAGCGTTTGACACAAAGAACACAAAGGAAGACACAAAGAACACGGAGTTTTAAGTCAACACCACAAGATTAGGACACTATCCTTTGCACTGCCCTTGCAAAAATTATTACGAGACGAATCTATCGTAGGTTCGACAATTCTTCAAGTACAGGCTCGCCGAGAGGTCGACGGAATTTTGGACGGCGCGGAATCTCCGGTTGTTGTAGCTAATCCTGGTCATCGTTTTCAATATCCCGGCTTGCAACAGCCGCCATCTTTTCACGGATCAGATCGTACCCAAATCCTTGCCGCAAAAGGTGATCGTAAAATTTCCTGGCATCATCGCGTGTTTCCGGCTTTCCCTTTAGCCGCAGACGCTTTTCGATAGCGAGGGTTATCAGGTCATCTTCCGGCAATTTTTCAAATGCGTCATTTATGGCGCCATCGACAGTTTCTTTGTCGAGCTTTTTCCGCGACATTGTTTGGCGAAGACGGCGCTTGCCTTGTGGTTTTTGCCGCAGCTGCGAAACAGCCAGATCGCGGGCGTACTGTTCGTCGTCGAGATATTTATAGTCCTTTAGCTTTTCAATGACCGCATCGACAATCGCCTCGTCCGTCCATAGTTTTTCAAGCAAACGGTCGCGCAGCTCTCTGATTGACCGCGGTTTTGCCGCAAGCAGTTTGACCGCGCGGTTCATTGTTCGCTCGCGAGCCCGCCCAACATCTTTTACATCCCGCTCGCGTTGCGCGTTTTGTTCGGTGCGACGCCACATTTAATTGTAAATTCTACATTGTGAATTCTAAATTGGCTTCGGTGACAACCGGCTTATTTACAAACAATTACCAATTACCAATTAATAATTTAGAATTAGGGGCGTGGACGGCATTCTCATCATCGACAAACCGGCCGGTATTACGTCGCATGATGTGGTGTCGCGTGTCCGGCGTATTTTGAAAACGAAGCGTGTCGGCCACACGGGAACGCTCGACCCGTTTGCCACCGGGGTGATGGTAATACTTGTCGGTCAGGCGACACGGCTGGCGCGGTTTTTGGATAAGGACGAAAAGGAATACGAGGCTGTCGTGCGGTTTGGTTTTGAGACGGACACGGGAGACAGGACGGGAAGTCCAAGGTCCGAAGTCCAAAGCCCAAGGTCTTTGAGGGTTGAAGAAGTTCGCAACGTACTCGACGGTTTTCGTGGTGAGATAATGCAGATGCCGCCGATGTATTCCGCGAAGAAAGTCGAGGGTAAAAAGCTCTATGAACATGCTCGAAAAGGCGAAGTGATTGAGCGCCAAGCCGTCGCGGTTGATATTCACCAGCTCGACTTGTCGGAACCGCCAGCGTTAGCAGGCGGTACGACCACGGGCATTGAAACCGTTACCCTGCGAGTAACCTGTTCCGCCGGAACCTACATCCGCACACTCGCCGAAGACATTGGTAGAAAACTCGGCACTGGTGCGCATCTGTCCGAACTCCGTCGAACTCGTGCCGGAAAGTTCACCATTTCGCAGAGCCTGACGCTTGACGGCCTCGGAAAGCTGGACGAGCCGGCTTCGGCTCTAATTGAAATGAGTGGAGCCATTTCACATCTGCCCGAATTCACTGTGCCCGACGACCGGCTCGACAGAACAAGAAACGGCCTCTCGACCCTCGTTTTTGACTCCGCTTTTAACGATGGCGAACCGGTTCAGATGATCGACACAGCCGGAAACCTCGTCGCGGTCGGATTTTTTGACGCGGATGAAAATGTTGTTCAGCCAAAGGTTGTTTTGGTATAAACTAGGCGACAGGTGAACGCGGGGAAGAATTGATGAAAAAACGAAATCTGGCATTGGCGATTGGCGGAGCGGTTGGCACGGCGGTTGCGGTAAAGCTGTTAACCCGCGCCCGGAGCGTGAATTGGGACGACGTATCTGACCACGTCGCCCACTCCGAACATTCTCATTTTATAAATGTCGATGGAGCGCGGGTGCATTATCAGGAATTTGGTGACCGGTCGAAACCGCCGATGATACTGATTCACGGTTACACAGCGTCGCTTTATGTTTGGAAGACGACGGCACCGATGCTGGCTGACGCCGGGTTTCATGTCGTCGCGGTCGATCTGCTTGGGTTTGGTTATTCGGAAAAACCTTCGTGGTTCGACTATTCGATTCAGTCGCAGGCCCGGATGGTGTCGAGGTTTATGAACCGTCTCGGCATCGGCCGGGCCACGATTGTCGGGAGCTCGTACGGAGGCGCGATCGCGGCAACAGTTGCTCTTGACTATCCCGAACGTGTCGAAAAACTCGTCCTGATTGATTCGGTAATAAATGACGAAGTGAAAAACCACCCGATTCTCCGGCTAGTCGCGTTTCGGGGCGTCGGCGAAGTCGTCGCACCGTTTCTGGCAGATTCGCGGATTTTCCTCCGTCAGAAAATGCAGGGCACGATCGCCAAAGCCAATCATCACCTGATTACAAAAGAACGCATAGAATCCGTCCGACGTCCTTTATCGAACCGCGAAGGCCATCGCAGTCTGCTCGCAACTTCACGCGCCTGGGACGCCAACCATATCGAGCAGGACGCCCATCTCATCAACGCCCCGACCCTCATCATCTGGGGCGACCAGGACACCGTCATCCCGATTAAGAACGGCTATAAGCTGCATCGGCAGATGCTCAATTCGCGTTTTGTAATCCTCAAAGACTGCGGCCACGTTCCGCAGGAAGAAAAGAGCGACCTGTTTGCCGAGCTTGTCAGCGAGTTTTGCCACGACCGGAAGGGACGGATCAGCAGACGCGACGGCGATGAGATGCG
>JANPCJ010000054.1:0-16828 GCA_031430895.1 Chloracidobacterium sp. | reverse complement strand
GCCACCCCTCCTTCGTAAGGAGGGGAGTTTTCTGACTCGCCACTCGTCACTTGTCCCTCGGCCCTCCCGTAGAATACGGGTTGCGGCACCAGTTCCTTTGCTGTATCCCATTTCTTCGCGAGGCGATCGACGTTGCGGCGGTAGGCGTCGCCGTCTTCGGTATAGACGCCATATTCGTCGCGGGACGAGCCGCGGGTGACGAATGCGCCGATGGTCTCGTGCGTTCCGGGGATCGTGCGATACGGAATGCCGTCGTCGTCGGGGTCGAGATAGCGGCCATAGCGTTCGAGCTTTTCCAGATCGGCGGCGCAATAGACCTTGCCGCGTTTGAACTCGCAATTATCGTCCCAGACGAGCGGGTCGGTGACGTGGTCGTTCATGCCGAGGTCGAGGTCGGTCATGATAATGACGGGTGTTTGGAGGCGTTCGGTCAAGTCGAAGGCTTGGGCGGTCATCTCGAAGCATTCTTTTGGGCTTGCCGGAAAGAGCAGCGGGTGTTTTGTGTCGCCGTGCGAGGCGTAGGCGGCGAGCAGAAGGTCGGATTGCTGAGTTCGCGTCGGCATACCGGTCGAAGGGCCGGTTCGCTGGACGTCGATCAGCACCGTCGGGACCTCGGCAAAGTAGCCGAGGCCGAGGAATTCGTTCATCAGGCTGACGCCCGGGCCGCTGGTCGATGTGAACGCGCGGGCGCCGTTCCAGCTTGCACCCATGACCATGCCGATCGCGGCCAGCTCGTCCTCGGCCTGGACGATGGCATAGTTGTTTTTGCCGGTTTCGGGATCGACGCGGAATTTCTTGGCGTATTTGCCAAACGCCTCGACGACCGATGTCGAAGGCGTGATCGGATACCACGCGGCGACCGTCGCCCCCGCATAGACCGCTCCGAGTCCACACGCCGAATTGCCGTCGATCAATATCTTGTCTTTTAGGATGTCACGCCGCTCGACGCGGATATCGAGCGGGCAGTCGAAATGCTCACGAACATATTTCACGCCAATGTTCAAAGCCTTGATATTCGGCTCGATCAGCTTTTCCTTGCCCTTGAACTGCTCGCCGATCAACCCTTCGAGCACGTCGAACTCGATATCAAGCAGGCCCGAAACGGCGCCGATATACACAATGTTCTTGAAAAGCTGCCGCTGCCGAGCGTCGGTAAACTCGGCGTTGCAAAGCTCCATCAGCGGAACGCCGATGTATGTAATGTCGTCACGTTCGCAACCCGGCGGCAAAGGCTTTGAGCTGTCGTAAAGAAAATATCCGCCCGCTTTTACGGCTTCAAAGTCCGCCTTCATCGACTGCGGATTGACGCTCACCATCAGATCAACGCCCTCACGCCGCCCCAAATAACCCTTTTCGCTGACCCGCACCTCGTACCACGTCGGCAAACCCTGAATATTCGACGGAAAAATATTCTTCGGCGTCACCGGCACGCCCATCCGAAACACCGCCTTAGTAAACAAAGCATTCGCCGACGCCGAGCCGGTGCCGTTAACGTTTGCGAATCTAATTACGAAATCATTAATTGCCATTATGCACTATCGATCCAGACCGAAGTCGGGAGATCTCCGCTGATGCTTGATTACAAGTATCTTGAGCGTCTTCTCATCAACTACCTCGTAGTTGACTTCGTAAGGAAAGCGATTGAATAAACACCGCCGGACGCCCTTTCTTATTTCTGGGAACGATCGCGGATTCGCCGCAATTCTGCTCTTAACCGATTCAAACTCGGCGAAGAAATCAACAGCCGTTTCGAGGCCAGCTTCAGCCTCGTAGTACTTTAAAGTCTCTGTGAGTTCTTCCCGTGCCAAGACGGTATAACGAATCTTCATCGACGATATTTTTCAAACGAAGCAAAGAATTCTTCTTCCGTCAGGGACATTGCCGGATTCTCGTCCATTTCGCGGCTTCGTCGTAGGGCTTCCTCTACTCCGTCATCATCGTCATCATCAAAGGGAGTTCCCAACGACGCAATAAGTCGCGAGGCGAGAGCACCACGCTCCATCTTAGTAAGGCTCATCGCCTTTTCTTCTAGTTCTGCAATTACTGACATAAGTCTTCTCCTTGATTGAATTATATCACTTGCCACCCTCGAAGAACCCCGTCGCTATCGCTCCCGGTTCTGACATCGCTTACTTCGCCGGTCTCAGGATCTTTTCCATCTTTTTGCCTTTTGCGAGTTCGTCAATAAGCTTGTCCATCCAACCGATCTTTTGCATGAGCGGGTCTTCGATGTCTTCGACGCGGATGCCGCAGACGATGCCGGTGATGAGCGGGGCGTTTGGGTTGAGCCGTGGGGCCTTGTCGAAGAAATCGCGAAAGCTGGTTCGCTTCTCGATCTGTTTCGCGAGCCCGGCCTTCGTGTATCCCGTCAGCCAGCGAATAACCTCGTCGACCTCTTCCTTTGTGCGGCCTTTCTTTTCCGCCTTCGCCACATAATGCGGATATACGCCCGCAAAACTCATTGCATATACTCTTTCCCAGTTGTCCATTAAATAGCCCTCCCGCCGACGAATCTGTTCTGTAATGGCCGCGTCGCGGTCAATTGAATTTAGCCGTGGGTTTCAACCCACGGAACATCGAATCAAATGATCGTCGTCGCGTCGTGACGATTGAATCAATCGAATAAATACCGGTCGTCGTATTCAATACCATGCAATTTCAATAACGAAACATATTCATCCTCAAATGTCTGCTTCTTATGATGCTCGCGCTGATTCTTTATATATTCGATCACGTCCGGCACGTTCGATTTGCTGACCGAAAACACTCCATAACCATGCTGCCAACCAAAATTTGCCAGAGGCGGAAATTCCTCGTGAATCCACTTCGATGATTCGCCCTTCAACCATTGGGCTATCTGGCTTGGCGCAATTACGGGTTTCGCCATCGTAAGCGCATGAATATGATTGTCAATTCCGCCAACCTGCAACGCAGACAGGCCATGTTTCCGTGCGATGCCGCCGATGTATGCCCAGACACGATTTTCAATCTCCTGATCGATGAAATCGACGCGGCCTTTCGTGCTGAACACGATGTGATAAAACAAATTCGAATATGTGTTCGCCATCGTATTCAGTCGTCGCTACGCGACGAGATCATTGTTTTCATCGGTTCCGTGGGTTGAAACCCACGGCTAAATTCAATTTGTCGCTCCGCGACCGAAACGGAATTCGCCGACGCCGAACCCGTGCGGTTCACCTTGGCAATGCGAATTATAGAGTCGTTGAACTTGGTACTCGCCGCGTGCTGTTTGCGGCCTCGGGGGAATTCTGTTCGTCCATACCTAATATGAAGCAAGCATTCTCCGGGCTTTGCCCATCGATGTGCGGAACAGGTCTGCTTTTCCGTCCGGCTAGATAATACTTCTGCGGCAAGGCTGCCGATTCCTGATACGTGTAAGAGCGGCGGCGTAGTTGCGAAAGTTTTGGTTGATCGTACACATCAAACGGAATTCCATTCAACGCCGACTCGGTGCAGTTCACGTTCCTGCGTTAGGCCGCCCGAAATTATACCCAAAGCAAGAGTCCCGTGGTGCATCGGGTAATAGACATAACTCAACGGCTCTGTGATCTCATGGGTCAGTGTTGTTACCAAGTCGGATTGTGTTTCCGTGAACCCAGCCTGTGGATCCTGCATACTTGACCAAGAACCAGGCTCCATTTTGTTTGATAATTTCGACGATGGCTCCTTTCGTGACCTTATTCACAATTTTACCATGCTGGTCAGGGGACTTCCGTAAATTTGCCTGTTCACTCAGAACAATTGCTTTTCGTAAACCGGTCGACGGGAACGGCGTGTCGTTCTTCGCAGGGATCGGCCCTTTCGGCGGTGTCACTGTCAGCACTCGCGTTGTGGTAAATACGAATCCTTCAGCCCGCCAACCCTGCTCTGTCATTCGCAGTACGGCGTGGCCGGTGTGCCGAAGTATTGTTCCCTTATAGAAGCGTACCTTCGAGGTAAACGTTTCGGCGTTTCGGCCCTCCATATTGATGCACTGGGTATCGCAAAAGATATCGCCCTTCATATAACCTCGTTCATCAGTATCCTTCACCAACCGGATATCAAAGTAGCCCTCTAGCGCATAGGTTCCATCACCCCGATGATAGCCATTTGTCTTGCGAAAAAAAATGAATGAAGCACGGCCCTCAGTTCCTAGCATCACCTTATTTCGAAAATATGCATTGACAATACTTTCTCCGTTTACAGGCGACGGTCGTTTTTGGGCTTCAATCTGGCTAGGTGCGGCTATGAAAAGCCCAACGAGCACGCTTGCGAGAATAAATAAAGTTTTCATATTACCTCATGGCGTTGGTGCCTTTTTCTTCGGTGCTTTCTCGTGTGCGAGGCACTTAGCCAAGCGGCGAGTTTGCCGGGGTCGTTGGCGATCTTTGTTGGGTTTCGCAAGCGACCCTGGCTATAAACACATACAAGACTACGCGTCGGGCGGTTCGTTGATTTGCTTCGTCGGGCTTTTGTATTCGCTCTTTTTCTTGAGGCCGAGGGCCTGGATCTCGTTGGAGCTGTCGCCGAACTGGGCTTTGACCTGTGTTTTGGCTCCGAGGACGAAGTCGTGAAACGCCCATTGAGTTGCGATTTCGTCGTCGCGACTGGCGGCGGCGGTCGCGGCGTCCTGAACACTCTTTTCCTCGGCGTCCGTCATCGCGACCTTAGCCGCAGTGCCGTTCACAACCGAATACCCAGGGTTTAAGGGCGTGTAACCCGAAATGTCCTTCAACGCAGCGAAAGCGTCGAGGTCGTCTTGAAGCTGTTTTGGTGACAATGGTCTAGTCTTCTGTTCTGCCATAAAGCATTTTCCTCCAAATATTTTAATGTGCTGCCAAAATACATTCCTGTACGGCTCGCGGACGTTATTGTAATCCCAAACAATGCCCCTGTCGAGCTTTACAACGTTCCTGTGCAAAACCACAACGTTCCTGTCGAGCGTTACAACGTTCCTGTGGACTGCGACAATCGTTTTTTCTGGCGGCGTGGGCGACTTTCACTGCTTCGTTTCGAGTTTTTATGCCCTTCGTGAGCAATTGTTAGCGCTTCGTGAAGGACTTTTTGTGCTTCGGACGCGATTTGCACTGCGTCGCGTCGAATTTACTATACCTCACTGAGAAGTTTGGCTTCCTCGAAACTTATTTAGAGCCTCTCAGCGGTCACGAAACCGAAATAGAGCAACGCACACACTTGCGATAGTAAGAGCGATTCCAGCTCCGCCAATCAATAGCATTAGGCCAAAACCGAGCATCTCAATTGCATCGGGATCAGTTGCACCTCGAGAGAGTCTCATTGAAACATCGAATGCCAGCACGCCAAGCGCGATTAAAGCGATGGAGCAGGCCGCCATTTTCCACTCGATATACTTGAAATTCAGAACTCGCATCTGCTAATTCACACCGCACGTCGCACCCACACTTCACTCAACGCAGAACTGGACGACAAACTTACCCTTTATTATTTCCATTGCACCCGTACTTGACCTCGCCGGCTTTGGTGACGCCCGACCAGAATTTTTGCATGTCCCAGGCGGCGGTGGGGCAGCGTTCGGCGCGGACTATTTGATTCGGTCTCTCCAGTAGAATGGTTCACGACTGGAGTGTGCGACTGCGATAATCAAGATGTCGTTCTCGCGAATCTCATAGATGACGCCGTATGGGAACCGTCTCGTAAGGCAGCGTCTCGTATTCTCCGATACGTGAGGCCATGAGTTGGTGCCGGCAATTATTCGGCTGATCGTCGCGTACACTTCACGTGAGAGACGCAGACCCAAGCCTTCGCGAGACTCTTCGTAGAACGCGATGGCTTCGATAAACTCGATCCGAGCTTCGGGATGGAATTCAAACGTCATTTGCCGAATCTTTCTTCGATCTCGGCAAATACTTGCTCGCCGGGGATGGTTTTCACCTTGCCGGAGCGAACTTCTTCAACACGGCGCTCGGCTTCGATGCTCCACAGCTCATCGATCTCCCTTTGGGACGGGCCGATGCTTTCCAGGAGCCTGTCAACCAACTCGAGCTTCAGGTCGATCGGCAGCATTTCGGCCCTCTCCATAATATCCATTGTTTGTGCTGTCATAGTTTTACCTCTCTATCGTTTTACTCCAATCAAAAAAGACTCACTCTCCATTTCCATTGCACCTCGAATTCGCTATCGGCCTCCGGGTGAATAGACTGAATCATTTGCGGTAACGTTGGCGCATTCGATCGCGAACCTCTTCAAGCGGTATCAGTTTGACCTTGCCGGATTCGACCTCGTCGATTCGGCGTTCGACTTCCTCACTCCAAGCGTCGTCGATATCCTTTCGGCTGGGAGTGATGCTTTCGAGCAGCCGGTCTATCAGTTCCAGCTTCATATCGATCGGAAGTGAGTCGACCACGTCCATTATCTCCATTGTTTGAGCTGTCATAACTTTACCTCTGTTTGTATTTTACATCGTTTCGGAAGAACCCAGTCGCTACCGCTCCTGGTTCTGACAAGTCTCGTACTTGATTTCGCCGGCTTTGGTGACGTTGTACCAGAATTTTTGCATATCCCAGGCGGCGGTGGGGCAGCGTTCGGCGCAGAGGCCGCAGTGGAGGCAGACGTCTTCGTCTTTGACCATGATGCGGGCTGTTTGAATCAGCGGCTCGGAGATGTAGAGGTCTTGCGTGAGGTTGAGGGCGGGAACCTTTGTAACAGTGCGCAAAACGGGCTCTTCGGCGTTTGGGGTGAAGGTGATGCAGCTCGTCGGGCAGATATCGACGCAGGCGTCGCACTCGATGCATTTTGGGGCGTTGAAAACGGTTTGCTGATCGCAGTTGAGGCACCGCATCGCTTCCGCATAGCCGGCGAGCGGGTTAAAGCCCAATTCGACTTCCTGTTTTCGGTCTTTGAGCGTGATGGCCTTGTCAGTTTGGGGCACGATGTAGCGCTCGTCGTTGACTACCTCGCTGTCATAAGCCCATTCGTGGATGCCCATTTTCTGGCTGACGAGGTTTACATAGGGCGAAAGGCGTTTGTTGATGTCCTCGCCTTTGCAGATGAGGTCGATCGAGACAGCGGCCTGGTGGCCGTGGGCGACAGCGGTTATGACGTTCTCGGGGCCGAATGCCGCGTCGCCGCCAAAGAATACTCGTGGATTGGTCGATTGGAACGTCGTTTTATCGACGACCGGCATTTCCCATTTGTCGAATTCAACGCCGATGTCGCGTTCGATCCATGGGAAGCTGTTTTCCTGTCCGACGGCGATCAGAACGTCGTCTGCGGGAAAGAAAACGTCTGGTTCGCCGGTTGCGACTAGCGAGCGTTTGCCGTTCTCGTCATATTTGGCCTCGACCTTTTCGAAGGTCATGCCGATGAGACGGCTTCGGAGCGGAGGCGTAGCCTCCGATGTTAATTTATCGCCCGACGGAAAAGCGGAGCCTTTCCGCTCGGCGAGGGGCAGAGAGACCTCACTGTCCACTGTCACCTGTCCACTGTCCACTGCTTCGAACACGAAGCTCTTCGGCACATGGTTGTCGATGATCGGGATGTCTTCGTGCTGGGCGTCCTCTTTTTCCCAGGGGCTGGCTTTCATCGAGGCGAACGGTGAACGGACGATGACCTTTACGTCTTCGCCGCCGAGACGACGGGCCGTGCGGCAGCAGTCCATCGCGGTGTTTCCGCCGCCGAGGACGATGACCCGTTTGCCGATCTTTTCGGTGTGTTCAAACGCGACGCTGCCAAGCCAATTGATGCCGATGTAAATATTCGCCGCACCTTCCTGGCGTCCCGGCAGATCGGGCAGATCACGGCCTCGCGGAGCACCCGTGCCCACGAAAACAGCGTCGTAATCTTTTTCAAGTACACTCTTAAGTGATTCGACGTAATTATTGAAATGAGTGTGGATACCGAGATCGAGGATGTAGTCTATCTCTTCCTCAAGTACACTCTCAGGCAGACGGAACGAGGGTATCTGGCTACGCATGAATCCGCCGCCTTTCTTCTGCTCGTCGTAAAGATGCAGCTCATACCCAAGCGGTGCGAGGTCTCTCGCAACCGTCAGCGAAGCAGGACCTGCACCAATGAGCGCGACCTTTTTCCCGTTTGGAGCAAAAGGCCCTTGCGGCATCAGCGATTTAACCTCGCCTTTATTATCCGCCGCGACGCGTTTCAAACGGCAGATCGCCACCGGTTCCTGCTCCAGCCGCCCGCGCCGGCATGCCGGTTCGCACGGCCTATCGCACGTTCGCCCCAAAATGCCTGGAAACACGTTCGAATCCCAGTTGATCATGTACGCCTCGGTATATTTCCCTTCAGCGATCAGCCTGATATACTCCGGCACAGGCGTATGCGCCGGACACGCATACTGGCAATCGACAACTTTGTGAAAGTATTCGGGGTCTTTTATGTCAGTAGGTTCCAAATCGGTTATTTCCTTATCCGCTCGGTGTTTAATACAAGGAAATAATAAAGTATGTTTGAAATCATTGCCAGTAAAAGAGTTGCAAATGATGGGTTTTTTGTTTCAATTGTTTCCCATTTGCAAGTAGAATAGGGTTTGACAGTGATGAGATGGTGCGTTAGCATCAGATGTATGAGGACAACGCTGGACATTGAGGATGACGTTCTACAGGCCGCCAAAGAACTGGCGCGCTATGAAGGCTCAACCGCAGGTAAAGTGATTTCGAGACTGGCGAGAAACGGATTAACTCAGCCCCTGAACGGAGAAAAAACTAAAACGCGCTACCGTAACGGCGTTCCGCTTTTCCCATCGCGGGGAGATATTGTGACGATGGAACATATCCAGAAGATAATGGACGAGGAAGGAATCTAGATAAGTGCGTTCATTGCTCGATATCAACGTTGTCATCGCTCTGCTAGACCCTGATCATACTTTTCAGGAGCGGGCGCACCATTGGTGGTCGGGAAACAGAAATAACGGCTGGGCAAGCTGTCCGCTGACGGAAAACGGTGTTGTCCGAATTATGTCAACGCCCGGGTACAGCCCAAAAAATCCATTCACCCCCATCGTCGTACTTGATAAGCTACGCGAGTTTATCGACAAAAGTGACCACGAATTCTGGCCCGATAATGTTTCGGTGGTAGATTCGAATTTATTTGCATCGGATCGCATTCACACGCCGAAACAAATTACCGATATCTATTTATTGGCACTTGCCACAAAACATCACCGGCGGCTGGTGACGTTTGACCAAAATATTTCCCTTTCGGCCGTAATTGGAGCTCAGGCTGAGAATCTCTGCGTTGTTTAAAACTTATATGTGCATTCTACTCGCAGCTTCGCTCGAGTCAGTTCTTGGAATACCGGAATGGATCGGTTATATCTTCGTTTTTATTCTGGGAGCGTGTATCGGCAGCTTTTTGAATGTTGTTATTTATCGCGTACCGAATGAGCTTTCGCTTTTGACGAGCTCGGCGTGTCCGAATTGTAAAAAAGGCATTAAGTTTTACCATAATGTACCGATATTTGGCTGGCTGATGCTTGGCGGAAAATGCAGCAATTGCAAGGAATCGATTGCATGGCGTTATCCGGCGGTCGAACTGCTGACGGCGCTCGTTTTTGCATTGACCTATTGGCAGATCGGTTTGACGGTCATGCTGCCCGTTGCACTGGTGTTTGTGGCGACGATGATCGCTCTGATCTTTATTGACTCGGAGCATATGATACTGCCAAATGCGATCACCTATCCGCTGCTTGTCATTGCGCTCATTGTCCGGGCGGTATTTCCGATTGTTTTCACCGGGCACGTCTTTTCGGATATGCTGTTTTCGCCGATAAATCAGCTTCAGGGCTATCCGGCGTGGGTTGTTTCGCTCGCCGGAGCGCTATTTGGAGCATTGGTCGGCGGCGGGTCGCTGTGGCTCGTTGGGGCGATTTGGAAAGCGTTGCGCGGCGTGGATGCGATGGGTTTGGGTGATGTCAAGATGATGTTCGGCATCGGGGCTTTGCTGGGATGGCGGTTGACGATATTGACCATCTTTTTGGGCGCATTTGCCGGAGCATTGATTGGGGTTGGGCTGGTGATGAAGCAAAAAGACAAAGACTTTCAGATGCAGCTACCGTTTGGGATATTTTTGGGTGTCGGGTCGATTGTGGCCTTGTTATTTGGGGATCGGATGATTGTTTGGTATTTGGATCGGTTTGTTTAATTCGATAGACTGCCGAGTCGCTGTATTAACTCAGCCTAAGCTCGATGAACAGGCTCGGCAGCCTGTTCTACTTTTTTGCAGACGTCTGAGCAAATAAAGCCTTCACGGAATTTAACGGCTTTTTTCTGCGGCACCCAAATGTCACATTTTGAACAGTTTACGAGCTGTGTGCTTTTCTCAGGATTCGCAGGAAAGGCTTTTGAGCTTTCTGTGGCCGAGCGTTTGGCTTGTTTTAGCATCCGGGCGAGGCCGATCATACCGGCGATCTGTTTGCGATAACGGATCGCGGTTAGAGCTAACAGCACAAAGACAACCAACAGGATAAAAAATGCTTCTCTCATTTGGCTGGACCGGCTTGCGCGGATGAAATTTGAGTTGTCAACTCGGCGATTGCCGGGTTGGATGGGTTAATGTCTCTGATTTTTGCCAGAGCTTTTTCGGCGTCAGCCAACTTCCCTTGTTTTACAAATGTTTGCACCAGGAATTGCAGCGAACGCTCGTGCTTTGGGTTTGCGGCGGAAACCTTTGTGAGCTCCGTGACGGCCTTGTCGTAGGCGGGCGGCTCCTGCAGAAAAAATGTTAATCCGAAATCCGTTTTTACATCGGCGTCATCGGGGTTTATGGCAAGTGCACGAGTATAGAGGTCTCGGGCCTTTTGAAAGCTGGCGGCGTCTCGCTTGTAAAATCCGATGTCGAAATTGGCGTTTCCAAGTGCGACGAGGATGTCGAAATCCTTGGGATTTAGCGAGTCTCCGCGCTCGAGAATTCGAACGGCTTCGTTTAGCAGGCTTGGATCCTGTTTCATTGCCGCATACCGATAGAGAGCGGTTCCGAGATCTTTTTGAAACGCGAAATTGCTCGGGTTCTTATCAGCCTCGGCAATCTTGGTCCGCAACTCGTCGATGGTCAAATCTGTCTCATTCGCAACTTGAGCCGTATTGGAATTGGTGTTTGACCATTGAACAGGTGCTGCCGTGGTTGAATTCCCCGCCGACCGGTTTAGCGAATTGGCGAGCCAAAAACCGGCGATAAATCCGCCGATGGCGGCTGCGATCACAAAAGCAAGAGTATTTCGATGCATTATTTAATGATGGTAACAGACAACCAAAGCGCGGAAAAAGCGTTGCCGGTGTAAAATATGGCAACGCTCCTGATAAATTTAGGTCAACTTATTTCTTTTTACCTTCGGGCGCCATATAAGGCAGATCCTCGGCGCGGCGGCGGGTAGGCGGATCGGTCGCGCGGCGGCGCGGAACGACGGCGTTGCCGCGGCGGTCGACGCTGCCGGCCGGCAGGCCTTTACCATGGACGGCCTCGACCAGGATTCGCGTGATCTCCTGTGAAAGTGTGCGATGTTCGCCGGCCGCCCGGCGCCGCAGCGATTCCTTTAGCTCATTGGGTACATACGCACCAATAAATACACCTTTCCGGTTTGCCATAAAAAAGACTTCTCCTGTAATTTTCTAAACGGGGGCAATTTTTACCAAGTAATGAAGCGCGTCTATAAGCCGAATCTTGTCTCCCGCTCATCACGGGCGGCGATCATTCATCTAGGCCGTGCGTTACCGCATGGCTCGAGCGGCCTACCCGGAAACGCCGCCGGATCGCTCCGGACATCGAGCGGGCAGCTCGAATAACACGTTTCCCTATTTGGCCTTGCACCGCGAGGAGTTTACCTGGCCGCGACTGTTACCAACCACGCCGGTGAGCTCTTACCTCACCATTTCACCCATTACCTCTTGCGAGGCTGGAATATTTTCTGTTGCACTTGTCGTCACCCGTTTTCACGAATGCCCGGACGTTATCCGGCTCGCTGCCCTATGGTGTTCGGACTTTCCTCATTTATTTTCATAAATGCGATCACCCGACGCGCTTCATTATCAAGGCTCGAAAAGTATAGCAAAAAATGTTGAACAATCAAATCTTATGTAACAAGAAATTAATTCTTGATTTCGATCACGTCACCGGGTGATAGTACGGGATCTGCCGATTTCCCTCCTCTGATTGAGCGAAGATTGTGTTCAAAGGCAACCAATACACCCGATAGATTTTTCCGGCGAATTATCGCTTTCTTCGGATCGCCCTTTGGCCCGCCCGACGCTATTACGGCCTGATAAAGCGTGAGACCCTCGGTCAATTCGCGTTGGCCGGCGGTGACGATCTCGCCGGAGACAAAATAATACATTGCTCCCGTCTGGCGAAGATTTCCAACCTCCGTTGTGAACTCGACGGTATTCCCTGGATAGACCAATATGTTGTCGGTTTTTGCATCGCCTAATGCATAGGTTTCTCGGTCTTGCTGAGGTGTACGGGTAATCAGTACCTTCGTCGCCCTGGCATCGACTCCGGCCTCTGCGCGGATGGCAAACAGGGGCATCGCTTCGCGTTGGAGACTCTTCACGCCCGCACGGTCGACCATACCGGAAACCGTGATTTTATGGCTGCCGTATTCGCGAACCTTTACCTCTACCTGAGCGTCCCGAAAGATTATAATTCCGGCCGAAAGGATTTCCCCAATAATTTCGGCCGTTTGGTCGGCGACGATCACGTTTTCACCGGCGAGCGGAAAATCAATCGTTCCATCAGGCCGAACGGTGTAGTAACCGGAGCCTTGCGGAGCATTTTTTAGACTAATCAGCAGCACGTCGCCGACAGCAACTTTGTATATCTCGGTCGGCGGCATGGAGGCGTGATCGGCGTTTTTTGCGATCTTAAAAGTGGTCTGCGCAATAGTCGGACGGTCTTCCTGTATTGGCGGCCTTTCCGGGCCGCCTTGCATTATGAATGAGACCTCGAGAGAATTGGATTTCGTCGGACCAGGAACCGGAGCTTCCTGTTTCACCTTGCGGGGCGGGCTTGGTGAAAACGGGTTATTCTTACGACTGCTATCGTTCGTCTGGCCGAATAGACTGGCGGTGATCGTCAAAATAAAGACCCCGGCCAGCGATAGCGGCTTGAAATTTGGCACTCGAAAGTTCTCTATCGGAGATTGATTCATTTTCAGCACTCGTCTCAATCGGATTTCGGCTTTGTGCGCCGTGGAATTCACGCCGGGCAAGCGAGCCTTCCGGTTAAGTAAACTAACAAAACGAGCCCGATTCTAGTTTTTTCTGAAATTATTAACGGTGTTTGGAATCCAAAAGTCCCGGTGGAAAAAGATGATTCCAATTTTCGAGATAGAATTCGCGAAGCAGATGTTCGGTCTGGTCGGCTGTCTCGGCGGTCTTTATGCTCTCAATCAGAGCAACGCTATCAGCCAATGTGATTCCCGACACAAGCCGGCGTACTTGGGTTATGGAAGTGACGTTCATGCTCAATTCGCGTACTCCGAGACCGATCAAAACCGGCACGTAAAAGGGGGAACCGGCCATTTCGCCGCACACGGCGACTGGGATCGCGGCACTTTTCGCCGCAGCGAGGACCTCTGAAATCGCGCGAATCACGGCTGGATGAAGCGATTGATACCACTCGGCGACCGCGTCGTTATCCCGGTCGACGGCGAGGAGATATTGGACCAGGTCATTTGTTCCGAGACATAGAAAATCGACCTTTTGAGCAATCTCGTGTGCCGTCATGACGGCTGAGGGAACTTCGATCATAGCTCCAAGCTTCGGATAGCCGGTAGGGATGCCGGTTTGTTCGAGTTTTGCTCGCTCCTCGTCGAGGATTGACCTCGACCGCTCGATCTCGCTTATACCTGAGACCATCGGGAGGACGATATCGATATTTTTATCGACAGCGGCCCGAAGTATGGCTCGAATTTGGATGCGGAAATCCGATGTTTCCGACAGGCTTAAACGGATTGACCGAAGTCCGAGCGACGGATTGCCCTCTACGGATCGGCGGCGCTCAAAATGGTTGGGGCCAATATCAAATGTTCGGATTTTCACCCGATCCTCGCCGGCAGCGTCGGCGATTTGACGATAAACCTCAAATTGTTCATCTTCGGAGGGCAATGCTCCGAGATTTCCTATCATTGATTCAGAGCGAAAGAGCCCGATTCCGCGAGCCCCAAGAGTCCTGGCGTACGTATAGCCATCGGGGAGATCAACATTGACGCGAATGGCGATCTGGGCGCCGTCGATGGTAGCCAAGGCTTTTTCGCCGGCCAACGGGGGCGAACCGACAGTTGAATTGTGTTGCCGGATGCCTCGAAAATGCTCGACCGTTTCGATTCGCGGGTTGCGAATAACCTCGCCCTGAATTCCATCGACAATGACGTGATCGCCATGCCCGAATAGCTTCGAGAGGTTTCTGATGCCCGATGCCATCGGCAGCTTAAATTCCCTGGCGAGAATGGATGTGTGTGACGTCCATCCGCCGCGTTCGGTGATTAGTGCGGCTGGATTGCTCTTTGCCAATTCGATAATCGCCGACGGCCGCAGCTCGCGGGCGACGACGACGGCGCCCGAATACGCAGGCTCCGCTTTCGACGGTGAGCCGCCCAGAGCGGTCATTAGCCGCTCGGCGACATCCTCGATGTCGAGATGTTTTTCGCGAAAACGCCCGTCGGCAACCGCTAATTGCTTCTCGAGATACTGATCGGCAACTACCTTTATAGCCCATTCGGCGTTTACCTTTTTATCGTTTATAACCGTCTTGATTTTTTCGACGAGCGAAGATTCTTCGATAATCAAAAGATGAACGCCAAATATGCTCGACACGTCGTTATGTAGATCGGGACCGTTATTTGTAGCTAATTCATGAAGCTGGCCAACCGATTGTTCCACCGCTGCCCAAAAGCGATCGATCTCCGTTCCGACCTGATGTTCATTGAGATCGACGCGGAAAAATTGCCTCTTTTCGCCATGCAGGAAAACGACACGACCAATACCTATACCGCGCGAAACGGCGAGTGCGCTGAAGCGACGTTCTGGTTTGTGTGCGGCCTCGTGCATGAGCGTACTAATTACGAATTACGAATTACGAATTACGAACGAAGGGTAAATTGAATCCATATTCTCGAGCCGTAATTCGTAATTCGAGTCCGCCTTAGCTGCCAAAGCTAAAACCGCTGCCTCCGCCTTGGGATGGGAAGAAGGGTTTTAGCATTCCGGCGAAGGCCGCGAGATTGCGGGTTTGGATAAGGATTTCGCCGGGGCCGGTGAATTCGGCGACCATTCCCTCGCCGCTCAGCATGCTTCGGAGATACCCGCTTTTGGCGGCCTTGCGGATATTGTATTGCATCTGGCCTTCCCACGCGACGAGATGGCCGGTGTCGATGACGTATTGTTCGCCGGGACGCAGGGTTCGGCGGTGGATCGCTCCGAATGAGGAGACGAGCAGCAAACCGGCGCCCGAAACCTGTAAAACAAATAGGCCTTCGCCGCCAAAGAATGATTTAGCTCCACCAAATTTTGTATCGACGACAAGAGAGGGGTCGCCGGCGAGATATGAGCTCGACTGGACCATAAACATCTGGTCGCGCATCTCGATGCCGGCGACATCGCCGGGCGCGCCGGGGGCGAATGTTACTTCGCCCGGGCCGCCGCGAGCTGTAAATGTCGAGACGAACGCCGATTCGCCGCCGACGGCGCGTTTTAATGCACCAAAAACACCGCCTTTTAATTCAGAATGAAGATCGATGTTCGCCGACATCGAAACCATCGCCCCGGCCTCGGCGGCGATCGTGTTTTCAGGCTGCAAATGAACGACCGCGAGAGCAAATGCTCCCTGATGCTCGATGGCCCATGTGTAGCCGCGTCCCTGCCCGCGGCCGTCGGTATCGAAATGAAAAGCGTCGCCGGGTGCGGGCGAGGTCGCAGGCGGTGGCGGCTGAGCAGCTTGCATAACGAGGCCGCATGAACCGCAGAATTTGGCCCCATCCATTAACTGAGTGTTGCATTTTGGACAATTCATAATAGATTGGAGGGTAAGCATCTTGCTCGCCCGTGCTGCCGTCTTGAGACGCGGCACTTAAAGAAGAACTACGGGCGAGCAGGATGCTCACCCTCCAGTCACAACACCACTCCTTTTGATTTGTCGACGATAATGGCGGCGGCGGCCTCGGCGTTGGGGGCAAAATCGAGGAAACTGACATCTGCGTCGCTGACGACCAGATTTGCCTTCCAGGCTTCGACGACCGGTTTCCAGCAATCGCCGACCAAAACCAGCGGACGGCGGCCGAGAACGCCGGTTTGGAGTTTGTTCCAGACGAGTGAAATCTCGGTGACCGTCCCCATTCCGCCGCGAAGAGCGACAAAGCCGACGGATCGCGTGATCAGATTCTGCAGCCGCTCGTAGAAATGATTTGTCGCGACTTTGTCGGTCAGATAGCGGTTTGGCTCGGATTTGAACTGATTCATCACGATGCCGTACACACGACCGCCCGCTTCTCTCGCCCCGCGCGACGCCGCTTCCATTATGCCGAGATATCCGCCGGTACAGATAGTAAACCCGGCCTGGGCGAGACGCGAGCCGAGGTCCTTCGCTTCGATATATTCGGGCGAATCGTGCGCGCATTTCGAGCCGCCAAAGATTGTCACGATCCGTTCGTCTGAATTTGCGTTCATACCGGCATTATATTAGACGAATTCTTCGCTAAAACCAATGCTGCTCGTCACGCTGTAGTTCACCAATGTGCCGTGCTCCGAACTAGCCAAGTAAGAGCGGGGGCAAGCCCGCCTTCCTGACTGTCCGATGTTTGCTTGCATCGTTTTCGGTTTGCTTATCAATCAGCATGACAAACAAA